>CP067345.1:2674836-2991691 GCA_020641055.1 Clostridioides sp. ES-S-0010-02
ATTCTTCTATTTCTTCTTTTGTCATTTCATATAAACTTCCAAAAGTTGTTAAAAGTTCTCTAGGAGAAAGTCTCCCATACAGCTTTGTATTTCCAGATAGATATCCTATTTCTTTTTTTGCTGAATTTCTATCTATTGAATAATCATATCCAGAAACACTTATATTTCCTGATGTTGGTGTTAATATTCCTCCTAACATTCTAAGTAATGTTGTTTTTCCAGCACCATTGGGTCCTAATATTCCAACTATCTCACCTTCTTCAACACTAAAAGAAACATTATTTACAGCAAGAAAGTCTTCTTTTTTAGTTTTAATCTTCTTTAATTTTTTTATCGAGCTTTTATTTTTATCATCTTTTACAACCCTTGTAAAAGATTTACATAATTTATCTACCTCTATCATTTACCAACTTGCTCCTTTCTTATTTATAGATATATTTATATAAATATAACATATAAACCTTTTTTATATACTGTTTTTTATTTTAAAATATATTATTTATAAAAACATATATATTTACATGACAAATTATTACTTTTTATTCTTTTATAATATATATTAACTAATGGATATAAAATAACATATGAATTTTTAAAGTATTAATAAATATCATCAAAAAAAAGTGTCTCTAATCTTTTAAACATTCTTTCAGACACTTTTTTCTAATTTCTATTTTATTTTATTATCTAACTTTTTTGCCAAGTTTAAATACTGATAAAACATCTGACATTACATCTATATTATCTATAGGATTTCCATTTACCACTATCACATCTGCTTTCTTTCCTTTTTCTAGAGTTCCATAATTTTTATCAATTCTTAAAAGTTCGGATGCAGTTTTTGTAGCTGCTACTATTACATCCATGTTATCCATACCATAATCTGACATTAATTTCATTTCATAATACGTCTTTCCATGTTCATTATAAGAAGTTCCTGCGTCAGAACCAACTGCAATTTTAATTCCTTTTTTATACGCTTTTAAGAATGATTCCTTATGAGGAATAGCAACAATTTCGCACTTTCTAAGAGTAGCCTCAGTTATTCCACTTTCTTTTCCTGCATTTAAAATAAAATATGGTGCAGCAACTGTTGGAACTAGATATGTTCCTTTTTCAAGCATCAAATCAATTATTTCATCATCTAAATAAACACCATGCTCTATAGAAGTAATACCTGCAAGAACTGCATTTTTTATACCATTTCTTCCTTGTGCATGTGTAGCAGTTATTTTACCTGCTTTTATAGCTTCATCTACAGCAGCCTTCATTTCCTCTAAAGTCAACTGTGGTGAACCTGGCTCAACACCATCAGTTGTTACACCTCCAGTAGCCATTATCTTTACACAATCTACTCCATTTTTTAAAACTGTTCTAGCTGATTTTCTACATTCATCTACTCCATCACTTTCAATACCAAAATAGTATCCATGTCCTCCTGTCATACATATAACTGGACCTGAAGTAACTATACCAGGACCATCTATAGATCCTTTGTCTATAAGATTTTTAAGTTGTACATCCACATATTTCGGACAACCTAGACTTCTAATATATGTTACTCCTGAATCTAAATATGCATCAAGTTGTTTTATTGTATTTACTACAAGCTCTACATCAGATACATTCTCATAATAAACTTTTGGATTTCCTACTGGTTCCATTGTCAAATGCACATGACAATTCATAATTCCTGGCATAACAGTTTTATCTAGGTAATCATACACCTCATATCCACTTAAATCTTCTCTTATATCTTCAATTTCAAGTATAGTATCTCCATCAATAATTATACCTTTATTCTCCATAATACTATTTCCTGTTCCATCAATTAAATTTCCTGCTTTTATATACTTTTTACTCATTTTTAAATTATCCCCCTCTTCAAGTATAATGTATTATTTATTTATTATTTTTAATATTCTAATAATTAATTCTACCACTATATTACTATCATTTCAAATTTAAGTGAATTAAATATCAGATTAAACTAGAATATATTATAATATTAGAATATTTATAATATGTAAAAGATATTAATCAAATTGCTTTTATATCAATGCTAAAATAAGACAAGATAATCAAAATGTATATAATTATCTTGTTTTATTTTTATCTATTCATTTTTATATTTTACATGAAAAAATATCTAAATTTAAAGTTATTTGATTAATACTATTATTTAATTTGCTACAAAGAATAACTTGTCTTGTAAACTTACATCTCCATTTATCAATTCAGCTTCATATACTGTTTTTTTAAGATTAATATCAAATACTTGAAATTTTATTGGCTTGGTTCCAACTATATCAGAAGTAACTCCACTTCCTTTTTTCTCTCCTGAAATAGTTTCCTTTACACTTGAAATAGAGTATATTTTATCGTCTAATAACTTAACTTTCCTAACACCAGATAGTGCTTCATCATAATCTACTTTTAAATTAAGCTTTTCATAATCTTCTAGTTTAATTTCATTAGAATCAACACTATAAACAAGATTAATTATAAAACGACTCTTATCTGTAACTATAATATTTAGTTTGTTATCTTTAACGATATAGTCTAACTTTGTTTTACTCAATAAGCCCATTTCCCCTTGGTCAGCATTTTTTTCTTTATTTAAATTATCCATAAACTTGTTACTTTTATCGAAAGAATTCTCTTCTATATCATACACAATGAAATCTGAATAATTATCATGCCCTTCAATGTCACCATTTATCTCTTTGTTGTTTAACCTCTCTAAATAAAGTTTACTTCCAATAGAAAATTTAATCTCATTAATATTTTGTTGGTATTTACTTTGTGAGTCTAAATTAAATCTATTTAATAATTTATAGGATTTATTTTTTATATCTACCTTTAATATACAAATATTATTGACTGTAACACCTGAAACATTTGTTTCACTAATCACCATATATAAATTTCCTCTATATATTTTGTTAAAAATAGTTTGCCAACTATTTTCTTTAAAATCAGATTTTTTTAAATCAATATCAAAATTTTCTTCTAAGCCACTTTTCAAATTTTTATTTGAAACTTTTATATAATCATTTAAATTGTTTCTTTCCTGTACTGAATTAGACTTAGTAGAAGTATATGCTACCCCTATATTCAAATCATCTTTATATATAAATTCGATTCCTTTACCATCAATAAAATCGCTGTATTTCTTATCAATATGCAAATAATCATTTCCAATTTTAGTTTTAGGATTTATATCATTTCTTGTCCCATTTTTACTTATGGTTACTTCTTCATAAGTATATCTACTTATATTCGGTGTATATACTAAACTAACTCTTCCTATATCCTTTAGATTACCATTTAAAGTTCTTATAGATAATTTATTTTTACTAAGACAACTCAATATCAAAGTCATAATAATCATTGATAAACATACTGTTATAAAACATATTGTATATTTTCCTAATTTCTTTTCTCTCATATAGACACCTCCTAAAAGTCAATTTTATTATTTAAAAGTTTATTAGACATAAAACTACATACAAATATGCTCACACTTGAATATACTACAGTAAATACATTACTATATTCATAAGGTATAATAAACTCTACAAGAATTATAAATATTAGAATTTCTATAACTAAAAATAGAAAACTCATTAAAGCTCTCATCTTATACACAGATTTATTTATAAGAATTGATGTGAATACTACACATATAACTCCTATTAGTAAAAATACATATTCTACTAATAAGTTCTCAAAGCTGTATGGAAGTAAAATATTTAATTTATATATTGTTTCTTGTACAAAATTATAGTTTGCAATACTACCAAGCATATAATTAGGTAGTATTTTACTTGCAATAAATAAAGTTATTGTAAATAATATAGTGTAGCTATACACTAGAAACAATACATTTAATAATTTAGATATATAAATATTAATTTTATTCTTAGGAAGCATCACAAGTGTATATATGGATTTGCTTTTCATGTCAAAATCTCTATACCAAATAAAAAAAGCATAACAAATACACACAAATATCCCAAATAAAAAACATGATTGTATAGAACCCATTATGTTTCCAAAACTTGAAAATCCCATGACACTTGCTGTTTCTATTGTCTTTCCTACTTTTGATAACTGCTCAGTTTTTACTGCATTTTCTATTATATAGTTATAATCATTTAAATTTTTCAATAGATTTAAAAATACAATAGAACAAAAACAACTTATTATAAATATATAATTTTTTATGTTTCTTTTTAAATCAAACTCAAATAACTTCATTAAATCCCTCATCAATTCACCTACTTTATTTCAAATTCTAAACTGCTATTTGAACTATTAAACTGTAATTCTCCCTTATACACTATTTCTTTCGAATTTTTATTTATTATATATAGAATAGTCTTATTGTCCCAGGGTAGTACGGAATTTGTTTTTGATGTACATACAATGATTTTATTTGAATCAATTTCAATGTTTCTGATGCTTCTTTCTTCTTTTTCATCCAAAACATATTTATCTTCAACTAAACTGCCATCTAGTATGTTATAAGTTATTAAATTTACCTCTTTACTTTTATTGGAATTATCTCTTTCTGACATTATCATATATAATTTACTATCTTTTAGCTTTGCTTTTTCCAAAGACATTCTATTATAACTTTTTAATTCTATTATTTTCTCTTTATTCTCTTTAACATTATACTCAAGTAAATTGAGCTTAGAATCAACATCATCCCATGTATTTGCATTTATCGCTTCTATCAAAATATACATTTTATCTCCATCTTTACTAGAATAACTTACATCAATACTCTGTATGTTGTTGTATTTTTCAAAAAGATACTTGCTTATATTTATACTTTTTATCGTCTCTATTTTTTTACTTTTAGTATTAATCTTTATTATATCTATAGTATTCAAATCTTTTTCATTTTTTTCTGATGACTCATTTGGAGCATAAAGCACAGACACATATAAATCTTTTTTGTATCTTTTTGATGATAGCACTTTTACATGATACTCATCGATATCTTTATCTACTTTATATTTAGTTCTTATAAAATTATCCATATCTAGTTTTTCATATTCAACTTTTTTATCACTTCCTTCTGAAATAAATACACCTTTTTCTAGGTCTTCTTTTTTCTCATCTATAACAAAATTTATCCCTTTTGAACTAGATTTAGAATCATCACTTATTTCAAAACCAACATGAGCTATTGAATCCAAACCACTAGAGACATCGATTAGGTTATTCGTGTTCTCACTCTCTTTTATTGATTTTAATAATTCTGTTTTTTTAGTTTTATTGCTTCCATTTATTATATATCTTGAATTTATATATCCATTAAAATCATATCCAAAATATATGTTTATATAACCCAATTCATCTTGGTCACCTTTTATCGTTTTTATACTTAAATTGTTTTCATTGTTCAATAGGTCTATACTAAAATATATTGCCACTGCTAAAAATATAATAAGTATAGATATTTTAGATTTTAATTTCATGTCACACCTCCTAAATAGACAATTTCTTATTTATTAAGAAATAAGAGATTCCATTTAAAATAAACATTATAACTATAAAACTTAATACATAGTTACCTAAGGAATTAAGTTGTGTTCCAACAAATCCATAATACTTTCTAAACAAACTAATTATATTTATATATACTGTTGAAAAATATAACCCTGCCAAAATTATCAAGGTAATTAAAATCACATAAAATTTACCTCTGTAAGAAAATGTGAATAATATACAACTATTCAAAAAAGAAATAGCTACAAACAGTAAAAATACATAAATTGTTATGAAAGAAATAAAATCGATTGGAATACTTTTTAAATTTAAATAATATAAATCCTGAGCAAAGGACATATTAACTATTGGAACATTTCTAAAAACAAAATTAAATATGTGTTTACATATAAATAATGTTGCTATCTGACTTATCAAAAAACCATATACCATTGTTATCAAAGTGATTGACTTAGATATACAAAGTTTAAATTTATTCTGAGGTAACATCATTAAAGTATAAATACTTTGATTTTTAGAAAAGAAATCTCTTTTCCACATAAAAATATAGTATGTAAACATTCCCAATATTCCATACAGCAAAATTGTTTGGATACATCTAAGATTGCCAATGATACCTATTCCATAAAATACACCTCCAAAATCCTCTATTGCTAAGTTTATAATAAATTTAGAGTTCTTAAATTTAATAATTTCAAATAAATTTAAGCCCAATGTAATTAAAGATAAAAAAGATATATAGGCTATATAAAACCTCTTATTTCTCCTTAAATCTACATTTATTAGACATAGAAGCTTATTCATTCTTATATACCTCCCTCATTTTATCTAATATAGACTTACCTTCTCTTTCTCTCAAATCTTCTGCATTAAATGATGTTATTACTTTACCTTCATCAAGAATTATAACTTCATCAACTAGACTTTCTATTTCTACTATCTCATGAGTGGTTATAATAATAGCTTGATTTTCTTTCATATACTGTGCTATCACTCCTATAAATTCTTCTCTTTTAAACAAGTCAATCCCTGTGAATGGTTCATCAAGTAATATATAGTCTGGGTCTTGACAAAATCCAAGAATTAATTTTACTCTTGCAATATTTCCTTTAGATAAATTGTCAATTAATTCATTTTCATTCAGTTTAAATATATCCATCATTTCTTTTGATTTTTCTTTATTCCATCTTGGATAAAAAATTTCCATAAATTCAAATGACTCTTTTATTGTTGTATTACTAAAGTGAGATTCTACATCTGGAACAAATGCAAGTTTATTATATATGTTTTTATTCATTTTTTCTCCATCTATTAAAATCTCTCCACTATCAATTTTTATAAGCCCTGCTATTGCTTTTAAAATTGTTGACTTACCAACACCATTTATCCCAAGTAAAGCTGTTATTTTTCCTTTTTCAATACTAAAGCTTACATTCTTTAAAGCATCTATTTTCTTTACTTTTAGTCCTTGCATTCTTTTATATGTTTTGCTTACATTTTTAATTTCTATCATATTAGTATCCTCCATATTTAATATGCTTGTACAATTAACCTTATAAGTTAAGTGTTTATATTTATTAAAAAACTAATATCTATCTTCTATTATCTTTAAAACTTCTTCTTTAGTAACATTTATTGCCTTCATATCTTCTATAAATACAACTAAAGATTCATTTATTAACTCTAGTTTTAAATTTTTTAATATATTTTCATCAACTGTCACGCTACTCTGATAGTTTTTAAAAGTATTTATTATATTCATATCACCCATCTCCTTATATGCCCTTTGAACAGTATTTAAATTTACTTTTAAATTAAGTGCCATTTCTCTTCTTGATGGTATTGTTTCTCCTGGTTTTAATTCTCCTGTTACTATTTGTCTCTTTATATGCTTTATTATTTGCAAATAAATTGGAGATGTATTATCTAATTCAAAATTCATACTTCCTCCTATTCTAGTGTATTAATACGATAATACACTTTTTCTAAAAAAATACACTTCTACTTTAAATTTTATTTTATATTTCGTTAAGTGTATTATACGATTAATACACTTAATTTGTAAATACTTTTTAATAAATTATTTGATTTTAATTTATTAAATCATTGAAATCAAAATTCAAATAATAAGTTTACAAAATTGAGCATCAAATGAGAGGATATATATTTTATGTTATGTTAGACTTGAAAACAAACAAGGTAAGGTTATATCATCAATGAATCAAAAATCTTATATTGTACTAATACTTAATGGGTTAATTAAACCATTATAAACATACCTAAGGAGGAAAACAAATGAATTATAAAATTGAAATTAAAAACATCGAATCAGTCACAGCAGCTACTATGAGTTACAATGGACCCATGACTGAAGCAACAAAATATTTTCCAAATGTATTTAAATCTATAAAAGGAAAATCAAATGGTGCACCATTCTTTTGCTACCATAATGTTGACCAAGAAACTGGCATAGGAAAAATGGAGTTATGTGTACCAACTTCTGAAACTCCAAATCGTATGGGTGTAACAATAAAAGAGTTTCCTAAAACAAAAGCTTTGTTTTTTACCCACATTGGTTCATATAACAATTTGCCGAAAACATATGAAATGATATTTAAATATATTCATGAAAATAATCTAACAATAAAAACTCCTTGGAGAGAAGTATTTATTAAAGGACCAGGTATGCTAATAAAAGGTAATCCAGATAAATATATTACAGAAATCATATTTCCACTTAAAGAGGAGGAATAATACATGTTGGCAATCGAAATCAACAATTTAGTAAAACAATATAAAAATGGTGTAAGAGCTTTAAATGGTCTAAGTTTTAGTGTAAAGACTGGAGAAATATTTTCTTTACTTGGTCCAAATGGTGCTGGTAAATCTTCGCTTATCAATATTTTGACCACTTTTTATAAGCCTACAGCGGGTAATGTAACGATGCTTGGAAAAGACTTAATAAATAATCCATCTTGGATACGCACTCAAATTGCTTGTGTAGCACAACAAGTATCTATTGATGAACACCTGTCTCTCATGGAAAACATGATATTCCAAAGCAAAATGTATAAAGTGGAACCACAAGTTGCAAAAGAAAGAATAAACTCTTTAATTGAAAAATTTGAGTTAACTAGTTACTTAAAGTATCCTACTTCATCTTATTCTGGTGGAGTAAAACGTAGATTAGATATAGCTATGAATATGGTGTCGTCTCCTAAGATTCTGTTTTTAGATGAACCTACTGTTGGTATGGATGTAGATTCAAGAAAAGCTATGTGGGATATGCTACTAAAAATTAGAGATGAATATGGTACAACTATTTTTCTAACTACTCATTATCTTGAAGAAGCTGAACAGCTAAGTGATAATATCTGTATTATGAAAAATGGAAAAGATTTGGCACAAGGAACACCATCTAGTTTACGTAATTATATTAAGCAAAATATACTTCGTATCGCATTTCATGATATTGAAGATATAAAAAAATATAAGAATGATATTAAAAATGCTTGCTTAGTTAAATTTATGAATATACATGAAAATTCTCTTTTCATAAGTGTAGAAGAAAGTAGAACTTCACTTACTTTAATAAATAAATTTCTTTTAGAGCATAAAATAAAGTTTGATGCGATAGAAATTGTAGAGCCAAGTCTTGAAGATGTTTTTTTAGCATTAACAAGTTCTAAGAAAGATTTAAAGGAGGAATGGAAATGTTAAATATCTTATGGCGTAATATGAAATGGCGTTTTAAAAATCCAATTTCATTTGTAGTTACTATATTACAACCTCTTCTTTGGCTTGTACTTTATAGCTCTGTTGCAAACCAAACTATGAGTGATATGAATGTCGATAATTATACAGCTTTTATACTTCCAGGTATAATTGTATTGGTTATCTTTTCATCATGTAGTAGTGGTGGTATCATCAATTTTATAATGAAAAATAGCGGGAGTTTTTATAGAGTTTTAATTGCACCTATTAGTCGATATTCCATTGTCTTTGGTCAGTTACTAGAAGCTATCCTAGTGTCTTTTATTGAAGTAGCAATTTTATGCATAGTAAGCATATTCTTTTCAGTAAAAATAGCATCTGGTATTGGTGGAATTGCTATAATGATAGTATTGATATTTATGACAGCCTTTTTTTTATCAAGCCTAGCTTATGCTATAAGTCTATTATTACCAAATGAAATAATTTATGAAACAATTATGACTGCCATTGTACTTCCTATTTTCTTTTTAAGCTCTGCTCTCTTCCCTGTTGAAGATTTATCTGGAGGATTAAAAATAGCAGTTATGCTCAATCCATTTACCCATGTTATTAATACTTTACGTAGTCTAATATTTGGTGAAACCATTCTAGTTGGAGATATACTACCTGTTATAGTGTTATTTTTAATATTGTGTTGTGGAAGTTTCGCACTTGCTATGTGGAGACTGAAAAAAGAAATGGTAAGTTAATTTTTGAAGATAATGTGTGTAGATTTGTAAAAAACTAATCTATTATATATACACTAATATATATACACTAAAAAAGTGGTGTTCCAAAATGATTAATTAAAATCATTTTGAGACACCACCTTTATAATTCATGCTACTTAAGTGTATATTTATAAATTTATACAAGAAACTATAAACTAAAGTACTTATATGTATAATTACTTATTAAACTTCTTACTACCTAACTTCATGTGGAACTTAGTATCTTTTGGAATACTTGGGTTTATACCTCTTAATGTAGGTATTTCTCCACATATCAATTGTATAGGTACTATGAAGTTAAACGTTTGATAGTAAGGATTATCTATAATATCTGCCTTTAAATTTTTATCTTCTTCTGCAACATCTCTACCTATGACAAATACATTGTCTGTCCATCCAGAAAGTACTTCAACCATCTTAGTTACTCTAGGTTCTCTTCCTGTATCTAGTATAAATATAGTAGAATCACTATTTATAGCATTGTATACACCATGTATGAACTCTTCAAACTCATATCCAGTTACAGGAATTCTCATTGTCTCTAATAATTTTAATGCTGACTCTAATGTATCTCCATATATATCAGAGTGACCTACTACTCTTATTTCTTTAGCGTTAACTAACTTTTCTTTGTTTCTTTCAATCCATTGCTCAGATGATTTATATACTGATTCAAATCTATCTATTGCATCCAATATCTTATTTATCTCTTCATTGTACTTTTCACTAGATATTATTCCCTTTTCTCTAGCTATTTGAAGACCTAATAACATTAAATTTAACTTTGTACAATAAAAGCCTTTTGTTTTAGCACCAGATTTTTCTTCACCACAATTCACTGTTAATATATAGTCAGAAATCTCATCTATTAGAGCATTTTTACAGCCTGCCATAGATGCTATTTTACAACCCTTGTCTTCAGCTAACTTCATAGCATTATATGCAGAATAACTACTTCCACCTTGAGATATTCCCACCACTAAAGTATTTTTATTATCAAATTTAAATGTATCTTCAGTTATCATAAATGGATACTTTTCTACAACATCTATGTCTAATAAATTTTGCAAATATGGTTGTACTTGCAATCCTGAGTGATAACTAGTACCTGAACCTGTTATTATAATCTTTTTTATATCTTCTTTCTTAATTTCATTAAATAAATTATCTGCATTAGATATCATTTCTCTCATTTTTGCTGGTGTTTCTAACATATAATCTTGTATTCTCATTTTGTATGCCTTCCTTATTCATATATTTAATAAATTATAATTTTCTTTCTATAATAACCCTATTGCATGTAAAGCAATTCCTCCCACTATAATGCCTAGAGTTAACTTTGTTACACTTACCTTTCGCTTTAACATGTAATATATTACAAATGCAAAAGCTAAAGGTA
This sequence comes from Clostridioides sp. ES-S-0010-02, assembly GCA_020641055.1. Classification (NCBI taxonomy): domain Bacteria; kingdom Bacillati; phylum Bacillota; class Clostridia; order Peptostreptococcales; family Peptostreptococcaceae; genus Clostridioides; species Clostridioides sp. ES-S-0010-02. The sequence continues at coordinate 2,686,246 of CP067345.1, forward strand.
ACATGTTAGGTATTATTTTATCTAATATATCTTGTAAAACCACTTCTGCACCATTTAAATTAAATTTTAGTGGAGTAGTTATACTCAACATTGTTGCAACCATTCCTCCTACAACGAATAAACCAACAGTTGTAGCCATAGACATTATTTTCTCCATAAGCCCTTCTCTTTGTATTCTTTCAAGTGAATTTACTCCGACTTTATATCCATATTTAAGTCCAAGTATTCTTAGAGCAAATGCTGGGATATTGTACAACAGTAAGAATAATAGCGGGCCAAATATATTTCCTTCTTTTGCAAGTGATACTCCTATTCCAGCAGCTATAATTCTAAATGTTCCCCAAAATAGTGAATCCCCAATTCCTGCAAGAGGACCCATAAGAGCTGTTTTAACAGCACTGATTGAGTTTTCATCAAATTCTGAATTATTAGCATTCTCCTCTTCCATAGCTGCTGTTATACCTAATATAGCAGGAACTACTACTGTGGTTGTATTAAAAATTTCTAAGTGTCTTTCTATCGCTTTTGCTTGATTTTCTTTTTTATTATATAACTTCTTTATTGCAGGTAACATTGCATAACAATAACCTAAGTTTTGCATTCTTTCATAATTGAATGCACCTTGAAGAGCAAATGAACGCCAAAACATACTTCTTAATTCTTTTTTTGTTAGTTTATTCAAAGTCAATCTCTCCTTCCGTTAAAATATTAGTTGCTACTTGAGGATTTTGACTATTTTCTTTGCTGTTAATATAAAAGTTTAATATAACTGCTACACAGACTCCAAACAACGCTATTGCAGTTATATCTAGTCCAACATAAGATGCTAAGAGGAATCCTATAAAGAAAAATACAGACATCTTTTTTGAAAGTAGCATATCCATAAGTAGTGCAAATCCTACTGCTGGTAACAATGTTCCTGCAACACCTAATCCATCTAATATAACTTTAGGTATTGCATTTATTAACGTTGTAACTTTATCAGCACCAATCATAATTGCTAAAAATGTTGGAACTGATGTACTTAAAAAGAATAATACTACTGGAATCCACATCATTATAGTAACCTTTTTAAAGTCAGCTTGTTTAGCATAAAAAACTGCCTTTTGAGAAAAATATGAGTTTACTATTCTAACCAATACTCCAAGAGATTGTGCTAAAACTGCTACTGGCACTGCTACAGCTAGAGCAACTTCTGCACCATTTCCTGATAATATAGCAAACGCTGTACCTAATACACCACCTGTTACTACATCTGGAGGAGTAGCTGCACCTATTCCTGCAATTCCCATCCAAATTAATTCAAGTTGTGCACCAATCATAATTCCTGACTTTATATCTCCTAAAACTAATCCTACTAATGCCCCTGTAACTATTGGTCTATCAAACATAGACTGACCAAATATACGTCCATCTAATATACCAAAGCCTGCTATAATAGCTAACATAATAGCTTGTACTAACATAGTGAACCTCCCTCTTAATTTACATTAATTACATCACACTTTTGATTTCATTTTTATTTTCTAATAGTTCATTTACATGAACTATTCCATTTCTCGCTTCCTCTAAACCTGATTTAGCTAATAGCTTTGCATCCTCTTCTGTTGATAAAAGAATAGCCAAAAGCATTGGTAAATTTACTCCTGTCAATAACTCAAATTTAAACCCTTGTAAGAGTAAATTAGTACATATGTTTGCTACACTTCCACCAAATATATCTGTTAGTATGATAAGTTCTCCATTATTTTTGTTATTTGATAATATACTTATCATTTCTTTCTCAGCATCGTCTGCTGATTTATCTTTTGTCATACAAAAGTACTCAACATTACTTAATGAACCAATTATTAATTTACTTGTCTCAACAAGCTCCTTAGATAATTCTCCATGTGTTGCAATTAAAAAATTTTTCATTTTCTTTCTCCCAAATTATTTTATTAAGTCTGATAATTTTTTCTTTTTGTCTCTAGGTAACATTCTAAATTCTATATCAATTCCTAAATCAGTTATTTCTTTAAAATTGTTTATATCATTATCATCAACAGCAACTAAGTCTGTCAGCTTCTTCTTTCCTTCCTCGTATCTTAATCCACCTACATTTATTTCTTTTAAAACTCCTCCTGAGTTTTTAGCTACATCTAAAGCATCTTTTGTATTTTTTACTAATACTAATACATTACTTTTCTTTGAAGAAGCAAATTTTTCTACTATTTCTCCAGATTCCTCTACCCCCCTTATATATAAAGTTACATTGCTAGGCTTAGCTAAATTTAATGACATGGCTTTCATTTGATCGTTTTTTGCTTCATCATTTGCAACTAATATTACATTTATACCTAATGATGTTGTCCATCCATATGCTACCTGACCATGTATTAGTCTGTCATCAATCCTCATTAAAGATATCATTTTCCTCAAATCCTCCATTATATATTAAAATTTTTATTTTTTATCCTCTTGTTTATTTATAAAAGCAAAAAGCATGCCAACTAGTGGCATACTTTTTTTTCAATTTTATTTATTTATTTTTTAATACTGTATTTTACTGAAGTGGACCATAAATAATATTATAGATATATCCGATTTCTGAAATAGATATTTGCACACTATAACTCTTTTCTAGCACACTAAATGCATTTTTTATTAGTTTAACTTCACTGTGATGGTTTTTAATTAATAAATTCATATCAGTATATTCTTCAATCTCAGCTTGTCTAACCAATCTTTCAATCATACAACTTAAGTGAACATATAAAGCAATTTTTTTATCATTAGGAAGTTTTTTCTTTTGATTATTTTCTATAGCATTGATTCCTTCTTCTATTCTCTCTATTATTTTTTTTGAGTCTAAAATAGTCAGACTATCTATTACTCTAATCAAAGAAAAATTCTTTATGATAGAATCATTTATGTTTTTGATTTTTTCACTTTCTACTACTTTACTAAATATTCTAAAGACATCATCTTCTCCTTTTCCTGATATTATATCCTCTAGTAGTATGAAATCTACTCCATTTACATTTGGATTAGCAGTTCCTACTATGGCCAATACATCATACATTTTAAAAAGTGGATCTTTATCTCCCATAGAAACAAGACTCTCATAATCGTGTGGTATTATCTTAACATCAACTATCCCCATTAAGCTTTCTGAAAGTAGATGTTGGATTTTTATAGCAGTACCTATCCCAGTAAAACAAGAAGATACTATAGCATACTCTTTATTTTTTTGAGGATAATACAATTGTATGTTGGGTTTAATTTCTTCATCCATAATTTCTGCTATATCTTCAATGTTTTTACCTTGCATTAATAAATTACCTACCTCTAGTGCAAAAATAGTGGATATTTGGTCTATAAACAACATTGGACTACTTATTTTACTTTTTAAATCTTCATATATCAGATTAAGAGAGCCCATATCAAATAACACAACTAGTCCATTTTTTATCCTATCTCCTTCCAAGTATCTAGACATTTGATTTGATACATCAGCAATTGTCGCATCTATAGGCATATCTATAGCTGTAAATACATTTTTACCCAACATACGATTACATACATTTGCCATACTACTAGCAGTAGCATACCCATGTGCTATAATCATTGCATTAACTTTATTAGACTTCATTCTTATAACTGTCGACTTAATAAATATAATCATTATAATTATATCTACATTATTAAGATACATATCCAATCTATTTGCTATTAATGTCGATACTTTATTTACTATAGAGTATTCTTTGTAATTTTCTTTCTTTAAATATGTTAGTAATTTACTTTGTAAGATTTTACATTCATCAGACAATTGATAAGACTCATCCTTCAAATAAAGATACGAAGAAAATGCTAATACATTATTTCCATCATATTTTATATTGTTGTTAACTTCTAAATTTCTAAATATATCCTGCATTATAGATATTATAAGCTCCATAAGTACATTTTTATTTTCATCATTATTTGAAAAAACTAGGTTATCCATTAACCTAATCATTAAGTTTGAGCTCTTTTCACTAAATATCTCTTTTGTTATTTCTTTTTTTTCTAGTCTATCAAAATAATCTAAACACTTTGTAAGACTTTGATATATTATATTTCTTTTATTTCCTTCATCTGATGTCTCAATATTAAATTGTTTAGGAGAAAACACAATACTTTTGCTTTTAGCACTTTGGAACTGAAATATATCTACATTTTCTATATAAATATTTCTAGGAAGGTCTTGAAGTGTAACAAAAATATTTCCATTTCTTTTTTGGTTTTTTGCATATGCCCTTCCACATGCATATTTTATTACATTTTTACATTCACCTATATTACCTTTGAATTTTATCTTTAAAATCGTATTTAATGTAATTTGAGTTATCTCTATAGGTAAACCAAGCACCTTACTTTCCTCATATATAAAATGTTCTATAATCTTCCTTTTTTCAATAGTTCCTCTTTCCTCTATATTAGGAACATAAATATTTATAGGTATTCTTCTTAAAAAAGTCTGCAAAAACTCAGATAAGCTTTCTGTTGTAGCAAATACTAGCCTTACCTTAGCACTTCTATTTACTCCATTCTCTCCAATTCTAGAAAATGTACCTGTATCCATAAATGTAAATAACTTTTCCTGACCTTCACTGTTTAATCTATGTACCTCATCTAAAAATAATATACCACCATCAGATTTCTCTATTAACCCAGCTCTAGATTCATTTGCTCCAGTATAAGCCCCCTTGACATGTCCAAATAGTATACTTGATAATAACTCTGGATTATTATAGTACTGTGCACAGTTTAGTACATTATATGGAGCATTTTTTTCTAATATATTACTACTTACACTATACTTATATATTACCTTCGCTAAAAAAGTTTTACCTACACCACTTTCACCTGTTAGCATTATTGTAAGTCCATCATTTGGATAAAGTACAGCGGTTTTTATTTGCTCTATTGCCTCTTTTAGGCTACTTTCATGACCTATAATACTGTTAAATACAATCTCCTGCTTTAATAATTTACACTCATTACTAAGTTCATCAACACTTTCATAAATACTTTTTTTCGTAGGACCTATTGCATCATTTATCTTATTTTTTGGTAGAAAGATAACAGGTCTACTATTTATCTTTATAAGATTATCAGACTTTACCAAATCATTTAATAATCTGCTTGATTGAGTTCTACTTAAATTAAACTTTTTTACTATATCTTCTGTTACTATACCACTTTGTTTTTTAAGTTCATCAAAATTGTCAAATAATACCTTTTCATTTATAAAACGTAAAATTTCATTCTTCATAATCAACCTCCAATATAAATGTCAATGATACCAGTATATCCTTTATATATTAGTGAAAAAATAAATTATATTCTTTTATTCTAATAAATAGTACTGCACTAATCTCATACAATCAAATCCAATTATTACCATATAAATTGATAAACGAGTAAATAGAAGTGTATTTTGAATAGATTAAAATCTAAATGGATAAGTATATAATCAGTGCAAATTTAGGAATAATTTACATATAGAAACAACTCTACCTTATATTCTCCTTTATTAATTTTTTTCTAGAAATAATTTTTTTCTAAGTTAATTATATATTAAGAGTCTATGAAGATGAACAATTTAAATCAGCCTTGTTGAAAATAAAAAAATTTGAAAAAGAACTATAAAATATAAAAAGTGAACTCTATATCATAGAGTTCACTATCAGTGATTAATTTAATTTAGTATTTCTAGTACTGCATTTAATACAGCATGACCATTACAAGTACCATAGTTTACCATATCTATTATAGCTACTGGAGCTTTATCTCCAACTATAGATTTTACATCATCAAACATAAATCTAAGCTGTGGCCCAAGAAGTAAAATATCAAAATTACCAAGTTCTGATTTTATATTTCCCTCTCCAACTGCCCATATTTTACAGTCTATATCTCTTTTCTTTGCATCTTTCTCCATTTTATTTACCAATAAAGTAGAAGACATACCGCCAACACACACTAATAATATCCTAATCATTAATATCTCCTTTTAATCAAATCTACATATATTTTGATTAAAAAGTATATGTAGAAAAGTTTACATTTATAACTTCCTATATTTTACTTTTAAATTATATCAAATTTTTCCAATTTTTTCACTACCATAACTCATTTTATATTTTTAATGTCCACTTTTCTACTTCTTCAGAAATATTTTCAGATTTTAATACAGCAGATATTATAGCATATCCATCACTATTTAAGCACTTAAGTTTATCTACATTATCTAGTTTTATACCACCAATCAATACAAATGGTATATCTATCTTTTCTTTAATTTCTTTGACAGTTTCAAATGATGCGGATTTAGCATCCAGTTTGGTAGATGTTGTAAATATAGACCCTATACCTAAATAGTCTGCACCATCATTTTTTGCACAGATAGCTTCTTCTAAAGTTCTTGCTGATACACCTAGTATTTTATCTTTCCCTATAAGCTTTCTAACTTCCTTTGCATCAATGTCACTCTGTCCTACATGCACTCCATCTGCATCACAAATAATTGCTATATCTACTCTATCATTTATTATAAACTTAACACCATGTTTTCTAGTTATTTCCCTTAGCTTCATAGCCTTTTTTAAAAATTCTTTTCCAGAAGCATTTTTTTCTCTGAGTTGCACCGTTGTTATTCCAGAAACAATTGCATCTTCAATACATTTATAAAAATCTCTACCTTCTAGCATTTCAGAATCAGTCACTAAATATAACTTTAAGTCTTTTTTTAAACATTCTTTATCTATCATTTACAGCCTCCTGTTGACCATTTATTCATTTAAAAATTCAATATTAGAGTTTTTACTTATAATCTCTTCATCCATTTGATAAATAGAATTCATTAGCTTTTCTTTAAATGTACCTATTGGTGGATTATTTAAATTAGCCAGCTCCCCACTTAACGACATTGTAAGTACACCCATTGTAGCTGCTTCTAATTTATTTTTAGTCACAGCCATAAAACTTGCAATCAAGCTAGCAGTCATACACCCTGTGCCTGTAATACCTTTTAATTTATCAGTTCCATTATTTATTTTATATGTATTCTTACTATCAGTTATTATATCTATTTTTCCAGTTGCTGCAACTATACATTCAAGCTTTTCAGAAACTTTTTTTATTATATCAGTAGAATCTTCTTCATCATCAAAGGAATCTACACCTTTACCCATTACATCAAAGCCACCTATAAATTTTATTTCTGCTATATTCCCTTTAACCACATCAAATTTAACTTCATTTAAAAGCTTATTTGTAAGTTCTGCTCTGGCTTTACTTGCAAAGACTCCCACTGGGTCTAAGATAACAGGTTTATTGTATTTATTTGCCGCCTTTCCAGCCAATAAAAACAAATCTAATATATTTGAATTCATAGTTCCTATATTTATAACTACAGCATTTGCTATACTTACCATTTCTTCTACTTCCTCATATGAAAAACTCATAAGAGGGCTTGCACCTATAGCTAAAGTTACATTAGCACAATCATTTATTGTTACATTATTAGTATAGTGAATTACTAATGGGTTTACTTTCTTTACTTCTTCAATTAAATTATACATATTCTACCTCCATAAAATTTTATTATTCAAACTTATAAAAATGATGTACTGGGCCTACTCCATGACCTATATCAAAACTATTTTTTATTGCTTCTGTTATATAAATTTTACTTAATTTTACTGCTTCTTTTATTTCATAACCTAATGCAAGGTAAGATGTTATTGCAGAAGATAATGTACATCCTGTTCCATGTGTATTTTTTTTATCAATTCTTTCACTTTTATACACTTCAAATATATTTTTACCAACTAAAATATCCACTGCTTCTCCATCTAAATGTCCACCTTTCATAAGAACAAATTTAGGTCCAAGCTCTAATATTTTCTTTCCTACTCTATTCATATCATCTACATTATGTATTTTTATTCCTGTAATTTCTTCTGCTTCTGGAATATTTGGTGTAATTATATATGCAAGTGGTATTAAATACTTAATTAGATTTTCCTTTGCTTCTGGTTTTAATAAATAATATCCACTTTTAGATATCATTACAGGGTCTACTATTAAATATTCTGGATTATATTTTTTTAAATTTTCAACTATTTCAAGTATAATTTCTGGGCTTGAAACCATTCCTATTTTTACTGCTCTTGGAGGTATATCATCAAATACTGCCTCTATTTGTTTTTTTATTATACTTTGGCTTAAATCTTCTACAGCAAAAACTCCTTGAGTATTTTGTGCCGTTATAGCTGTTATTACGCTCATTCCATATGTGCCAATTGCACTAAAAGTTTTCAAATCAGCTTGGATTCCAGCTCCTCCAGATGAATCTGAACCAGCTATTGTAAGTGTTGGTATTTTGTAGTTACTCATTTATACCCTCCTAAAAATTTAATTTAAATAGATTAACTAAAAAAGCTATACCTACAATAGGTATAGCTTAGAAATTCGCATATATCACAAATAATACATACTTAAGTTTTATACTAAGCTTTCCTACGCTGGCATTATCCAGTTCAGGTGTAAGGGTCGGTATTCCTCTCAGCTCTTGGCTCCCCTAGCTATTTTAATTTATTATATTTATAACTTCATTATATTACAATAGTATTTATTGTCAAGTTTTTACACTGTATACACTTATTTACAATATAATTAAAGACACTTACTTCAGTTCTTTTATCTCTTCTCCAATAATATAATTTTCTTTATTGTCAATTGAATCTATAAGTATATTGGGATTTTTTATTATAGATAATTTTTTATCCCTAGTTAACTTTTTTATATAGTATTCTAATTTCATTGCATTACTTTTTGTATTTGTTACAAAATAAACCTCTAACTTTTTAAATCCCCTTGCTCTTATATACTTTGAATTAATTCCTGACTTATGCTCATTCATTCTTCTTTCTATATTGCTAGTATATCCAGTATATAGAGAATCATCTTTGCACCTTATAATATATGTAAAATACATCTTAATTCACATCCTTAAATTAAATATATAAACATTATATTATAAAATAAAAAAAACTGCTGTAAATTTTATATATTGGTGAGCTATAACAATAACTCAAATGTAAATTCGTAAAGTAGATTCTAAAAGTATTTGACGCTAAATTTTGACATATTAATAACATATTTATTCTTCTAACAAAAAATTCACAAATATAAAAAATAAAATTTTCAAAAAAATTATAATTTTCAAAAAAATAAATTGACATATATAAAAAAATTATGATAACCTAATAAAAAGGGGGCAATGATTATGGAAAACAATTTAATTATAGCTAAAAGCAATAATATTGAATTATCACAAAAGAACTTATTTAAAGTCAATTTGCAGATAGGTGTAGACTTTACACTTTTGTCAAAATCACTTAAAGCCTTTTATAAAAAAGAAGAAGATTTTTATTGCATTGCTCTTGCACCATGCAATGTATCTGATGAAAAAGCAAGCAAGAAGATAAATATTCCTGAGATGATAAAAGAAATTAATACTTTAATTGAAAGTGTGACTGATAAAAGTGAACTTTTAAGTGAAGAAATATTTACAAACAATCTATCAGAATTTTTCGACGAATCTTTAGATAACATTTATATAGAGTTAAGACAAGCATATCTATATCTTAAGAAGAATACAAACAATCTTGATATAGAAAACTCCATTGAATATGTATTCGATGTCAGTATAAGTAATAAAACAAAAATGAAAGAAAATCCACTAATTAACTTTAATTCACTTTCTTTAGTGGTATGGAGTGGTGAAACAAAAAATATTTTACATCAAATGAACATTTTAGATTTAGACAATATTCACTCCTCTTTTTCAGAAAACGATGCAAATATGACTTTTTATCGAGATGATAGCCTCAAATATGAAGTTAACAAAAACAGTAAAAATATAAGAGAAAGTAATATAGATATAATTGAACAAATGATTATACTTCCGGATAATTCAGACTATGATAAAGATGAAGTTGAAAACATGAAAAACAGACTTTCAAACATAAATGGAAAATATCTACAAACACTTAAAGAAAAAGATATAATTATAAAATTAATAAATTCAAATTTAACTGATGAACCAGAATTTAGTGATTTAAAACACCAATTACCTCCATGCTGGGTAAGATCAGGTAAAACTTGGAAAGATGTACCTGGGGTATATAGAAACAACTCTATTGTGGCTAAAATAGGTTATAGTAACCCTAGTTATGCAAATGTTCATTCAGCTAAAAATTTGGAATTACATGAAACTGCACATGCTATAGATAAAAATGTATTAGACAAAAAATCAAATTCAGAAGAATTTATGGAAGTGTTTATTCAAGAAAGGTATAAACTTTATGACCCTAAACAAGTTGCACATGCATATATTAGTAAATTCCCAGAAGAATTTTTTGCGGAATCATTTGTGCATTATTATCTTGATGAAGACTCAAAAAATATATTGAAAGAAAATTGTCCTTTAACATATAATTTTCTTGAAGAATTAGAACTAAGCTATGAAACACATTAATACTTAATAATATATTTCTATTTAATAAAGTACTCTTTATAAAAGACTTTTTGATATTTATGTTATAATATTTCTAATGGTTATATTTTAAAATAGTTTATGTAGCCCATAATTTAAATAAATAATAAAAAGGATGAAGAGTTATGAAATTAAACAGAAACGATGCTTGTTGGTGTGGAAGTACTAAAAAATATAAAAAATGTCATATGGATATAGATAATAAAATAAATTCATTTGCTCAGCTAGGTCATATTGTACCTACTCATGACATCATAAAAAATGCAACACAAATTGAAGAAATTAAAAAAAGTGCTGTAATAAACACAAAGATTTTAGATTATATTTCGGATAAAATTAAAGTTGGAATGTCTACAGAAGATATAAATGAATTAGTCCATAACTTTACATTAGAAAATGGAGCTATTCCTGCACCACTAGATTATAATGGTTTTCCTAAAAGTGTATGTACATCAATAAACAATGAAGTTTGTCATGGTATCCCAAGTAAAGACATCCTATTAAAGGATGGAGATATTATAAATATAGATGTGTCTACTATTTTTAATGGATATTACTCAGATGCTTCAAGAATGTTTATGGTAGGAAATGTTAAAGAAAATGCAAAAAAACTGGTTCAAGTTACTAAAGAATGCATTCAAAAAGGTCTTGAAGCTGCTAAACCATGGGGATTCTTGGGTGATATAGGTGATGCTATTAATTCTTATGCAAAAGAAAATGGATATTCTGTTGTTAGAGAAATTGGTGGGCATGGAGTTGGACTAAGTTTTCATGAAGACCCATTTGTAAGTTATGTTTCTAAAAAAGGAACCGAAATGTTATTGGTTCCTGGAATGATATTTACTATAGAACCTATGGTAAATGAAGGAACTCATGAGATTTTTGTTGATGAAGAAAATGATTGGACTATCTACACAAAAGATGGTAAATTATCTGCTCAATGGGAGTGCATGGTTTTAGTTACAGAAACAGGAATTGAAATTTTAACTCAATAAAATATAAAAGCCTATAAAGATTGAGCTTTCAATCTTCATAGGCTTTTCTTTTGTTAATGCACATCTATTGCATCAACTGGACAGCTTTCTCTAGCTTCTTTTGCTGATTCTTCAGCATCACTTGGTATTTCATCAACTATAACATGTGATTTTCCATCATCAGCCATGTCAAATACTTCTGGGCATATTGATGGACATAATCCACAACCTATACAAGTATCTTGATTAACATTTGCTTTCATAATAAAATCCTCCTAGATGTTACAAATTTAAAATTTTTGTTTACCAACGATTGGCGAACTAAAACTTTGACCTTCAGTTCTTTTTTATTATGTCCTCAAATTTGAAAATAATACCTTTTCAAAATAAATTTTATAAAATTTATTTTATAGTTGTGTTATGACTATATATAATATACATTGTCTAACTCTTCGTATTCGTAGGATACTTCTCTTTTATTCTTTTTTACAGGTTCTAGATTTCTTATTTTCACTATTTTTGCTGGTATACCAACAACTGTGGCTCCATTAGGTACATCTTTAACAACAACTGAATTTGCACCTATTTTTGAATTAGAACCGATATTTAAAGCTCCTAGTATTTTTGTTCCAGCTCCAATTAATACATCATCGCCAACAGTTGGATGTCTCTTGCCAGTATCCTTTCCTGTAGCACCTAAAGTAGCTCCTTGATATATTGTTACTCTATTTCCCACTTCAGCTGTTTCGCCAATTACAACACCCATTCCATGGTCTATCAAAATACCTTCTCCCATTTTAGCTCCAGGATGTATTTCTATACCAGTCATAAATCTGGATATCTGGGATATTAATCTAGCTGAAAAAAGCATCTTCTTCTTATAAAGAAAATGAGCTATTCTATGCATTATCATTGCATGCACTGATGGATATAGTAAAAAAACTTCTATCTTAGATCTAGCTGCTGGATCATTCTTCATTATATATTCAATATCTTTATTTATTTTTTTAAACAAAGTATTCACTCCCTCAAATAAAATTATTAAAATATTCCCATGGACATATATTTATCTACTCCATCTGGAGCTACTGTTACTATTTTTTTATTTGGATATTTTTTCGCCATTTCCATAGCTCCAAATATATTTGCTCCAGAAGATATACCTACCAAAATCCCTTCCTTTGATGCAAGTAATTTAACTGTATCAAAAGCATCTTCATCATCAACTAATATTACTTCATCAACTACACTAGAATCATAATTTTCAGGAACAAAGTTAGCTCCTATTCCTTGTATTTTATGAGGTCCAGTTTTATTTTCTGATATAGCTGGAGATTTTTTTGGCTCAAGTGCAACTACTTTTATATTTGGATTTTGCTCTTTTAAATATCTTGCAGTCCCTATTAAAGTACCACCTGTTCCAACTCCACATACAAATATATCTAAATCTCTAACATCATTCATAATTTCAACTGCTGTTGTTTTATAATGTGCATTTGGATTGTCTTTATTTTCAAATTGTTTCAAACTTTTATAGTTTGGATTTTCTCTCAATAGTTCATTTGCTTTTTCTATAGAGCCTGACATTCCAGCTTTTCCATCTGTAAGTACTAAATTTGCTCCATAAGCCTTCATTAAATCTCGTCTCTCGATACTCATAGTCTCTGGCATTACTATTACTACTTCATATCCTTTTAATCTTCCTATCATGGATAATGCAATACCAGTGTTGCCACTAGTTGCTTCTACTAGTACATCACCCTTTTTTAATTCTCCTCTTTTTTCTAATCCTTCTAGCATTTCATAAACTGCTCTATCTTTTATACTTCCTGCTGGATTTACTTTTTCTAATTTTACATATATGTTAGAACACCCGTTAGTACATCCTAAATTATTCAACCTTACTACAGGTGTGTTTCCTATCAACTCTAATGCGTTATTATATAACATACTACTTCCTCCTATATGTCCAATTCTATTATCAAATTGATAACGATAAATATATTATAGTATTATCATTTTGATAATGCAACCTTTTTTTGGATTTTATCCTTTCAATTGTTTTATTTCTAATATTAGTAATATTCAAACAAAAAAAGTGAAAATCATTATCGATTTTCACTCTTCAAACTTCAAGCTTTATGCTAAGTCATACACAATACTTCACTACAAAAATTCTACGAAATACTATATAAGACCTAATATTTTTGCAACCTCTACATTAACCTTTAACACATTAACTCTATCTTCACCTAAAACTCCGAAAAGTTTTTTTGAAGTATTATCATCTACAATTTTTTGTAATTTACTCTCTGATATTCCTGATACTTTTGCTATAGCAGGTATCTGAACCTTTGCAGAAGCGGGACTTATATTAGGGTCAAGTCCTGAACCTGATGCTGTAAGCAAATCTGTTGGTATATCTTCTTTTTTTACACCTGGATTATCCTTCAAAAACTGTTCAATGTCTTTTTGAACTCTATCATGAAGCTCTGGATTAGTTGCCCCATAATTAAAAGAACCCGATGAAACACCGCCATAAACTGTATTTCCATCCTTATCTGGTATTAAATCTTCTTTTGTATAAGTATTATAGTTTACTGATGAAACTCTTCCCTTAAAAAATCTTGTATCTGTAAAACTTTGACCAATAAGCTCTGAACCAACCTTTACGCCATTTACTTCTATCATACTTCCATTAGCTTTATCTTTAAATGCAACTTGACTTACGCCTGTTAAAACAAGTGGATATACAAGTCCGCAAACAAATAACAATACAAGACTTACAAGCAATGCTGGTTTTAATGTTTTCATTTTTATATCCTCCATTTATTAACCTAAATTAAGAACCATTACTAAAGGTGTAATTAATAAATCAATTACTTTTATTCCTAAAAATGGTACTATAACCCCACCAAGACCAAAAATAAGCATATTTCTCATTAGCATAGCTTGCGATTTCATAGGTCTATATTTTACCCCTTTCATAGCAAGAGGTATTAAACATGGGATAATTATAGCATTAAATATTAAAGCTGATAATATCGCACTAAATGATGTAGAAAGCTTCATTATATTTAATATCTCCATTTGAGGTATTGCAAGGGTAAATATAGCTGGTATAATTGCAAAGTATTTTGCAATATCATTTGCTATACTGAATGTTGTTAAAGCACCACGTGTTATTAAAAGCTGTTTTCCTATTTCAACCACTTCTAATATTTTAGTTGGGTCTGAATCTAAATCTACCATGTTTGCTGCTTCCTTTGCAGATGTTGTACCACTATTCATAGCAAGACCCACATCTGCTTGAGCAAGTGCAGGAGCATCATTTGTTCCATCCCCTGTCATAGCAACTATTTTACCTTCAGATTGTTCTTTTTTTATTGCCTCTATCTTATCTTCTGGTTTACATTCTGCAATAAATCCATCTACTCCAGCCTCTCTTGCAATTGTGGCTGCTGTTAAAGGATTATCTCCTGTACACATGATTGTCTTTATTCCTATCTCACGAAGTCTAGCAAATCTTTCTACAAGACCTGATTTTACTGTATCCTTTAAGTAGATAATACCGTATATCTCATTATCGACACACACTACTAGAGGTGTACCACCTAATTTTGCTACTCTATTCACACTTTCTTCTAAATCGTCTGGTACTAATCCACCAGAAGATTTTACTCGATTTATTATACTGTCATAAGCCCCTTTTCTAATAGCTGTTCCATCAGATAAATTTATACCACTCATTCTAGTTTGTGCAGAGAATTCTACAAACTCAGCTTCTTCGGCCTCTTTTGTTTTTCCTGTTGAACCTAATTTTATCCCTAAATCAACTATAGACTTTCCTTCTGGTGTGTCATCTTTTAATGAGCACATAACAGCATAGTTTATTAAATTTTTTGAATCTGCATTTCCAACTGCTATAAATTCTGATGCAAGTCTATTTCCATAAGTAATAGTACCTGTCTTATCCAAAATCATAGTATCAACATCACCACAAGCTTCTACTGCTTTTCCTGACATTGCAATAACATTGAATCTAGTTACTCTATCCATACCTGCAATACCAATAGCTGACAATAATCCACCTATAGTAGTTGGTATTAAACACACCAAAAGTGCTATCATAGTAGAAATTGGAATCTTTACACCTGCATAATTTGCCATTGGATAAAGAGAGATTAAAACAACCATAAATATAAGTGTTAATCCCACCAATAAAGTATTTAAAGCAATTTCATTTGGTGTTTTTTGTCTTGAAGCTCCTTCTACAAGAGCTATCATTTTATCTAAGAAGGATTCTCCTGGTTTTGTTGTTATTTTTATTTTTAGCCAGTCACTTACAACTGTAGTTCCTCCTGTAACAGAAGCGAAATCTCCTCCAGATTCTCTCATAACAGGTGCAGATTCTCCAGTTATTGCTGACTCATCCACAGAAGCTATACCTTCTATTACTTCTCCATCATTTGGAATAACTTCTCCTGCATTGACTAAAACAATATCTCCCAGTTTTAGCTCGCTTGCACTTATCATTTTTTCATTTCCTAATTTATCTAAAACTCTTGCAACTGTATCTTTTCTAGTTTTCTTTAATGTATCTGCTTGTGCTTTTCCTCTACCTTCAGCTACAGCTTCAGCAAAATTTGCAAAAAGAACAGTTATAAATAGTATTATTGTTACAATCCCATTATAAGCTCTTAAGTTATTACCTTCATCTCCAAACAAACTAGGTACTATTGTAAGTATCAAAGTTACTATAAATCCAATCTCTACAACAAACATAACTGGATTTTTCATCATATATTTAGGATTTAATTTTTTAAAAGCTTCTATAATGGAAGTTTTGAAAATATCTTTTGTAATAAACTTTGTTTTTTTAGTTTCCATAAAATTTTACTCCCTCCCAATTTTTTAGTGCCATAATACTAGATGCTCTGAAATAGGTCCAAGCGCTAAGGCTGGGAAAAATGTTAAAGCACCAACAATTAAAACAACCAATACTAAAATTATTGTAAATGTGAAATTATCAGTTCTAAGTGTTCCTATGCTTTCATTTACAGAGTTCTTAGATGCTAATAAACTTGATATTGCAAGTAATATTATAATAGACACATATCTTCCAAAAAACATAACTATACCTGTTGTTATATTCCAGAACATAGTATTATCTCCTAAACCTTCAAATCCTGAGCCATTATTAGCTGCTGAAGATGCAAACTCATATAAAACCTGTGATAATCCATGGAATCCAGGATTTGAAATTCCCTCAAGACCTGCTGGTAGTGCTACTGCAAGTCCAGAGAACATAAGTATCAAAAGTGGATGTAATATAATAAGTAAAGCTATAAGCTTCATTTCTTTTCCTTCAATTTTCTTAGTTAAGAATTCTGGTGTTCTTCCTACCATTAATCCACATAAAAATACTGCTATTATAGCGTACATTAGCATATTCATAAGGCCTACACCTTTACCACCAAATACGACATTTAACATCATATTTAAAAGTGGTACTAATCCTCCTAGAGGAGTTAAGGTATCATGCATATTGTTAACTGTACCAGTTGTAAAGGAAGTCGTCACTGTCGTAAACAATGCTGATTGAGCTATACCAAATCTAACTTCTTTACCTTCCATACTTCCCATGCTTTGATTAAGTCCTAATTGTGATAAGATAGGATTTCCTGCACTTTCTGCTCTAAAACAAACTATTAAACCTATTAAAAATATGATTGACATTGCACCAAATACAACCCAACCTTGTTTTTTATTCTTTATCATATGTCCAAATGCAACAACACAAGCTCCTGGTAATATCATCATAGATAACATCTCTACTATATTTGATATTATTGTTGGATTTTCAAATGGATGTGATGAATTTGAACCAAAAAATCCTCCTCCATTTGTTCCTAAGTGTTTTATTGATTCAAGTGCTGCCACAGGACCTTTAGCTATATCTTGAAGTTTTCCTTCTATAGTAGTTACTGTTTCTGTACCAGCAAAAGTTTGTGGTACTCCTTGTGTAACTAATATAATACCAACAATTAAAGCCCCTGGTAAAAGTACTCTTGTTGTTATTCTAATTAAATCTACATAAAAGTTGCCTAATGTTTTCTTTTTGCCTACTAACCCTCTTACAAATGCCATGGCCGCTGCATATCCTGTTGCTGCTGATGTAAACATCATGTATATTATCACTGTCATTTGACTAAGATATGAAAGCCCTGTTTCACCTGAGTAATGTTGAAGATTCGTGTTTGTCATAAAACTTATTATTGTATTAAATGATAAACTTTGTTCCATACCTTTAATTCCATTAGGATTAAAAATATGCATGCTCTGAGTTCTAAGTATTACATATCCTATAAACACCATGACTGCATTTGTAACTAATAAAGCTAAAGCATATTGCTTCCAATTCATTTCTTTTTTCTTATCTATGCTACATACCTTATATATGCCATTGTCTATTTTATCAAACACTTTATCTCCAAATGTTTTTTGGTTAGTGGATATATGATATAAATATTTACCCATAGGTATTACTAAAACCATAAATATCGCCAATACTATTACTATCTGTACCATAAAAATTTTCCCCCCAATTCAACTTGCTTATTACCTCTATACTATTTAGAATTTTTCAGGATTAATAAGCGCATACACCAAATATACTATCAACATTACAATTACAACTGCCAGAAACCACATAGGTAATACCTCCATACATTACATTATTTTTTTTCAGTTTGTTTCCCACACCAGCCAGCAAGCAACTTCATGGAAATAAATCCTATAGCCAGTGACGCTATCATCACTATATCTAACATTTCGACTCCTCCATTTACTTTAGTTTCTTTGATACGTTTTGGTTTCATATTGCTACTTCATTTATCTTATCATTTTAGGTATAAAGATAGGGTTAAGATACATCTATTATTGATTAGTATTGCATAAATATAAAATTAGCTCTTCTCTACTTAATTTAGACATAAAAAAAGGAGGCAAGTTTGCCACCTTTCAAAAATACTGTTATTTAGTTTATATTAACATTCTGGAACTATTTCATTACTCATATCCATATCTAAATTTTTACCATGATAGTAAATAAAATCAATTACTTTACCACTAATCGTAACAGCAATTAAAGAATAAAAAATATCAAATGCGGATAGGTAAACTAATGATAACAACAATACAATAACATCTGTTGCTAGATAAACTTGCCCTATGTTCAAAGATGTAGTCTTAGAAATTACTAATGCTAAAGCATCGTCTCCTCCCGATGCACAACCTGCTTTTACTATTATCCCTACTCCTACTCCTACAGTTATACCTGCCAAAATAGTTGATAAAAGCATATTTTGTGATTGTGGTACAAGAGGTCCTATAGCTTCAAATAAATCATATAATACTGAAAAACTTATAGAAGCTACTATTGAATATATTAGGAATTTTTTACCGAAAAATTTATATCCTACTAAAAGTAGTAAACCATCAATTACAATATTTGCTATTGCTGGTTGTATGTTGAATAAATTTTTTAACAGTAGTAAAATACCTAACACTCCACCTTCTGTTATGTTGTTTAGATAGTAAAAATTATAAACTCCAAATGCTAATATTGCTGAACCTAATAATATAAGTCCAATTCTTTCTAAAAATAACCGCCTGGCCATACATATCCCTTCCTTTTTCTTAATTTATATATATTATATACAAAAGAATTGGCTTTGTATACCACACTTTTTAAAACTTTAATTATACAAAATTTTTTTATTTTTTTCAATAGTTTTTTTATGTTTTTTTATGTTTTTTTAATAATTCTTTTGAACCTTAGTATTTTCAATACTTTAAATGTTTTCTCATTTTACATAAGTTTATATTAATTTGACTTATAATTTAGTATAAATAAGTCTTTGTTTATATTAATTTTTTATTTGTTTAGAAATACTATCCAATAACTTATTACTAGGTTGGATTTAAAGAGAGAGTTACTTTAGAAACTATATAAAGTAACTCTCTCAATTTTAATGTATGTAATATCTTACCATTCACCCTTAAATTCTGAAATATTATCCTTGTTGACTTCAACTTGTTTAATTTGTGTAACAGGTTCAACTTTTTCGCCTTTAAGGAAATTAGATGCCTTTTCTATAACTAATGCACCTTCTTCAATAGCAGACATATAAGTTGTACCATCTATTAACCCATCAGTTACAGCTTTTAATCCGTCTTTACTTCCACCTAAACCTATAACTTTAACTTTATCTTTAAGACCAGCATCTTTTAAAGCTTGTCCTGCTCCTGTAGCAGAGTTATCATCTTGACATATTATAACATTAAAATCAGTTTTCTTTTGAATTAAATCTTCTGTTACCTTTAAGGCTTGCTCTTTCTCCCAATTTGAAGTTTGGTTATAAACTATTTGTATGTTACTATCTTTTAACTCTTTTTCAAGACCTTTTTTTCTTAATACTTGTGGAGTAGTTCCTGGAACACCTTCTATTAATACAGCTTTTCCACCAGCTTCTCCTAATAAGTTTTTAGCAATTTTACCTGTTAATGCTCCTGTTTCTTCCTCATTTTGCCCTATATAGGTAACTAAGCCTTTAAATTCTCCAGTTGAGTTACTTCCTATAGAATTTGTAAATGCTATTATAGGAACTTCTGAATCATTAGCAGCCTTAACTATTCTCTCGCTTACAGCAGAATCAACTCCACATAATGCAATCATATCTACTCCTTTAGCCATAAAATCTTCAGCTTGTGATAATTGTTTACTAGCATCCCATTGAGCATCTGCATATTCTACATTTACACCTAATTCTTTAGATTTTGCATCTATACCTTGTTTAGTTGCTACAAAATAACCTGTTGAACCTGGCAACAATACTGCTATCTTTTTTTCTCCATCTTTTCCTTTTCCACTATCATTTGAGCATCCAACTAAACTGAATATCATAACAAGTGATAGTAACAATGCTAAATGTTTCATTAATTTTCTCATAAAAAATTTCCCCCTCTTATTTTTTATCTTGAAGCAAGCTTTTTCTTGCTATAAGAATCAAATCCAACTGCTGCTAAAATTATTAAACCTTTAAATATGTATTGGAAATATACATCTATTCCAAGAAGATTAAAACTGTTGTTTATAACACTCATAAGTAACACACCTATAACAGTTTTAAGTACAGAGCCAGAGCCTCCTGCTACTGATGTCCCTCCGATTACAACAGATGCAATAGCATCCATATCATAGCCTTCACCTGCAATCGCAGTTGCCGTTCCAAGTCTTCCAGTTAGTACAATCCCAGCTATTCCTGCAAGTACAGCATTAATAATAAATACTTTTATTTTATGGGAATCCACATTTATACCATTGAGTTTACTTGCTTCTTGATTACCTCCTACAGAATAAACATATCTACCAAACTTAGTTTTATTTAGTACAATAAATGCAACTAGTACTACTATAAAGAAAATTACTACTGGTATTGGTATATTAAATAAATATCCATTTCCAATATAATCGAGTATTGGTATATTTTCAGTAATTGGATATCCTCCTGTAAGCATCAAAAGCAATCCTCTTACAATAGTAACCATAGCCATAGTAGCTATTAGCGATGGTACATTTATCTTTGCAACTACTATCCCATTTATTAGTCCTATTACTGCACAAATTGCTATACCTAAAAGCATAGATACAAATAAATTGGTTCCACCAGTCGCAAATTTCATCGTTATAGCACCTGCAAGAGCTGCTACTGCCCCAACTGATATATCAAAGTTTCCAGATATTATAACAAAAGTCATACCTGCCGAAATTATTCCAATTATAGAAGATTGTCGCAAAAGATTAAGTATATTTTGTTTACCTAAAAATGATGGAGTTGCAACACTTATCGCTATACATAAAGCCAAAAAACCTAGTAATACTCCATAATCTCTTAAATTCAATTTCTCAAAAGCTTTTTTCATCTCAGTCCTCCATTTTCATTTCTTTTATACATTAAATATACTGTTCATTATATCTTGAACTTTTATATTCTCATTTTTTAAATCATCCACAATAGAACCTTCTCTTGTCACTAAAATTCTATCACTTACTCTTATTACTTCTTCCAAATCAGAAGATATAAAGATTACTCCTATCCCTTTACTTGAAAATTCTTTTATTGTATTAAAAATATCTTCTTTTGCAGCAATATCTATTCCCTTTGTTGGTTCGTCATATATTATTAAATCTAAGTCTTTGTCTAACCATTTAGAGACTACTACTTTTTGTTGATTTCCACCACTAAGTTCTTTTACTTCTTGTTTTACATCACTAACTTTTATTCCTAGTTCCTTGACACCCTTTTTAGAAAACTCAATTTCTCTATTTTTATCTATAAACAAGAATTTCTTAAATTTATCAATTTGTACTGATGCCGAATTAGTATATATAGCTTGTTCCAAAATTAGCCCAAGATTTTTTCTATCTTCAGGGATTAACCCTATTTTATTTTTTATAGCAACTTTAGGAGAAGTTATATCTACATTTTTACCATTAATAAATATATCTCCACTATCTTTATTATCTATCCCAAATATTAAATTTATAATTTCAGTTCTTCTTGAACCCACAAGACCTGCAAGACCTACAACTTCACCTCTATAAACTTTAAATGAAACATTTTTTATTTTATTAGACCAACTTACATTCTTAACATCTAATACAGGAGCTTCTTCATATTTTGCAAATGTATAATCCTTCTTCTCAATAAGTTTGTGATTATCATTTCCTGTCATAAGTTGAGTTATTTTTAATTTAGTTAAATCTTTTACATCATAAGTTCCAATCATAGTTCCATTTTTCATTATACTTGCACTATCACATATTTTAAAAACTTCCTCTAGTATATGAGAAATGTAAACTATAGTCTTACCTTTAGATTTCAATCTGTTTATTATTTTAAATAATCCTTCTTTTTCATTATTAGTAAGTGATGTTGTAGGTTCATCCATTATGATGATTTCAGAATTACATGAAACTGCTTTCATTATCTCAACCATTTGTTGATTTGCTACACTCAAATTAGACACTACTACATGTGGGTCTATATTAAAGTCAAAATCTTCACAAATTTTCATGTATTCTTCTAGCATATCTTTCTTATTTAAAAACACAATTCCTTTTAAAGTCTCTCTACCTAAAAAAATATTTTCAATAACTGTAAGAGTTGGTATTAAACTTAATTCTTGATAAATTATACTAATACCATTTTCTTTAGAATGATGTGGGTTTTTAAACATTATTTCATTGCCAGCTAAAATCACTTTACCTTTAGTTTGAGAATGGACTCCTCCTAGAATCTTAATAAGTGTAGATTTTCCTGCTCCATTAGCTCCTAAAAGGGCTCTTACTTCTCCTTTTTCTAGTTCAAAATCTATACCATTTAAAACGTCTACCTTTCCAAAACTTTTGTATATTTGTTGCATTTTTAGTATCTTACTCACTATATCACCTCACTAATTCCTAAACCAATTTATAACTTCATCAATATTTTCTTTTGGTGCTGATAACAAATCCCAAGATAGTACATACCCTTTTACTGTTGTCTTATTTATGTTTGAAATATTTTCACTTATATATTTAGGTGTAACAGGAGCTATAATTTCTTTTTTATTTATTTCAATACCTACATATATATCTTTGATAAGATTTTTTGTTATAAAATCGATTTCCTCTAGCACAAATTTTATAGGATATATATCTCCTTCATACTCTCTAATTCCTAAAATATCTAATAAATTTCTTTTTGCAATCTCTTTATTTTCATGTACTGATTCATCAATTAATCTTTCAAATTCAAATGGCAAACCTGCTGGAGCTTTAGTAATTCTATACATCATTGGTTTTATAAAATCTGCTACTTCTTGTAATTTTTCTAAATCTTGACCTACAAAGTAAGAGATAAAAGGGGAAAAAGTGTCTATCCCTATTTTCAATCCTTTACTTTTAAAATAACTACTTATATCCACTAGTGCGTTATATATATTTTGACTTTTCATTTCAAAAAAATCTTCCCATATTTTATTTTTAAATTTGTATTTTCCATTAATGTATTCTGTTATACCAAATGGAGTATCTTCACTAACTATAACTTCATTAGATACATTATCCATTTCTATCATTAATGACCTTTTATCAATATTATCTTTTTCATATATATCTAAACAATCTTTACAAAAACAATTAAAAACACCATTTAATTTATTAGAAAAAGAGCCATACCTTATCTTATCTAAAAAAATTCCATCAAACTCAATTTCACTAAAATAAGTACTATATATTTTCTTTATGTTTTCTATATTTCCCTTATTATTTGGACAATAAAATTCAAAGTTTTCATCTTCTTGTAATGCATATCCTTTAACTTCTTTTCCAGTATAATCAACTAATAGATTACTTTTTTCAAGTAATCCTACTTCCGAAAAACATGGGAACCAAAGATATAATTCAACATTATATTTTTTTAAAAGTTTTTTAGTTTTTACATATAGTTCTTTGTCTACACTCCAACCCATAATGACTTTTTCTACATCAATACATTCCATTAATTCTAATAGCTTACATTTTATATCATTAAATTTTATTTCTTTATTTTTGAATCCACCTGTAAAGATTTGTACAACTATTTTTTTCCTATCCATGTTTGACCCTCCTATTAGCTAACGCCATAGCAAGTCTTATCCCTCCATATACTGGCTGATTTTCTTGAAGTATAAATTTTAACTTTTTATCTGTATTTTCTTCCCTTAAGTTGTCCATTAACATTTGAGCATATATAGTTTTGTTTAATGTACCACCAGATAAAACTATATCTATTTCACTTTTATTGTTTTTCATTGAATTAAATATTTTACTTAATATTACTTGAGCTAATTTGGACAGTTCAATCGATGACTCTCTCAGTATTTCAATAGCTAATTTATCACCTCGTTTAGCACAATCAATCACTAATGAAGCTAAGTTTGCTATTTCAACATTGTTATTTATTTCAGTAATCATATATGTAAGTTTCTTAAAGCTATCTGCATTAAAGAAATCTAAAACACAATCAAATAAATCACTATATTCATGGCACTCATCACAATAAAGTAAAACTTTCTTTAGTACTTTTCTTCCTATATCATATCCAGAACCCAAATCGCTAAAATTATATCCCCATCCACCAACTCTATATATGTCTCCATCTTCCCTAATTCCTAATACAATTGAACCTGTACCAGCTACAATTACTAAGCCAGGAGCATCAGTTTGCGCATAAAAGGCTAAAACTGCATCATTTACTAAATATATTTTTTCTTTGTTAAACCCAACTTTTAATATTTCATCCATTATAATATTATAATCATTTGGAGAATCACATCCAGATATACCAAATACAGTGTACTCAATATCGTTATAGTCAATATGTAAATCTTTTAATATTTTCTCAAATCCATTATTAATATTTTCATATGTTTTTTGAACTCCAACTGACTTATAATTAGTTGAACCAGTAGTATGTTCTTTAAGTATATTTCCATCTAAATCACTTACACAAAATTTTGTTTTTGTTCCCCCTCCATCTATTGAAATCAAATATTTCACATTAATATCCTCCTTTTTTATTAGATAGGGAATATTGGTAGTCAGTTTCTTTTAAACACATACTAATTACCCCATTTATACTTCCCTCTCTCAATGACTCCACTTTTATTAGTCTAGGGAAATTTTCTCCTCCAACACTTTTATTTACATCTTCTTCTATAAATTCCATGTCACTTTTAGTTAATATATTGCATTGTATAATCATAGCTTCTGGATTTAAAACACAAACAAGAGTCCTTACAAAATTTGATATTATAGATAAAATTTCTTTCTTAAATTTATTATCTTTGCTCTTTAAATATCTTTTTCTTAAACTCATAATGTAATCTTCAATATTTAAGTTATCATAGTTATACTTGCTAAACTCTATATTTAGATAGCTTAGTTCACCAGCAAAATTTGTAGAACCTAGATATAATTCACCATTTATAACTATACCTGAGCCAATACCATCATCTAAATACATAAGTGCCATATTTTTATATTCGTCTTTGTACTGTTTTTGATAAATTCCAATAGTGGTAATATTTGTATCATTTTCTATAAATACTTTAGTGTTATATTTACTCTTTATTAAATTTTCTAAATCTATACCTTCCCAACTTTTTATTGTTGGAATGTTTTTGACTACACCTTTTTTTACAACTCCTGGAACACCAATTCCAATCGCTCTTATATTGTTTCCCCTTACTTTTTCAATCAAAGTATCTATAACAAAAAAAGTATCCTGGTTAACGTTTTCATATGTATCCATTCTTATATTGAACTCTTCTTGATAAGTTATTTCACCTAATAAATTTGCAACTACTCCTATACAGCTGTTTCTATAATAATACAAGGCTATTATATGTTCTAAGTCTGCATTTATTTCAAATAGTTGAGCTCTTCTTCCTCCAGTAGATTCATTTAATCCACTTACTTTCACTTCATTTTTCAAAGCTAATTGTTCTACAATTTTATTAACTGTTGCTAAACTCAATTCAGTAATGCTTGAAATTTCTGGCTTTGTTATAGGTCCATCATTTTTTATAATATTTTTTATTAAGTCTTCATTTACTTTTTTTATCGTTTGTGGCTTTCCAACTATATTTTTCATAAACAACACCTTACTTTATAAACTTTATTTATTAAGTTTAGTATAATAGTTACAGGTTAAATTTGTCAATATTATTCCAATAAAAAAGAAATAAATTTAAAATAGGTTATTTCTAAATTTATTTCTTTTAAATTCTCAACTATAATATAAATAATTGTTTCTAAAATTTTATTTTTTATTGCAGTATACATTTTTATAACAATTAAAACTCTCTTTATCTACTTCTTAAATCTAACTTCTGCTGCCTTTGCATGTGCATATAATCCCTCTTCTTTTGCTAGCTTCTCTGCAACAGGGGCTAACACTTTTATAGCTTTTTCATTTAATATTTGCTTTGTACAAGTTTTTATAAAAGTACCAACCCAAACACCACCAGTATATCTTGATGCTTTTAATGTTGGTAGTGTATGATTTGTACCTGAAACATAATCACCAAATACCTCAGCAGATAAGTTTCCAATAAACAATGAGCCATAGTTAGTTAATTTATCACAAATTTCTTCATATTTATTTACTGCTATTTCTAAGTGTTCTGGTGCATAAAAATTACTTATTTTTATTGCTTCATCTATATCATCAACCAGTATTATTTCACCATTATTTTTCCATGAATTATATGCAATATCTTTTGTTGGTAAATCTTCTAACATGATTTTCATATTTTTTTCAACCTCTTGTGCTATTTCTAAACTATCAGTTAATAATATACCTCTTGCATTTAAATCATGCTCACATTGTGCCAACAAGTCAGCTGCAATATAGACTGGATTTGAAGTTTCATCAGCTATTATAAGAACTTCACTTGGACCAGCTACAAAATCAATTCCGACTTGCCCATAACATTGTCTTTTAGCTTCTGTTACAAACTTATTTCCTGGTCCTACAATTATATCAACAGGTTTAACCTTTTCTGTACCATATGTAAATGCTGCTATAGCTTGAACTCCTCCAGTTGCATATATTTCATCAGCTCCTGCTATATCCATAGCTACTAATGTTTTAGGATTTATATTTTTAGTGTTTTTCATAGTTGGTGAACATGCCACTATTCTTTTTACTCCTGCAATTTTTGCAGGTATTATAAGCATAAGAGCTGTTGAAAATAAAGGATATTGTCCACCTGGAACATATGCAAGGCATGACTCTATAGGAATATTAGTTTGACCTAAAATAACGCCTGGATAGATTTCCTTTTCAAAAGAATTTTCGAAACTAGCCTTTTGGGCTTTTGCAAATTCGCTTATATTTTTAGCAGCAATTTTCAAATTGTTTATAAACTCCTCATCTACATGTTTATAGGCTTCTTTTATTTCTTCTTCAGTAACTCTGAATTCATCTCTTGTGTTTTTATCAAACATTTCATTATATTTTTTCAACGCAGTCTCTTTATTATTTCTTATATCTTCTATTATAGAACTTACTTGTTCTCTTAGTATTTTTTCATCTACCTTTTCTTTTATATTTGATTTTTTTATAATCTTCATCTTTTCCCTCCTAGTTTTATAATGTTATCATTCTAGCAATAAATAAAAACTCCCACCCTCTATCAATAACTAGAGGATAGGAGTTTAATCATATTGTACTCACCTCACTGACTGAGCACTATTTGTCTAATAACTATACTATATTTCAGTTAATCTTTCTGAATTTTCTCTTTATTATACATAATATGATATATTTTAACTATTAATTTGTCAATGAAATTTTTTATCTTCTACAGCAATTGCAATTACATCTATCACATTTGCATTTGTTGCATTTGTCACATTTGCATCTGTCACAATTACACTTATGACATCTACATCTATCACAATCATGGTTATTATGGTTGTTTCCATTTCTTCTAGCTTCACATTCCATACCTTCGTCAAAGAATCTTCTAGACTCTTCTAGAGATTCTATACCTTGATAATTATAAGCTGAGTGTTCATTCCAAGATTTTTCTGCTTTTTCCCACATTTTTCTAGCTTCATTTTCAAATTTTCTTGCTTCTCTTCCTCTTTCTTCAGCTTCACAGAATGCTTCTCTTGCTTCTCTTTCTCTTTTTTCTGCTTCTCTTCTAAATCTATCACAATTTCTATTTCTATCTCTATCTCTATCTCTATCTCTATCTCTGTCTCTATCTCTGTCACAATCTCTGTCTCTGTCTCTGTCACAATCTCTGTCTCTGTCTCTGTCACAATCTCTGTCTCTGTCACAATCTCTGTCACAATCTCTATCTCTGTCTCTATCTCTGTCACAATCTCTATCTCTGTCTCTATCTCTGTCACAATCTCTATCTCTGTCTCTATCTCTGTCTCTATCCCATGAATTATTATCATCTTGGAACCATCTTGATGTAGAATAACTTCTTCTATACCAATCTCCTGAACATTTATTATTTCCCATATAGCATATCTCCTTTTAATTTTAATTTTTTATGAGATGTTTTGTTTCATCTCATACTATATAGTATTAAAATTTCCAAAATATGTTACATAGAAACCTATATTCTTTTCTTTTTAGCTTATTTTCAACATTTTATTCATTTTTTCACAATATCCTTTGTCTTTTATTAGACATAAACTGTTATTTATTTCATACTCAGAGTCAGCATAAACCATAATAGCAAGCTCATCATCATCATTTAAAATATCATAGTTTACTAAGCAATTTCCAACTATATTCAATATTTCATCTTTATTACATTTTTTAAATCTAAGAAGTGCTCCACATTTTTCTCTAACTATTTTATTTACTTGTATTCTATCTTTAGTAAAAGAATCTATACTAGAAACTCTGTTATCTATTATATCAATAACATCTGAGTAAACTGCACTTCCTGTTGCTAGACTTCCAGCTCCCTTACCTACAAAAGAAACTTCTCCTACTGAATCTCCATTTACTATGACAGCATTAAACTCATTGTCTATTCTAGCAAGTATGTTATCTTTTTCCACTAAAACAGGTCTAACAAATGCACTTACTTTATCATTTTCATATTTACTTTGCCCAATTAATTTTATTTTACAATTTAGTTTTTTAGCATATTCTATGTCTTTTTCATCTATATCTGTAATTCCTTCTAGATACACATCTTTCCAGTATACTCTATTATCATAAGCTAGAGTTGACAATATTGATAGCTTTCTAGCAGCATCATATCCTAATACATCTGACTCTGGGTTTGCTTCAGCAAAACCTAATTCTTGAGCTTGTTTTAATGCCATGTCATAAGACAAATCCTCATCATACATTTTAGATAATATAAAGTTAGTAGTTCCATTTAAAATAGCATTTATGCTGTCTATATTATTTCCTTCTAATGATTCTATTATTGGCTTTAATACTGGTATCCCTCCAGCAACTGAAGCTTCAAATTTAATACTTACTTTATTTTCACTAGCTAATTTTGCAAGTTCATCTCCACATTCAGCTAGTAAATCTTTATTTGCTGTAACAACATGAATTTTATTATTTAATGCTTTTTTTATATAAGATAGTGTTGGTTCTAAACCACCCATAACTTCAACTAATATATCTATATCTTTCTCAAATATGTCATCTATATTATTAGTTATTATATTAGAGTATTTTTTTTCTTTATGCTTTTCTAAATTATTAACTAATATTCCAACTATTTCTATATTTCTTTTCTCTTTATTATTATCTATTATATCTATAAGTCCACTTCCTACAGTTCCATATCCTAGTACTCCAATTTTCACTTTATTTTGCATTTTATTTTCCTCCTAAATTTATAATTTTCCGATTTTTTTTAATTTTCAATCTTTTATTGTAATAAAAATAGACCCATCCCTATATAAAGGGACGAGTCTATACTCGCGGTTCCACCCAATTTGATTTTTGTCAATTATTGACAAAATCCACTTTGTACTTTAACGCAGTTAACGGTTAATCTTACTAAAACTCTTTTTAGAGTAACTTCAGATAACAGCTCCTAGGTAGTTTTCAATCCCTCTAATTTAAAAAGTCTTTCAGCCAATGGACTTTTCTCTCTGATAATCGAATTAGATTTACTCTTCCTATTCATCGCTTTTATAATTTTTTATAATTCCTTTTTATACTTTCAAATAATATTTTAAATAACAAAAAACTCCCATCCTTATAATATAAGGACGAGAGTATAATTCCCGCGGTTCCACCTAATTTAGTTTTCATTTTTTATGAAAACCCACTTTAAACTTTAACGTAGTTAACGACTATTCTTACTAAAATCTATTAATATAGATAACTTCAGAAAGTAGCTCCTAGGTAGTTTTCAATCTCTCTAATTTAAAAAGTCTTTCAGCCAATGGACTTTTCTCTCTGATAATCGAATTAGATTTACTCTTCCTATTCATCGCTTTTTTATTTATTATATTGTAATTTATTTTAAACCCTTACAAATAAATTGTCAATAGTTTTTTTAATTTTATTTTTTATACTTAATCTATAAATCCGAAAATTCTATTTCTAATTTTTTACTTAGCTCACTACTGAGCTCTCTTTTATAATTGCATTTTTCACTATTATTGCTTCTAACTGGCAACGAGACAATAAATTCACTTCCAACACCAAGTTGACTTTTTAAAGATATACTACCATCATGTAATTCAACTAAAGATTTCACTAATGAAAGCCCAATTCCACTGCCTTTAACTCTATAAGAAAGTTCATTGTCAATTTGTTCAAACCTATTAAATATTTTATCTATTTTTTCTTTTGGTATACCTATACCACTATCAGATATTTTCATTTCAAACATATTATCTTTCACATATAAAAATATATTTATTTTCCCATTTTCTTTGTTGTACTTAATTCCATTAGAAAGTAAATTCAATATTATTCTTTCCAATTTTTCTGAATCAAATAACATTGAAAATTCCTCTATTTCTGTATCAAATGTAAGTTGTATATTATTTTGACTTGCAAAATCAGCTACAGACATACATATCTCTTCCACAAATGATATTATATCAGACTCTTTTGGCTTAAAATCCAAATATCCCGACTGCATTTTTGTAAAATCTATAACATTATTTACTAATCTCAATATTCTATTTCCATTTTGTTTTACTATACCTAGATTTCTTTTTAGAGTATCATTTGATTCTATTAAGTCTGCCTCTTTCTTTTCTATTACTTGTAATGAAGATGATATTAAATTTATAGGAGTTCTAAGTTCATGAGATAGATTTGCAAAAAACTCCATTCTATTTTTATCCATCTCTTCTTCTAGTTTTTTTCTTCTACTTATATCTCTTGCTGTACCAATTATTCCAATGACACTACCATAACTATCAAAATATGGTCTTTTTGTAATCTCAATACATTTATTTTCGTTATGTATAGTCATATTTGATTCAAATGTAACAATCTTTTTATTTTCAACTACATCCTTATCACTTTTACATATCTTGTCTATAAGAGATTCTTCTGTTGATAATTTATGACTATTCTTACCTAGTAATTCTTCTTTATTCATACATGCTAGATTCAAAAATCCTGAATTAAATCCAATATAATTTCCATATACATCTTTATAAAACATATTCTCTGGTATTGAATGTTCAATCATCTTCATTAAGTTTTTTGAATCATAGTTTTTATTATTATATCCACTGTATATTATATTATCTATTATTCCTATAGTACCTAAAAGTTCACTTTCATCATATAAGAAATATTTTTCAACCATAAAAAATGTTTCTTCGTATTCAAATAGTTTTTGTAAAAATCTTTTTTTACTAGATATTCCTTCTAAATAGTCATCTCTAAATAATTTTCCAGTTCGTTCTCCCCATACTTCTATATCGTTTTTTCCAAATATATCTTTTGTAGTTTTAATTTTGTTATTTAATATTGATATTAAATTTTCACTACAATCTATATATATTCCTTCTTCATCTTTAACATAAGCTAATTTTTCTTTTTTATCAAATGAATCGATTATCTGTCTATAATCGAATACTATTTTACTAAAATACAAAACTACGTACGAATCTCCAACTATTTGTTTTCTTATGTTTATCCAATTTTTAAGTGCTGGAATATATCTTTTTATACAATCTATATTATCTGAGAACAACTCTTTAGAATATTTTTTTGCTCTAAATATAGGTAATACATCTAATATATCTTTATCACAAATTCCCTCTTCTAGTTTCAATACTTGACTCATACCTTTACTTATATATTCCACTCTATATTCTATATCTTCATGTTCTCTTATAATCTTACAGTATAAAAAAGGCACAGGTATATTTTTTATAAAATTCACATATTTATTATGGATATCCATATCCTAACCACGACCTCTCAATGTTATTTATAATAATACTTCTTAAGTAATTATATGACATTTTTCTATTAATTATAACATATTTCATAACAAATATTTTCAAATAAATTTAATTTTATGTAATTTATTATTTGTTTATAATTATTTGTGTCGCTTTTTTTTCATCGGTAATGACATGTGTTATGTATCCAGTCTTCAGTGCACCTGTTATTGAATCTATACTAGAATCTGAACATATAGCTATTACTTTTTTTGCCTTTTTTAATTTTTCAAGAGGTATTTGTATGACATAATCACTATCACTTTTAATTATTTCTCCATCTTTATTAAAATAATAAGATAAAAAGGAACCTATTGCTTTTTCTTTTGTAAGCTTCTTTCCAAATCTAATCGCAGTAGCTTGGTCTGGAACCTGAGGATAATTATCAACAGATAAAATTATTGTATCTATATTATCCCATTTTTTCTCCATACTCTGATAATTTTCAGTTTTCAAATAGATATTTCGCTCTTCACTACTAGTTGGAAATGCAGGCGCATATAAAAATACAGGACTAAATCCTGTACTATTTGAAAATACAGATATTAATTCATTAGGGTGATATCCTTTATTTGGTATGTTAGCCATTCCAACCAATGGATATACTTCTCCTTTAAAAGTAAAAGTATCCTCACTCTTTTGTATTTCTTCTATTATATTACCTATAGTATATCCCCATCCTATACCGACATTACTAACCTTAGGTAATTCTTCTTTTATATATTTTATTCCATGACTTAGTATAGTTTGTTGAGTTATATATTCGGTTTTAGCTTCTGGTACTATTAGTCCACCTCTAATGTTAAATATCTCTTTCATCTGATTCATCAGCAAATCATTACTAGAAAATAGTTCCCTAATCTCTATCTTTACTATTCCAATTTCTTTTGCTTTATTTAACATTTTACTTATCAATGGTCTTGATACTCCTAAAATTTTTGCAATCTCTGCTTGAGTTTTATTATCTTCATAATACATTTTTGATACTTCTACTAATTTCAACATTTCGTTTTCAATAGTCATATTTTCATCCTTTCAAAGCTAATTCTAAGATAAAATTATCTCATTAGATAAAATTTGTCAAGTTGTATAAAAAATTTAAAAAGCCCAGAAAAATTCTGGGCTTTTTAGCTTAATTATTAACATTCTTGCATTAATTCAATTATAAAACCACCATTAATTATAAATGCACATTTTAAGTTATCTCCTACTTTAAAAGGTTCTACAATTACTTCATTCTCACTCAGATATTTGTCCATATTTTTTACTTTATATGCAACATGAGGATTTTTTTGCATTATTTCTGGAAGTGGACTTCCTTCAACAAATCTTAAATATTCATATTTGAAATCTGTGTATTTTGGGTCTGTTATATACACCTTCAATTCTTCATTAAACTCTTCATGCTCTTGTGGCTTATCTGTTATAACACCTATATGTACAAATTCCATAAATTCCCCTCCAATTATATTAAAACCTATATATTAAACTTATACTACTTATACTCTTCTTTTAATTCTTCAAATAACTTGTATGCTTGTTCTGGAGTATTGTTTTCATGAACTACAGCCTTTATTGCCTTTATCATAGCTTTTGGATTTTCTGATTGGAATACATTTCTTCCCATATCAACTCCTGCTGCTCCTTCATTTATAGCTCTATAAGCCATTTCTAACGCTTCTTTTTCTGGAACTTTTTTCCCTCCTGCTATAACTATTGGAACTGGACAAGCAGATGTTATTTTCTCAAAATCCTCACAATAATAAGTCTTTACTATACTTGCTCCAAATTCAGCTAACATCCTAGTGGCTAATAGAAAATATTTTGCAGTTCTTTCCATCTCTTTACCTACTGCAACGACACCCAAAACTGGTATTGAATATCTATTTCCCATATCTATTGTTTTGACTAAATTTTCTATAGCCTTACACTCACCTTCAGCCCCCATAAACGTCTGTATAGCTAGGCATGATGCATTCATTCTTATAGCATCTTCTATATCAACTCCTATAACCTCCCTACTCATATCCTCTCTGAGTACGGAACTACCAGCCGAACATCTAAGTGCTATAGCTTTATCTTGAGTGGGATTTATACACGTTCTTAAAGCTCCCCTTGTAGCCATAAGACAATCTGCATCTTCTATAAGTTCAGGTATTGAAAGGTCTAATCTTTCTAATCCTTGAGTAGGACCCATTATATATCCATGGTCAAAAGCTAACATCAATGATTTTCCTGTTTTAGGATTAAATATCTTTGATAATCTATTTTTCATTCCCCAATCTACATTGTCCATTCCTTTTAAATAAAAACTTTGTTGAGGTGGTTTTATCCCTATTCCATAATCTTTTGGTAATATTATTCCATCTTTATCTGCCATTTTTTATCTCCCTTTAATTTAGTCTAATTTTTTTTAAAGTAAGGCGTATTACATGGTGAATTGAAGTATCTCAATAATTCATCATCCATTCTAGCTATAAATAGTTGGAATCCAGCTGTTTCTTGAGTAGTCAAAAGTTCTCCAACACAATTTGAAACTATTTCTATATTTTTTTCTTGTAATATTCTATGGCACTTTCTATAAACTATTAACATTTCCATTAAAGTAGTAGCTCCTGAACCATTAACTACTAACATTACTTTTTCACCATCTTCGATATTCAAATCCTTTATTAAAGCTTGTGTCATTATTCCAGCAGTTTCATCAGCAGACTTCATTTCCATACGTCCACCTCCACCTTCTCCATGTTGCCCCATTCCTATTTCCATCTCATTTTCTCCAAGTTCAGAAATTACCATACCTGTAGATGGATGAGTTGCTCCTTTACATGCAACAGCTATAGTTGCCATATTATCAGCAAATTTTTGTGCTATTTCTGCAACTTCATCTAAAGATTTTCCTTCTTTAGCAGCCCCTGCAGCTATTTTATATAAAGGTATACATCCAACCAATCCTCTTCTATCATCACTATTTTCTCTCGGTGCATTTGCTATATCTTCTTGAGTAACAACTTTTCTAACATTTAATCCTTCTTTTTTAACTTGTTTCATAACAAGGTTTCCTGTCAACATATCTCCTGCATGATTAAGAACTACAAATAATACACCTTTCCCTTTGTCTGCCATCTTTATAGCCTCTAAACAAGAATTTGGTCCTGGAGCGGCAAATACATCTCCGACTACAGCTATATCAACCATTCCATCTCCAACAAATCCACTCAAAGCTGGTTCATGACCTGCTCCTCCTAAAGTAACTATTGTTACTCTGTCTTCTTCTTCCAACTTTTTGTTTATTACTAAATTTGAATCTGTAACTCTTAGTAACTCCGAATTTGAAAGTTCTAAACCTTCTAAAACTTCTCTAGTTAAATCTTCTGGTTGGTTAATAAATTTTTTCATTGACATGATAAATTCCCCCTATTAAATTTGTTATATTGATTAATTGCTGTGTTAATCTCTTTTATAATGCGTCATATAAACCTTTAAACATTAATGATATAGAAACAGCGCCTGGGTCCATATGCCCTAAACTTCTTTCCCCTATACTTTTTGCTCGTCCAAATTTTGCTATGTAAGTTTTAGTGCTTTCTGCGCCTTCTACTGCTTTCTCATAACCCACTTTAAAAACATCTTTTATGTTGTCACTTTCAATAGTATGCATAGCATCTATTGCTGGGTATAATGCATCTACTAGTGTTTTTTGACCTACTTTAGCAGTAGAAATAAGAGATAAATTTTCTCTTGCTTCAATAAACATATCTTTTACTTCTTCTATTTTAAGTTCTTTTTTATCTTCTATTCCTTCAGCCATTCCCTCAAATATAGTTCCCCATAAAGGTCCTGCTGACCCTCCATTTACATTCATACATAAAGTACTCAAATCTTCATTAATTGATTTTATACTATCATCATCATGCTCTTCTAGAGCCCTTTTTCTCATACAATCAGCTATTCTGTCTATAGTAACTCCATGGTCACCATCTCCAACTATACCATCTAATTCACATAAATATATCTTATTTTCTTTTAATATTTCTGCTGCACTTATTAGCATTTTTCTCCATGTAACTGTTGACAACATTGAATCATCTCCTTACCAATATCTTAACTCAATATTATCATATGTAATAACAAATGTAAATTATTTTTAGAAAGCGTTTTTACAAAATTTACATTTGCAATATCAAATACCAATTTTTATTTTAATATTTTACTTTAACATTTCATTTCTTATCTTTCTAAAATACAATCTTGAATTTAATTCATAACCTACAACAATAACCCAACTACTAAAATATATCCATGTCATAAGTACAATTATTTCAGCTATGCTTCCATAGATTACTTCATAGTTAGCATAATAGTTTGTATAATAAGAATAGAAAAATGATACTACAAACCAAGCAAACGTAGCAAAAATAGCACCTGGAGCAGATTCTTTCATAGTCAAACTCTTATTAGGTGTATACTTATACAAAAATGTAAATATTACTATTATTGTTGCAATACCTACAGTGTATCTTAGAATATCCCATATTTTTATGAATATCTCATCTAATCCTATAAAGTTAAAAATAAAATAACCTATCTTCTCTCCATAAACCAAAAATATCATAGATAAAAAAATCAATACCAAAAGCATAATCGTAAATAAAAATGATATAGATAAGATTTTAAAAAAAGACCTAGTTTCTTTAACTTTATAAGCTCTATTCATTCCTTTAATAAGTGCTTTTACTGCCCTTGAAGATGTCCACATCGTAAGTACAAAACTGACAGCTAAAAAATTTAAACTTCTATTGTCTATTGCAGAAACTATAATTGAAGATAATACATCAAAAGCACTCTCTGGCATCATGTTTCTAAATAAGGCTATATATTTATTTAAATGAAGAACTGGTATATATGCTATAGAACTTATTGTAAATATTAAAAAAGGAAATATAGACAACATTAAGAAAAAAGATACTTCTGCTGATTTTGAACTTAACTCACTATAATTAGATTTTGCTACTATATATTCAATTAATTTCTTATCTATCCCAAACATAAATATCCCCTTTTCTCTAATATTAATTTCATTATACAATATTAATTATACTCAGATTCATACCATAATATAATTATTTAAACAAAAATAAAGTAAATAAAAGCTGAAAATAATAATTCTACTAATATTTTAATTTTTTAATCACTGAAAATAAAAAGTATAATCTTGAATTAAATATATATTATTGGACTATAATTATGATTATATACAAGCTTCTAGTGGTATTAATTTAAAAGGATAAAATTCGAGATGTATTTTCTAATTGAATTGACAACACAAAAAGGTTTTTTAAAGTAACAACAAATAAAAATATTAAACAAACTAGTATTAGCAGGATAACTTTTAAATTTATTATATTTTCTTCTTAAACAATTATTGATTATATCAAATCAATATTAATCTTATGCTTATAATTTAAGAAATATGTAATAAAAGTTAAGTATTTATGGTTATAATGTTTATCTTTTGAATAAAATACATTATAATTAAAAGTAAAGTTGCAAATTTGCTATAATTTTAACAAGTTAATTTTCAGAATTATACAAATTTTACATTAATTGTTAATGCAAATTCTATTTAAATAATATTTTTATATTCAAAAATAAATAAAACGGAGGTCTTAAAATATGAGTAACTTTATAATATGTAATTATTGTGGAGACAAGATAGACAAATCTAAAAATAAGTATATAACTTACTCTGAAAAAGATAGTTGTAATGAAGTAAATATTTGTACTAATTGTGCTTTAGACTTATTAGAAAAAACTAATGAAAAATCAAAGATTAAATCTGCAAAAGCTTTAATAAAACAAATAGGATAAAGACACAATATAAATTGTATAAATAAGAAAAGCACCTTTTAATTATAGGTGCTTTTTCTATATATAGATAACTTCATAAGGTATTTAAGGTAGATTAATACAAATATATATTATAATCTATTCTATTTATTTAGCTCTTTATATTTCCTTATTTTTAAATATTAAACTCAGATTCATAGCAGTAGCACATATACTGTATTTTACTTCTGTTGGCACATAATCTACTCCATTTATAAAATCTACCAAATATTGTTCTTCAACATGTGCAACTTTAGCTATAAATTCAATATTAATTTCATATATCTCAATTAGTAAACTTAAAATACCTCTAAGCCTAGAATCTGAATCAACATCTATAGTATATTCGAGTTGCAAAACAAAATTTATCCATCTTGCCCATACGTCTAAATCTGCTGTAAATTCTTTTTCATATTTTTTATAATTTCTTAGTTTTTCTGATTCTATTTTAATCAAATTTGATAAAATATCTTCATTTATGTGATATTCATCAATTAATTTATTAAGTAAAGGTTCTATGTAATCACTATCAATCTTTTTTACTTCCATATAAGTTAAACTCCTCTAAGTAAAATTAGTAAGTATCTTTTTATTATATCACACTTAAATAGTCTCAATTATAATAAAGAAATTTTAAAAACTTGAAATATAAACTTTTTTGTTTCTTTATTTCTTATTGTAATATTTTAGTAACTCTTTATTCTTATTCTCTTGTTATACTTTGATTAAGAAAATCAAATATAAGTTACTGATTATTTTATGAAAAACATTTTAAAATATTAATATTTACAAGGAGGAAATACAATGAATAAAAGAGCAAAACAAGCATTCTTTCAAACAATGCCAAACTTAATAATTGTATTATTAGCACTCATATTTGCATTTTATACTAATACTTTTGACCTTGATTTAAAAGTATTACTTTTATTACCTATAGTATATATTATTTTATTTTTATATTATTATACAAAACTGAGATAGATTAGTAGTAAGTATGAAAAATAAATCTATTTTCAAAACAAATGTCTTTAAAGTTTACATACTAAGAAAATATACTGTTGTATAAAATTTAATAAATCATTTATTACAAATATAACAAAAACTGTCAAAACAAATAATTAAAATAATAATTTTCGTAAAATACTTTTTAATTAAAAAACTGGCTAACTTTCAGTTAAATGTCAACCAGTTTTTTATAATGCTTTTATTTAAATACAAATAAAATTGCATCTTTAATACTTATTTATTATTCTTTTATGTAGCAATTTAGTCTATTTTATTTTAATTTTGATACCATAATATCTATATATTCTTTTAAACCTCTAAGCTTTTCATCTGCTTCAGCATCACTAGTTCCTTTTACAGCTATATAAAATTTCAGCTTTGGCTCTGTCCCAGATGGTCTTATAGCTACCCAAGACTCATCTTCCAAGAAATATTTTAAAACATCAGATTTAGGGAGATTATCTACACCATTTTTGTAGTCTTTTTTATCAATTACCTTTATATTATTTATACAATCAATTTGATTTTCTCTAAAATAAGATATTATCTCTTTTATTTTTTCCACACCTTCTATACCTTTTAAAGTTAAAGATATAGTCTGTTCTTTAAAGAATCCATATTTCTTATATAGTTCTATTAAGCCTTCATATAAGCTCATGCCTTTTGAATAGTAAAATGCTGCCATTTCAGATATTAATAATGATGAAACAACACCGTCTTTATCTCTTGCATGAGTTCCAACTAAATAACCATAACTTTCTTCATATCCAAATACATAATTTCTATCTTTATTTTCTTCAAATAATTTTATTTTTTCACCAATAAATTTAAAACCTGTAAGAACATTTAGTACATCAACATTATTTTCTTTTGCTATATCCGCTCCAAATTCTGATGTAACTATAGTTTTTATCATTGTAGGATTTTCTTTTAATTGATTATTTTCTTTTAAGCCTTCTATTATATAGTGTGTCAACATTCCACCAATTTGATTCCCTGTAAGTAATACATATTCCCCTGTAGTGGTTCTTACAGCTACACCTACTCTATCACAATCTGGGTCAGTTGCTATTACAAGGTCTGCTCCTTTTTCTTTTGCAAGCAATATTCCTCTGTTTAAAGCTTTTTTCTCTTCTGGATTTGGGTAGTCAAGCCCTGCAAAATTTGGGTCTGGATTTTCTTCTTCTGGAACCACTAATATGTTTTCAAATCCTACTTCTTTTAATGCTCTTCTTATTGGAATATTGCCAGTTCCACAAAGAGGTGTATAAACTATTTTTAAATTTTTACCTACGCTTTTTACTAAATCTTTTCTTATAACTTGACTTTTTACAGCTTCTATAAATTCAGTATCCTGTGTTTCGTCCAATAAGACTACTAAATTTTTATTAGCTTCATTTAAAGTTGGTA
This sequence comes from Clostridioides sp. ES-S-0010-02, assembly GCA_020641055.1. Lineage (NCBI taxonomy): Bacteria > Bacillati > Bacillota > Clostridia > Peptostreptococcales > Peptostreptococcaceae > Clostridioides > Clostridioides sp. ES-S-0010-02. The sequence goes on from CP067345.1 coordinate 2,727,188, forward strand.
TTATACTATAATCATGTATGCTATTTACTTTTTCTGTTATTGCATTTGCAATATCTGGCATAACTTGTGCCCCATCTTCCCAGTATACTTTGTATCCATTGTATTCAGGTGGATTATGGCTAGCTGTTATAACTATCCCTGCTATTGCATTTAGATTTCTAACAGCAAAGGACAATTCTGGAGTAGTTCTTAAACTATCAAATATATATGCCTTTATACCACACGCTGCTAATGTATTTGCAGATTCTATACAAAATTCTCTAGATTTATGTCTATTATCATGAGCTATTACTACGCCCCTATTTTTTTCTTCCTCTGTAGTATTTTCTAGTATATAGTTTGCCAATCCAAAAGTAGCTCTTCTAACTGTATATTTGTTAATTCTATTAGTTCCTGCTTCAATTACACCTCTAAGACCAGCCGTTCCAAATTCTAAATCTTTATAAAATCTATCTTCTATCTCTTTTTCATTATCTTTTATTTTATCTAATTCTAGTTTTGTATCTTCATCAAAATATGAACTCTTTACCCATTCTTCATAAGTTTTAGTATAATCCATAATAAAATCCTCCCTATTTTATCCATTTATTATAATTGCATAGATAAACCTTTTTTATATAATTATGACTCTTCTATATACTTATTAATTGACTTAATAAAAATATTTGCAATTATTCTATGACCTTCCTTAGTTGGATGTAATCCATCAAAATATAATTTTTTATATCCTTCTTTTTCCATACTCTTATTATATTCAGAATAAAAATCTACAAAATCAGTATTAAATGTCACACTAAATTTTTTTATCCAATAATTATATGACTCTAACTTTTTTGATACTGTATTAAAATCCGTAAAGCTACTCCAATCTTCCCTAACATTTGGAATATCTGGTCTCAGTGGTATACCTATTATTGGTATAATATTTTTTGCATATGCTTGATGTACCATAGCCATTATATTAGAATTAATAACTTCATTTCCTGCTCCAGCAATAAAATCATTAGTACCACCCATTATAAAAACCATATCGGGAGAATTCTGTAAAACATCTTCATTAAATCTAACTAACATACCACTTGTTGTATCACCATTTATACCCTTATTTATTATTTCTAAACCAGTCTCCTGACTCACAATGTTTGTCCATGAATTACTTCGTGATACTCCAAATCCATATGTTAAACTGTCTCCTAAGCAGACTATTTTCATCTTATCCCCCCTTAGCTATGTTTTTTCTGTTTTAAGAATAATCTAACAGTTTAATTAATTCATATTTTATACTTTTTTTCCTTCTAAGTAAAGTTATTATATTCACTAAATTAATACACATATACATCTAGACTCTGTCTCCCCCAATTAGATGCTTTTCCTTCACTATTCATAAATATATCTATTCTGTTCCCTTTAATTGCACCTCCACAGTCTTCTGCAACAAATGTCATACCTAATCTAGGTATATATACTTTTGTTCCATATGGTATTATATTTGGGTCAACTGCAATTACCCCCCATCTTGGTGTTGTACCAGTAGATGTTATAGTATCTCCTGCATATGCAGTAGCAACTACTCTCATATGTTTTCCTCCTCTTGTATTTGCTCCTCTTGATGCAATTAATACTTTTTCTTTAGTTCCATTTTTTATAATTTTTGCAGTTGGTTCTTTAGAAATCACTTCTTTTGATAAGACTTTTTTGACTAGCTTTCCATCATGGTAAGTTAAATTATAGACTAGTTTTTTCTCTCCCTCTATTCCCTCCTGATAGACTTTAGATTTTCCTTTTACTAAATTGCTATCATTCACATGTTTTGTGTCAAATGGTATTTTTTCAAATTCTTCTTTTTGATTTTTAGTTACTTTAACAACCTTGATTTTCATGTTATCCTTTAATTCTGTATTCAAACTTGGATTAATTTTATCTTCAGAATTGTATTTCACTCCCTGTTCATCCAAAAGTTCTTCAACTGTCTTTTTAAATGAAGACACTTTTTGTTCTTGGCCTTTAACAGTTAGACTTATCTCTTCTTTATTTAATATAGAATATATACTTACTAAACTCATTAAAATTGATACACTTAATAAAGATGATATTATTATTTTCTTTTCTCTTTTCTCCATAATATTTCCCCTTTCATGTTCAAATTTTAAATTAACTTATTTATTACAGTTTTAATCTTATATTATATATGTATATTATAACTTTCTAAATTTATGTAACTTTTTTGTAACTTCTAAATTTGTTTTATTCATAATTTTTTTATATTCTACGGTTAATGACTTATTTCATACAAATTAAATCTCTATGTTTGATAACTTATTTCATGCAAATAAAAAGCTAGAAACAAGATATTTACTTTATTAAGTATCCTGATTTCCAGCTTTTTATTTACTAATTTCAGTTCGTCACACTAAACATTTATTTATCTTTTAACATTTTCTCCAATTCTGAAACCTTTTTAATTATAGATTCAAAAATTGGTTCTTCTCTTAATTCATTAAAACTATTATCATTAAACATGATAAGTAGATTAGTATATACATTAAAAGTATATGAATTTCTAGATTTTACTTTATCAAAAAACATCATTTGACTTGTATCTGAACTTTCATGTAGGTGATATTTTTCTAATATTTCATTTAAACCATATAAAGCTTCTTTAGCTTCTTCTTTCATATTAAAAAATAAGAAATTTAAAGATAACTCTATGTAGTCCATGTATATTCCAAAAAAAGCTCCTCTATTTTCACTAAATTTTTTCTTTATTTCTAAAGATATATTTGCATATCCTAATGATTTATTTTTTATATATTCCATTTCTTTTTCTGTTGTTTTTTTGTTATAGCTTCCATCATCTAATTCTTTCTTTAATTCTTTATATTTGTTTTTACATACATTAATTAATCCTTTACAATCCAGAGTTGCATTAAATACATCGCTAAATAATTTATTTTGAAGTAATGTTTCTGCTTCATCCAATCTATTCTGACTTAAATATATCATAGCTAAATTAACACTTGTGTCTCCTATTGGTTTATGTATCATATTTAAATATAATTCTGCCTTTTCGTAATCGTCTAACATATAATATGCATTTGATAAAATAAGAAGCGCTGTTTCTTTAATCTGAATATCATCTGTATTTCTAACTATATCTTCAAGAATATTTGTTGTTTCTTTAATTTTACTATTGAATTTATCTTTACCAAATTTATATGAATACATTTGGTATAGCGAACTTATTTTTAACTTTAGCAGATAACTTTGAGGATATTTCTCCATATACATATTAGCAAGTCTTTCTACAGATTCTAAATCTTCTTTAAATTCTTCTAATGGTTCCTCTATTAATAAATCAATTTCTACTTTAGCAAGAGTTGCTTCTAGTTCTTTATAGACTTTCATTACTTCTTCTTCACTTAAATCTACTTTATAGTTTAAAAGTTTATCAACAGATACATTAAAAAAATCTGCTAATACTGGCAATAGTTCTATATCTGGATAGGAATTTCCACTTTCCCATTTAGATACTGCTGGTGTTGACACTCCTATAAACTTTGCTAATTGTTCTTGTGTTAAACTTTTTTCTTTTCTCAATGTTTGTATGACTTCACCTATTTTAATTCGCATATATACCTCCTTAATGTATATCTCTTAATTTAAGTATATTAAAAAAGCATTTATTAGTAAATTGAGGTAAAGTTAACAAAAGACTTATAATTTAACTATTGGTTAAATTATAAGTTAAAAGCTTATTTCATTGACTACAAAATTCCCATTTTTCATTTAACCAACAAATAACATCCTCAAAAACTTCCTCTTTATTTATCTCATTCAATAATTCATGTCTTCCATCTTTATAGAGTTTACATGTTACATCTTTTACTCCTAATTTTATATATCTATCCCTTAGCCTTAAGACACCCTTACCATTTTTACCTATAGGGTCTTTATCTCCAGATATTATATAAATAGGAATATCAAGTGGTATCTTTTTTAAGTTTTCTTTATCCTCTATTTCTTTTAATCCTTGCACTAAATCATAAAAAAAGCCACAAGTACATACCACCCCACAAAATGGGTCATTTATATATTTTTCAACTTGTTCTTTATCTCTACTTAACCAATCAAATTTAGTATTTTTATTTCTTCTTATGCTTTCTCCACCAAATATTAAATCATTTATTTTATTGCTTCGAGAATTTCTTCCATACTTTTTAATCTCATGATTAATTATTAGATGAGCAAAATTTAGAATAATACCTTGTTTTCCATTTGAACCACATAATATAAGACCAGATAAATTATCACTGTAATCCATTATGTATCTTTGACTCGCAAATGACCCCATACTATGCCCAAATAAATAAATTGGCAAATCTTTATTTTCCTTTTTTATAATACTTGTTAAAGTATTCATATCTTCTACAAGGCATCTAAAACCTTCTTTTTCAGCTAGATGCCCAACATTCTCTACTGTCTTTGCGGTTTTTCCATGTCCTCTATGGTCATTTATATATACTATATATCCATTTTTAGTAAGCTCTTTAGCAAAAACTTCATACCGTTGTGCAGTTTCTGCCATTCCATGGGCAATTTGTACAATTGCCTTTGGGTTTTCTATACTTTCATCTTCCCATTTATATGTATATATATCTAAATCTTCTTTTCCCTTGAAAGTAAAATTTGTACACTTCATAATTACTCCTCCAGCCTGAATTTATTCAACATATTAACTTATATACTATATTACTACAATTTTCAAGTCAAAACGTTCTATATAAGTTTCTTACTTATTAATTATTAGCATAAATTGCTATACAAGTGTTGCTCTAAATAACTATATAATAATTTAGTTATTGAATATTAATTATTTAGAGAGAACATTTAACTATACTTGGACATCATATTGACATTATATTCAATTCGTGATATTCTGTTTTCGTCAAAATAGTATCTAAATACAAAGGAGATATTTTATGGATTATTCAAATGAATTGAAAGAATTGTTTCTAATGAATCAAACATATGCAACTCTTTTTACTCTTACAAACAAAATACAAATAGAAGGCGATAAGTATTTTGATGTACTTACTTCAAGACAATATATGACTATTTTATCTATTCTTCACTTACCAGAAGAAGAAACAACATTAAATAATATTGCACGAAAAATGGGTACAAGTAAACAAAATATAAATAGAATAGTTGCTAACCTTGAAAAAAATGAATATGTTCAGGTAGTTCCAAGCCCAAATGATAAAAGAGCAATTAATGTAAAGGTTACCGATTTAGGAAAACAAGTCATGATTAAATGTAGTAGAGTTGGAATAAATTTTATGGCAGATGTATTTCATGAGTTTACTCAAGACGAATTAGAAACCTTGTGGAGTTTACTAAAAAAAATGTATCGTTTTAATGGCGAAGAACAAGATGGATTTGAAGACGATGCTAATTTTATGGAGGATGAAGAACTTGATAAAATTAAAGCTGAAGCACTTAAAGAATTCTCAAGAAGAAGAAATAAAGTAAATAAAAAAGATTAATATTATAATGAAAAAGCTATCTATAATATCACAATATTTTTAAATGCTCATGAGATTAAAGATGGAGGTTTGAAATATAGATATTTGTATAATATAAATCAAAACATGAAAACGGCGACTTTAGTTTTTGCAAAATCGCCGTTAAATCTATTTATCCTTTTATAAATTTGAATAACTTTTATAGTCTTTTGTTGACTGTATTAAGGTCATTGAACTTGAAATCATGCGAGATTATGAAAATCAGATTATAGTAAGTTGCTTAGATAAGATTCTCAAACATTATAAGCTTATTCTTACATTAAAATACATAGATGAATTATCTATAGATGTAACCAAACTGGTTTTCTATGATTGTCTGAAATTTCAAATGGCTTCATCATTTCTCACTCTACTTCCAGCCTGAAAGGGAGAGAATTGATAGGAATTTCTACTTTTCACTCTTAGTCGCCACACAGAAATGATTCCAGTTGCATTTTCGAATAAAAAAATACACCCATCACATGATGCAGACCAATCTGGTCAGTCCACTCATCTATTAGTTCTATTATCCCTTTAGGTGAGTCATTGTTGAATTTCCATTCGATATAACAGTGTAGCATATCAAAGAGTAATAGAAATACAATAAGCATAATCAGCTTTTTCATCTTCTTCATTTTGATATTACCTATTTCAATTTTCTTCACTATGTTTTAGCCCTTTCAGTATAAAGGCAGAAAGACAGATGCACAGCAACAATATTATAGTACTCCCCATTATTTTTCCTACAGTGGTTATGTGGTAACCAGAAAAGTTAAATATAGCTGAAATAGGATAAAAGGTTTTTAGAGTATTTGACATACTAGCAAATAGTCCAGTAACAGAATAAATTTCAGTAAATACTAACGCAAGCCAATACCCTTTTTTCATACGTGATACCAGCGCGATAATGGGTGAAATTGCAAGGAATACACCTACACCACCTAAAAAATATTCTTTCAAAGAACTTAAAATCAGTTCTACTGATAAATCGGAAAGATGTAAAATAACTTCAGTCAAAAATGTTATGGCAAAGAGCAACAAATAAAGGAGTATGCTAAATGCAAAAGTAACAATCATTTTTGCAATGGTTAATTTTGCTTCATTTACAGGAATTAGGCGCAGAGATTTTATGGTATCATCATCTTCTTCACGACAAATCATATAACTCCCTAAAAGGGCAATGACTGCTGGAAGAACAAAAAAAGTTGCCCAGGGTTGAACTTCGTCCATATACCACCCTGCATTGTCTATATACCGAGAGCCCTCATATACAGTTTTTAATCCATAGTGTAAATCTGGTCCATCATGCACACCTTGTCCTCCTGCAAAAATCATAGTAGCTACCATAACTATTGCAAAAACTGCAATCCAAACAACCTTTGAACGGCGAAGCTTTTGGCTTTCAGCCCAAAGTAATTTTTGCATGATTCATACCTCACTTTCTTTTTCTTAATGCTATATTTACAAGTACTATTGAAACAATATCCCAAATGCAAATACAAAGAAATGCAAGTGGAATGTTAATTGCCTGTGTATATACAAGACCTGGAATATCTTTATTTCGCATAACGATAACTGCCATACTGGATAACGGGTGTAAATACATATTTACTGTCATTAAGATAAAACCAGAAAAGGCATACACCAATGTTATACAAGTTGGGAGAATGTATCCTTTTTGCGACACAGCGATTGCTAAAATTGGTAGCATTACAAAAGCAATAATAACACCAAATTCCAAACATTTTTTCAGTAAATATAAAACGCTTCCCCATTCAAATACGACATATCCAGGAAGTATACTGAATATAATAGAAGCAATGGCTGTAATCAGCATGAAACAAATAGAGTAAATCAAAACCACAAAAAATTTACTGAAAAAGTATCCCATTTTGCTTATAGGCACAATCAAAAGTTGTTTGAGTATATCATACTGATTTTCTTCGCGCATAAGTATCGTACAAAGCATTCCCAAAACGACAGGCAAAATAATAAAAATAGTATAACTGAACGCAGACCATTTATAAAATTGTATTGGGTCAACATCAGTTTCTCCCAAATGCTTGAAATATAATAGTGCGAAAAATGGCATAATGAGAGTAGCTAACAACATTAACCAAATAAGTTTCTTGCGGCGCAGTTTAAGAAATTCTGTTTGAATAAATTTAAGCAATGCCTTCTCCTCCTGTAATTTTTTTGAAATAGTCCTCTAAAGTATCATTACAAATCCCCGAACTAGTTACAGTAACATTCTGCATAACAAGGGCTTTATTTATTTCACCCATATTCAGATTAGTGTCGTAAATACGTAAGCTATGGCTGTCTTGAACAGAATAATCTTTTAAGTTGAATTGACGCTCTAAAATCAGTAAAGCTTTTGGAGTATCTGACACTTGCAGCAGTATATATTTACGATTTTTCTTTTCTAGTTGACTCATGCTGCTTTCTTCCAAGAGGACACCATTGTTGATAATTCCAATATCATCAGCCAATAATGAAATTTCCGAAAGAATATGACTTGAAATAAGAATCGTTTTTCCGCACTCAACACTTAAATGTTTAATAAAATCTCTCATTTCAGCAATGCCAATAGGGTCAAGACCGTTTGTAGGTTCATCCAAAATCAGCACTTCTGGGTCATGTAAAATAGCATTTGCAATTCCCAGACGCTGTTTCATTCCAAGTGAATACTTACCAAACAGCTTTTTGTCTTTATAATGCAATCCTACTATTTTCAATGCGTTTTCAACTGCGTGTGGGCTGGCTGTGCCGCGCAGCTTCGCAAAAATTTCAAGATTTTCTGTTCCAGTTAAATTTGGATAAAATCCTGGTGTTTCAATAATTGCGCCAATACGAGGATATATTTGTTTTTCTCTACCTTTGATATTTTTTCCGAATACAGTTACTTCGCCAGAAGTGATAGGCGTCAGTCCTAAAATCATTTTCATAATCGTGGTTTTACCAGCTCCATTGCGTCCTAACAAACCATAAATTTGACCTTTTTTAATATGGAGATTGACTTTGCTAACCACTTCCTGTTCTCCATAAACTTTTGTCAGATGTTTTGTTTCAATCACAAAATCATTCATATAAAATTTCCTCACTTTCCATAAAACTACTTTTGTCATGTGATAACTGATAGAATATCAGAAACAATCACAATTAGAAGTATACAACATAAACCTTGCCAAAACCTTGCTAAAACCTTGCTTTTATCTTGTTTTAGCAGAAAGAAAGCCCTGCATTTTACAGAGCTTTCGGAAGCAATATTGTAAATATAGTCCCCATATTAATGGTGCTGTTGGCGGTAATCGTTCCTTTGTGAACATTGATAAGTTCTTTTACAATCGCCAATCCTAAGCGATTACCTTTTGATGACCTAGAATGGTCACATTGATACATTCTTTCAAAGATATGTGGGAGATTATCAGAAGATATTCCTTTCCCGTTATCTTCTACTACAATTTTGACTTGCTGTTCATTTTCAAAAATACGTAGTGTTACTTTATCTCCATCACTATGCCTAATGATATTTTGTAATAGATTATTAAGAATGCGGGTATATGCGTTTACATCTATGTGCATAGCATACTCAGTTTCAGGTATATCAATTTCATATTCAAAATGGCATTTTTCTAAAATAGGAACCCAATCAGCTATAATATTACGAGATAATTCATTCAAATCGAAAAGTTCAAAATGAAAAATCTGTTCCCTAGAATCCAATTTCACCCATTCAAATAGATTTTCTACAAAATGTTTTAAGTGTTGGGCTTTATTATACGCAACATGTATATATTCGTCCTTTTCTTCTCCTACAACAATATCAGTTTCGATTGCCTCCAAATAACCAACCAAAGAAGCAAGTGGAGTTTTTACATCATGGGAAAGACTTGTCATTAGCTGTTTGTATGCTTGTTCCGATTGTTTCTGCTGGATAAGCTGTGATTGACTGTTGATTGCAATTTTGTTAATATCATAGCAAATTTGTCTTGTTATATCACTCTTCCTTGTTAAAACACGTCGGTTAAGGTTCCCGTTTTTTATATCTTCTAAAGCATATTTTATAAGTGCAAGCTGTGTTCGGACACGCCACAAAATAGAAACGAGATACACTATAATAATTAAAGCAAGAGCAAATGCAAAAAGCAGATAAACATTCATATTTAGGTTATGCCTCCTTATTAAAACGATAGCCAACACCTCGGACTGTCAAAATATAAAATGGATGTCCAGGGTCTGCTTCAATCTTTTTCCGTAATTTACTGATAAAAGACATAATATTACTATCGTCAAAAGCATATTCTTCTCCCCACACTTGCATATAAATCTGTTTTTTGGTAAACACTCGTCCTTTATTAGAAGCCAGAAAAGAAAGTAAATCAAATTCTTTGCTTGTAAGCTGAACAGTAATATTGTCAACGGAAACAACGCGATTTGTTCTGTCAATAACCATGCCTTTTATTATTATGCAATCTGTATCTGTTACAAAAGTAGGGTTTAACATAGTATAACGGCGAATAAGAGAATTGATACGAGCCATAAGCTCATTTATGCAGAATGGCTTTGTTAGATAATCGTCAGCACCTAGACGCAACCCAGAAACTTTATCATTCTCGTCACTTTTAGCGGTAAGCATAAGTACTGGGACATTACTTGTTTCCCTAATTTTTTTCAGAACTTGAAACCCATCTATGTCTGGCATCATTACATCCAAAATCACAAGAGAGCAGCTATTTTTGTTTTCATCAGTCAGGCGTAATCCCTCCACACCTCCATGTGCAATAATAGCAGATAAATTTTCTTGCTCTACACATTTTTTCATAAGAGCACAAAGCTCTTTGTCATCGTCTATAATCACAACATTATTCATATTATAGCTCCTTTCTCCTCTTTGTTCTACTATACGACTTTTTAGAGTCTTTTAGTATTAGCCACATATAATCAATTTTTGAAAATTCCAGTATATTTTGCACCATCTTTCAGAAATGCCCCATTTTATCGTCACTTAGGGGCAAGACATATATTCCATATTCAAATGGTTCTTTCGTTATAATATATCAGCATATATTATATATGGAGAACCAAATAAAATCAAGAAATGGAGTGCGAATACCATGATTTATTTTGCCTAATAATAAGAACTACGTAAATATCCCTAAAAAGAAAGGAGAACAGTAAAATGTAACTAGGTGAATAACTATTGCAAAAAGAACTCAGTATCAAATATCAATACTGAGTTCTTTCAACATTATAATTAGTCTCTCATAAAAATTATATCATTTAGCTTTTGTAAATCATTAAATGGTTGACTACAACTATTATTTTGACATACATAATAAGTAGTTTTGTCGTTTTTTAATCTATAATTATTTAAAAAATCTATCTTAGTATTTTCTTCATTGTATTTTTTTACTAAAAAAGTTGAATTTGGTAAAAAATTTTCACTTACTAAAGTCTTAAAACCAATTAAATCAGAGTTTTCCTTTAAAATACATATGATTTCTTTTGTAGGATAAAGTTCATACATTAATGAAAGCATATAAAAACTATATCCTGTTGGTGAATTTTTTACACTATCTGAATAAAGCTTTAATTGCTTGTATGACAATTCTTCAAGTTTATTGTCACCAGTAGTTTTTGCAAGTCTTATAAGATTATATAATTGTACAGAATTACCTGATGGAATAGCTCCATCATACAAGTCTTTTGGTCTTGCTATTAAATTTTCACTATCTTTACCATATAGGTAAAATCCACTTTTTTCATAGTCCCAAAAAAGCTCAATACAACTTTCATTTAATTTTAATGCCTCTTCTAAATACTTTATATCAAATGTTGATTCATAAAGTTCTATATATGCCCATATTAAAAATGCATAATCATCCAAATATGCTAAATAATCAGCACTACCATCTCTATATCTAGCTAATAATCTACCTGCTTTATTCACAAGATTACTATTTATAAAATCAATACACTTATTTGAATACTCTAAATATCTATCCATTTTTAGAGTTTTATAAGCCTTTGCTAAAGCTACTACCATCAATGCATTCCATGATGTCAGAATTTTATCATCTTTATGCAAAGAAGTTCTTTCTCTCCTATATTCAAATACCTTTTTACTCAAATTAGCTATTCTTTCATTATACTTATCATATTCTTTATTTTCTATGAGATTAGGAATACTTTTCCCCTCAAAATTTCCACTACTAGTTATATCAAAATAATCATTAAAGAATTTTCCATCTTCTTCACCTAATATATCAATTATTTCAAGTGGATTAAATGTATAAAATTTACCTTCCTCGCCCTCACTATCTGCATCTTGTGCTGAATAAAATCCACCTTCTTTATCTTGCATCTCTCTAATTACATAATCTATAGTTTTTATAGCAATTTCTTTATATAACTCTTTCTTGGTTATCTTGTATGCATCTAAATATGCAACTGTAAGCATAGCATTGTCATATAGCATCTTTTCAAAATGAGGTGCTAACCATTTTTTATCAGTGGAATATCTTGAAAAACCAAATCCAATATGGTCAAATAGACCTCCTCTGTACATTCCATCTAAAGTTTTTTCCACCATTTTTAATACATCTTCATCTTTTTCTATACTATAGTATTTCATCAAAAACATAAGATTTTGAGGACTTGGAAACTTAGGTGCATTACCAAAACCACCATATTTATCATCATAAATAGTTTTAAATATTCTAACTGATGAACTCAACATATCTTTTGATAAATCACCATCTGTATTTTTCACTCCAAAATCATCTTTAAGAGCCTCTACTATTTCATTTCCAGATTTTATAAGCATATCCTTATTTGTATTCCATTTGTCAGATACATTTTCCAATAAATCTATAACACCTGGTCTATTATATCTTGAGTATTTTGGAAAATAAGTTCCTGCAAAAAAAGGTTTTTTATCAGGAGTCATTATTATAGTCATTGGCCATCCACCACTACCTGTCATTGCTTGACAAACTGTCATATACACACTATCTATATCTGGTCTTTCTTCCTTGTCTACTTTTATTGCTATAAAGTTTTTGTTCATTATTTCAGCAACTTCTTCATCTTCAAAAGATTCATTTTCCATAACATGACACCAGTGGCAAGTTGAATATCCAATACTTAAAAATATCGGTTTATCTTCTTCCTTTGCCTTTTTAAAAGTTTCGTCGTTCCAACTATGCCAATTTATGGGATTATATGCATGTTGCAGAAGATATGGAGATTTCTCACTTATTAAATTATTAGGTTTTTTATTCGTTGCCATAATACCACCTCATTTATTATTTTGTTATATGTTTTGCAATAAAAAAATAGATATACACTTATAATAAGCATATACCCATTTTTAACTGTATATATTTAAGTTTTTATCTACTTAATTCCTCTAGGCAAATAATTTTTAAAATACCTACCAAAACAAAACAATACAAGAAATATCAAGCTATTTCTTTAAAGGTTTTTCAAAAGAAGGAGGATTGATATCTATCTTAGTATCATGATTTGGTCCTGGAGTTGATAAATCGAAGTATAGCTTAGAATCTTCTGTAACTCCAAAATCCTTGTTTGAACCTGTATCTTTAACCTTGTTTAAAGCATCTCTAAATAAAGCATTATGTGCTTCTTCTCTATTAAGTAAAAAATCAATTGTTTCTTTTACATATTTATCATCAATTTGTCTATATAGATGCTCATAAACTACCTTTGCTCTTTGTTCAGAAGCTATATTTGAAAGTAAATCAGCTACTAAATCACCTGTAACTGTAACATAATCAGCAGTCCATGGAGCTCCTGATGAATTTATTAATACTGGTGATAATCCAGTTAAAACATGAGTTTCGATTTCCCCTGTATCAACTGCTTTGTAATCAACATCATGCCCATTTAATAAATTTATAGTTTGACCTACCATTTCCATATGACTAAGTTCTTCTGCTGCTATATCAAGAAATAAATCTTTTATTTGAGGGTCTTTTATTCTAAAGCTTTGAGCTAAATATTGCATTGCTGCTTTTAATTCTCCATTTCCACCACCTAACTGTTCTTGCATCAAAACGGCATATTGAGGGTTTGGTCTTTCTACTTTTACTTCTTTTAATAAAGCTTTATCATGCTTAAACATATAAATACCTCCGTAAATTATTATTCAGAATTATTATTTACTTAAGTTACATTATTATTCTAAATTCCATCATTAATATTTAATCAATACTTTATCATACATGAATTAAATTATTATAAAACTAAAAAATATTAATCTATACTTGAGATTATTGTAAAATAAAAAACTGAATATCAATAAAAGTTTAATAAAAAACTTTATCAATATTCAGTATCAATTTTTAGTTACATATCAAATTTTCTAATGCATCATTAGGAGCTACAATAGGATAAACATCATAGTCTTTATCTATATCACATTGTAAAAACACAGGTTTATTAAAATCTATTGCATCCAAAATTCTTTCTAATCCTTCCATATCACATGCTTTATATCCATCTATATTATAAGCATTTACAAGCTTAACATAGTCTACATTTTCATTAATATCAGTTTGAGAGTATCTTTGATTAGAAAATAATTTCTGCCATTGTCTTACCATTCCTAGAGTTCTATTATTAAGCAATAAAATAAGCATAGGTACATTATAATTTGCAACTGTAGCTAACTCATTACAATTCATTCTAAAGCTTCCATCACCAGTAACTAAAACTACATTTTTATCTAAATTACCAACTTTAGTTCCAATAGCTGCTCCTAGACCAAATCCCATAGTTCCTAGACCTGCTGATGTTATAAAACTTTTATTTCCTTTAAAATCCCAATACTTTGCAGACCACATTTGGTGCTGGCCAACATCAGTAACAACTACAGTTGGATTTGCCAATTGCTCGTATTTTTCGTTTATTTTTCTAAGTATATTCTGTGGATGAAACTCTTTTTCCTCTACACCCTCACCTTTTCTAAAGGTCTTTATTTCCTCTTTCCAATTGCTATTGTCCTTACCTTCAACTCTTTCTAGTAGTAGACTAAGAACCATCTTTACATCTCCAACTAAAGATATATTGGACTTTATATTTTTACTTATTTCAGATGGGTCTATATCTATGTGTATTACTTTTGCATTTTTAGCAAATTCAGAACTTTTACTTATTACTCTATCACTAAATCTTGCACCTATCGCTATCACTAAATCTGAATTAGAAAGTGCTAAGTTACTTTCTCTACTTCCATGCATTCCAACCATTCCAAGAGATAATTCATTTTTTCTATCTATATTTCCAAGTCCCATAAGTGTATTTAATATAGGTGTATCTATCTTAGTTGCAAATTTTACAAGAACTTCTTCACTATTGGATGATTTAACACCTCCACCAGCATAGATTATAGGTTTTTTAGACTCTTTTATCATCTCCACTGCATCTTTTAAAAGTTTAAAGTTGTTTTCATCATCTAAGTCAAAATCATCCTTATAATCCATATACTCATCTATTTGACATAAACCATAGTCCTCATCATTAAAATCCATTTCTGCTAAAAACAAATCCTTTGGAACATCCACAAGTACAGGTCCTTTTCTACCTGAGTTTGCAACTTTAAAAGCTTCTTTTATTGTAGGTACTAACTCTTTAGTATTTCTAACTAGATAATTGTGCTTTGTCATAGATAAGGTTGCTCCAGTTATATCAATTTCTTGAAAAGAATCTTTCCCCAATAAACTAGTTGGAACTTGACCTGAAATTACAACCATAGGAGAAGAATCCATAAAGGCTGTTGCTATACCAGTTATAGCATTCGTTGCTCCTGGTCCAGATGTTGTAAAACAAACCCCCACTGTATTAGTGCTTCTTGCATATCCATCTGCTGCATGAACCAAACCTTGTTCATGTGAAGTCCTTATATGTTTAAAATAATCTGTATAATCATATAGAGCATCATAAAGAGGTATTACTGCTCCACCAGGATATCCAAATATTGTGTCAACTCCCTCTTTCTTTAAACATTCTAAAATTACCTTTGCTCCGTTCATACGCACTACTATGCACCACTCTTTCCCTCAAACTAATCCATTTAATATATTTATTTCAAGAATGACATCATACTTCTTAAATTTCTACCAACTTCAGCTATTTCTGTAGCATATTCTGCTTCTCTAGTTTTTAGGAAGTTTTCACGCCCTTCTTCATTTTCTTTAATCCATGCCTTAGCAAATTTTCCATTTTGTATATCTTCTAATACATCCTGCATACCTTGTTTTGCTGCATCAGTTATTACTCTTTTACCAGATACATAATCTCCATATTCTGCTGTATCACTTATGCTGTATCTCATTCTTTCAAATCCACCTTCATATATAAGGTCAACTATTAGTTTCATTTCATGTAGACATTCAAAATATGCTACTTCCTTTTGATACCCTGCATCTACAAGTGTCTTATATCCTAATTTTATAAGTTCACTTATACCACCACAAAGTACTGATTGCTCTCCAAATAAGTCAGTTTCTGTTTCTTCTTTAAAAGTAGTTTCTAAAACACCTGCTCTTGTAGCTCCTATTCCTTTTGCATATGCCAAAACTGTCTCTGTGGCTTTTTTAGTGTAATCTTGATATACTGCAAACAATGCTGGAACTCCACTTCCTTTAGTAAATACATTTCTAACTAAGTGACCAGGTCCTTTAGGAGCTACCATTACAACATCAACAAATTCTGGTGGTTGTACTTGATTATAGTGTATATTGAATCCATGTGCAAATGCTAATGTTTGACCTTCTTTTAAATTATCTCTAACGCTTTCTTCATAAACTTTCTTTTGCTTTTCATCAGGCATTAACAACATTGTTAAATCACTTTCTCTCGTAGCCTCTGCTACACTTTTTACTTCAAATCCATCTTCCTTTGCTTTTTGCGCTGACTTACTTCCATCATAAAGTCCTATCACTACATCCACACCATTATCTCTAAGATTTTGTGCATGTGCATGACCTTGACTTCCATATCCTAAAACTGCAACCTTTTTATTTTTTAAAACCTCTAAATTTACATCATTTTCATAATACATCTTTGCCATCTTTACTTCCTCCCAATATTTTCTCTCAATTATTTTGTGATATTTATTTTTATTAGAAATTTATACTCATTATCATTGATTCTATGCTACTTAACAAACTTTATTTTCTAATTTATAGAATTTTAATCTTCAGAATCTCAATATTTATAGTTTTAATAATCTTAATATTTATAATTTTCAGTTTTTAGAATTTGTAATAGGTTTATAATTTCAATAATAATCGTATTTTTAATCTAAAATTTTTCTCATCTAATATTTTTCTTTAGTTTTTATTTAAACATTAGTTTCTTCATACTAGTTTTTAATTTTTATAAGTCATATTTAATTAGTGTCTTACTTGTTCAACAGTTATTTCTCTTATATCATGTAGTTTCTTCATGTGATTTAAGACACTATCTAGAGATGTCTTTTCTTCATTTACTATCAATTTTATACCTGAATTATTCATATTATCTACAGTCATACTTATTGATTGTATATCAACTTCTCTTCTTCTAAGTGTCATCGCCACTCTTAAAAAAGAATCTATTCCTTGGTTTAATTTAGCATATACAGTATTTTCCATAAAAAACTCCTCCTTATTTTTTATTATTATTTTCATTAATTTTATATGGATTAATCTTTTATATCGCTCAAAATAAAAAAACTTTCATCTTTATAAGCAATATAAATATTACTTATAAGGACGAAAGTTAAATTCCGCGGTACCACCTTATTTGTAGATATAAAAAATATATCTACCACTCTTTTTTCAGGTCGGGTAATTGATTACCTTAACCTTAGCCATATAACGTTGGCAGACGTTTGTACTTACTAAAATATATTCAGTACAAAAGCTCCAGAGTGATCATTATACTACTGTTAACACCAATTCTCAGCAACATTGGTTCTCTGTAGATAACTCTATTAGTATTGTTGTCTCTGTCATTGCTTTTATCTATCTAATTTTTTTAACTTTGTTTTGCTGTTAATATAGATTATATTATCTATCTTTTGGAATGTCAACGACTTTTTTAAAATTTTCAGATTATTTTTTTTCTTCGCAATAATCACTTTTTTATATTTTAAATGAACATTTGAAATAATCGTTTTCATATTATTATCTTATATCCATTTTTTTTAAGCCAATTTTCTTTATCTTTATACTCTGGCATAATATTTTTTACCAAATCATAAAATTTTTTTGAGTGATTCATATGTAATAAATGACTAAACTCATGTACTATTATATAGTCAATTACATCTAATCTCGCCATAGATATTTTTGAATTTATATAAATATTTTTTTGAGATGTACAACTCCCCCATCTACTTTTTTGTTCTTTTACTTTTACATTAACTGGTGTTAGTTGCTTCATTATATCACAATTCGACTTAAGAAAATCGATTCTTTTTGAAACAATTCTTTGACTTTCATTTTTGTACCAACACTGTAAAGATTTTTTGATAAAATCTTTACTTAGGTCATTTGTTTTAACAATTATTTTATATTCTTCAAGATTTATTTTACACTTACTTTTTTTCGCACAATCATCCAAAGTTTTATTTACAACTAAGCAATATTCTTCACCAAGATAAAGAAATTTGTCACCTGTCATAAATGTTCTTTGTTTGTATGCTTCCTCTCTGTCTTTATACTCACCAGATTTTTTAAGTATCCAGTCTCCTTTTTTAATTATTATTTCTTCTATTGTTTTTTTAGAAACTTTAGGTGGACTTATTACAACTACTTTGCCAAATGAGTCTATTTTTATGCAAATATTTTTTCTATTTTTATACAGTAATACTGCTTCTATTTCTTTATTTTTAAAATTAATATTTAAAATCTGATAATCTTTGCTCATCATTTTCATTAATTTCTTTTTTCCTTATTTGCTCTACAATTTATAAGTTCAGCTGCTATACACACAGCTATTTCTGCTGGTGTTTGAGCATCTAATTTTATTCCTATTGGAGCATGTACTTTATTTAGTTCTTGCTTACTGAACCCCTTTTTCATAAGTTTTTCGTATGTCAATCCAATTTTTGTTCTACTTCCAATCATACCTATATAGCAAGGATTCGTTTTAAGAGCCCATTCCAATGAACTTGAATCATATAGATGACCTCTCGTTAAAATAATTATATAGCTATTCTCATCAATTGGAAAATCTGGTATATTTTCAAAAGAATCTAAAACTACCACTTCTGAGTGTGGAAATCTTTCAGAATTAGCAAATTCCTCTCTATCATCTATTACTATTGTTCTAAACTCTAGAAGTGATAATATTACTGCTACATCTTTTGAAATATGACCTGCACCAAATATATATGCTTTACTTATATTTTCTTTTAAGTTTTTATTAAATCTTTCTAAATTGCTCTTCAAATTACTATCAATAAAATCTATCTGTATTTCTCCAGTACCACCACATATCATTCCAAGCTTTGCTATATCAGTTTTATTTAGAGTAAATTTATACAACATTGACTCTCTATTTTTTATAACATTAATTGAATGTTTTATGCATGTTGCTTCTACACTTCCCCCACCTACAGAACCAAATATAGAGCCATCACTTTTTACAATCATCATTGCTCCAGTTTCACGTGGTGTTGAACCTGAGTGAGAAGTTATTGTAGCAAATGCAAAGTCCTCATTATTTTCTATTAACTTTATCGCTTGTTCATATATATTCATATATTTCTCCTTACTAGTCTATTTAAAAATCTTCTATATGTCTACTTTAAGTTTTTTATTACTTTGTCTGGTATTACAAACTCAACTGGCCCCATATACCCAGGAGCTACTTCATATTCATCAAAACTAATTACAAGGTTTCCATCTTTATTAAAATAGAAATCTTGATACTTATTTATAGACTTAAAATTTTTTACTGGGGAATCTTTTTCTTGGTCTATAAAATATGATTTTGTATTGTCTTTCTTAATTTGATTTTTCATCTGTCCTTTTATATTATCACTTATAGCATCCATATATCTACTATCTTTAAAAAATATTGGTAAGTTTAATAGTATTTCTCTATTTTTATCAATAGTATAATGTGTTTTAGTTACATATGAGGAAGCTTCTATCTCTTCTTTTTTAACTTCTATAGATAAAAAGCCCTTAGAATTATTTTTTACACTATAACTTACATTTAAGTATCTATGACCTTTGTTGTTTTCTTTTTTCATTTTATTTTGAAATTCACTATAAAGTTTTTTCACATTTTCCATAAATTCATTGTTTAATTTATTCTCTAAATCTTTATCTTTTAAACCTTCTATCTTAGGAATTTTGATATTGACTTCATAATTATCTTGTTTCAAACTATAATTTTTAGCATTTATCACTTTTATCGGATTATTTTTTATAACTCTATCAGAAGAACTTCCTGCAAATATAGGATTTACATTTACTAATGCTACAAGTAGACACACTGAAATCACAGCAATTTTAAATATAGATTTTTTAAGTTTTTTATATGTATTCATATTAACCTCCTTAATATATTTATATATAAATTACTATTCTATTTACAAATTTTTTATTACTTTATATGGAATTACAAATTCTACTGAACCCATATAACCAGGTGCTACTTCAAACTGGTCAAAACAAATTACAAGGTCTTCATTTTTATTAAAATAGAAATCTTGATATTTATTTATTGTTTTAAAATCTTTAACAGGAGAATCTTTCCCCTGATCTATAAAATATGATTTTGTGCTGTCATTTTTCATTTGATTTCGCATTTGTTCTTTTATATTATTACTAATAACTTTTACATATTTATCATCCTTAAAAAGCATAGGTAAAGTTAAAACTATTTGTCTTTTTTTATCAACATTATAATGTATTTTGCTCACATATGATGATGCTTCTATCTCATTTTTTGTCATTTCTATTGATAGAAAATCTTTAGAATTATTTTTAACACTATAACTTAAGCTTAAATACTTATGTTCCTTATTTTTTGATAATTCTATTTTTTCCATTCTATTTTGAAATTCATCATAAAGCCTCTTTCCATCTTCCATAAAACTATTATTTAATCTCTTCTCTAAATTTTTATCTTTTAAACCTTGTATTTTAGGAATATCAATTTTAGCTTCATAGTTTTCGTTTTTTAAACTATAATTTTTTATAGTTACTACTTTTACTAATCCTCCAATTATAGGTAATTTAGAAAAGTTATCTGCAAATACAGGGCTAATATTTACTAATACTATAAACATACAGGCTGAAGCCATAATGACTTTAAATCTCCATTTATTTATCTTTTTATTTTGTTCGCAATATATATCTTTTATTTTTTTATGATTTATTATAGTATCTAGTTTCTTTGGTATTGGAATTTTATGATACTCATCTCTTAACTTATCTAACCTTTCTTTGTTCGTCATTCTTTTTATCCCTACTCTTCAATTTTTAATTTTAATTTTTTTAAAGCAGTGTATAACCTAGTTTTAACAGTATTCACATTTTCATCCAATATTATTGCTACTTCTTCAATCTTTAAATCCTCAAAAAATCTCAATATTATAATAGATTTATATTCAATAGGTAATTCTTCTAATGCTTTTTTTAAGTCTAAATCAGTATACTTATCACATTCTCCTGTCTCATCTATAAGAGTGATATCTGTCATATTATTATATTTGCGGTTTTTTCTAATAAAATCTATACTCGTTCTAACTAGAATTTTATAAAACCATGTTTTTATATAATTTACTTCTTTAAGGTTTTCTACTGAATATAGAGCCTTATACATGGCTTCTTGAACCACATCTAATGCGTCCTCTTCATTTTTTGTATAACTATATGCAATTCTATAAAAAGAGTCTTTATTATCGATAATGTATCTCTCAACTTTCCTTCTCTTTAAACTCTTAAACATTCCTGTAAAATCTCCCTCCGGCTACAGGCTAGGATTGAGTTTTTATAGATTCTATCTCTCTACTTTTGCACTTTCATTCAATTTTTTTATGTGCTCAATATATTTTTCGTTTAAAATAGATTCTCTTACTAAACTCTGACACTCATTAAGACTTTTTTGTCTTTCTCTTTTATCAGTAACTTTGACTATATGATATCCATAACTAGTTTCAAAAACACCTGAAACCTCATTTTTCTTTAATTTGAATACTTTTTTTGTAAATTCAGCATTTTTATCATTCTTTGAAAAATATCCTAGCTGACCTCCATTTTTTCCAGTCGCTTTGTCATCTGAATATTTTTTAGCCAATGCTTCAAAACTTTCTCCATTTTTGATTTTAGTCAATATACTCTCTGCCTCTTTTTTTAAAGCTTCTTTTTTATCCTTACTTACTTCTTTTTTATTTTTGTCTAAAGTTGATATCAATATTTGAGAAGCACTTACTTCTTCTACGTTAAAATCTTTTTTATGATTTACATAATAAGATTCCATCTCAGCATCACTTATATTTATTTTATTTTCAAAGGCTTTTTTACTTTTGTCTATGGCTAAATCTCTAGATATTTCTTGCTTTAAATATTCCTTATCTACACCTGCTTTGTCCATTTTTTCTTTATAGCTTGTATTCAAATTCATTTCATTTTCTAGTTCTTGATATTTTGAGTCTATCTCACCTTTACTTGGAGTTAATCCTTTATCCTTAGCCTCTTGATATAAAAGTTCATTATCCACCATAAACGATATTATAACATTTTCTAATTTATTTCTACCTTTTTTATCTAAACTTTTTTCCATTTCATCTAAAGATTGACCATTTATATAACTGTTAGTAGCAGATAATACTGCCTTTGTTTTTTCATATTGCGCCTTTGTGATTTCTACATCATTCACTTTAGCTAAACTTTTATTACAACCAACCATCATTAAAGATAGTACTCCGACCATTCCTACACAAAGTTTTTTATTCAAAACACTTACACCTCACTCATTTTTTATTTTCAATTTTTAAAACTCTTAATCAACATTTTTTATTTTTACTATTCCAAATTACGTAACCAATAATTTTTTGGTATCTGATTTTGCTCTACTGCTGCAAATTCATAGCCTTCATCTGATAAAAATTTTAAAATTGAATCTAAAGCTTCTGCACTTTGTTTTTTCTCATGCATTAAAACTACAAGTTGATCCTTATCTTCACCTTTTCTATTCTTAATATGAGCTTTTACATTCTGTACAATTTGTGCAGAATTAGATTTCCAGTCTTCAGTATCTAAATCCCAATCCCAAATTTTATACCCTGCATCAACTAAGGCTTGATATGAAGCTTGTGGAGTATATGGTTTACTTCCATAAGGAATTCTTATTACTTTTGAATGTTTACCAGTTATACTATAAAGAGTCTGATCATTCGTATCAAATTCATCTTTTGCTGATGTACTAGTAACATAAAGTTTATGAATATCATGAGATACACTATGAAAACCTGCTGTGTTCCCATTTTTAATTATATTTTTAACTTGCTGTGGATATTCCTTCATATTTCCATCTATCATAAAAAAAGTTGCTTTAACATTATACTTATTTAAAGTTTTTATCATTTGGTCAGTAAATTTAGATGGACCATCATCTATAGTTATGTATGCTACTTTTCCAGAACTTTTACTAGGCCCTTTACTAACTTCTGCTGATGTATTAGATATTATATCTGTAATAGTAGAACTTGATAGTTTAGCATTTCTACTAATTTCATCTTCTTTCATGTTCATATAACTAACTCGTATGCCAATTATTATAAATGCTAAACAGACTACTATAGCACTTAAAAGCAAATACAATCTCTTTCTATTTATTTTTTTCTTTTTATTTCTCATCGTTCGACCTCCAATATTACTATATTTTTACATTTATATTTTTGTAGTATTTTAGAATCAGAATCTACACTACATATATATAGACGTTGAACTTCGACAAAAAGTTTTACTTAATTTTTAAAATTTGTTATTTTGCTGATTATTATGCTGTATAATTTCTGTATAATTGTATAGAATGTTGAAAATTGAGTATTATATAGTGTTTTTTACAATTAATACTAGTTAAAATGTCGTTTCTAATTTTTAAAATTTATAATTTTTTTTCTATAAAATAGAAATTTAAAATAAGAAATATATTAAGAAAATAATATTATTTCTTGTTTTGACCTTATATTTTATATATTCATATACATTTGTTTTTGTTATTAAATAAAAATTTATAAACTTGTCTACAAAGTGTTATACTTTATAGGAAACTTTTTACATTACAACATAATAATTTGTTACAATATAAGTATTAGTTGTATAAAAATTCTAAAAATATTATTGGGAGGTATTGTTTATGAAGGTAATTTCTTTAATTGAAAATATTTCTGGCTCCAAAAACTTAAAATCTGAACATGGTTTATCTTTATTTTTAGAAATTAATGATAAAAGATATATATTAGATACAGGAAAAAGTGGAAATTTTATAGAAAATGCTAAAAATTTAAATGTTGATTTATTAAATTTAGATGCACTTGTAATATCTCATAATCATTCCGACCATATTGGTGGTATAGATAAATTTTTTGAAATTAATAAAGATATTGACGTTTATATAAAATCTCAAGCTAAATTATATGAATATTTCTACCATAACGAAAATCAGCAAGAAAACTACTATATAGGAAATAGAAAGGGCTTATTTGAAGATTTTAATAAAAACTTTATTTGGATAGATGATTTTTACAAACTTAGTGAAAATCTTTATATCTTCTCTGATAAAAACAATAATAAAGATTTCTTTTGTAGAGATAAAAATCTGTTAAAATTTAAGGACAATATGTTTATTGAAGATGATTTTAAACACGAATTATTCTTAGTATATGTGGATGGAGACTATGTATCAATAATAAGTAGTTGTAGTCATAGTGGAATTGTAAATATCGCTCATACTGTTAAAAAATACTTTCCAGATAAATCAATTAAGTTTATTATTGGAGGATTTCATATGGATAATTTATCAAAACAAGGTGGACTTAACTGTTCTACAGAATACATAGATGATGTCATAAAGGAACTTAACACAATTGGTTTTCAGAAAATATATACATTCCATTGTACAGGATTAGTTGCATTTGATTACATGAAAAAATTACTTGGAGACAAAATAGAGTATTTTAAGACAGGTGATTTTTTAGAGGTGTAATTATAAAAGCTAAAAATAAAAAAATAAAATCCCAATCTATCTACGTTATAGATTGAGATTTTATTTTTTATATAATCATAAAGTATTTATAAACTAGTTAGACTCATTTTTTGTTTTCTTAGTCATATAAGCATACACTGGCAAGCCTATAGCTGTTATTATAAGACCTCCAACAGATATCATAGTAGTTTTCATACCCGCGAAGCATAATTGATTAACTACGACAAATATACCACTCACTATAGCTATTATTGGAACAATTGGATATAGTGGTACTTTGTATTCTCTTGGTATATCTGGGTGAGTTTTTCTAAGCTTCATTACCCCTATAAATGTCAATACATAGAATATCCAAGTAGCAAATACTGCTAAATCAGTTAATAAATTAAATTGACCTGATAAAGCATAGATAGCTGCAAGAACAGATACTAATACTATAGAATTTGCTGGAACTTGAGCAGAATTTAATTTAGAAAATACTTTATATTTAGGCAAAGTTTTATCTGTTGCTAAAGTATAGGCCACTCTTGAACCAGTTAATAAGAATCCATTTAATGCTCCAAATACTGAAATTAATATACCTACAGATATTATTTTTCCACCTATTGAACCAAATATAACCTCAGCAACTGCTGATGCTGGTGAAGCGTAATTAGCTAGCTCACTAGCTGGTAATACCCAAAGATATGCTAAGTTTATTACAAAGTAAACAGCCATAACCACTGATAATCCACCTATTATAGCTTTTGGAAGGTCTTTTCCTGGATTTTTCATTTCTCCAGCCAAAGTACCAACATTCATCCATCCATCAAATGCAAATAATATAGCAATTAAAACTTGACCTATTACACTTCCTAGACTTAATCCTTCACCAACCATAGGACTAAGTATTGGATTATCTCCACCGCCTTTAATAAATCCAACAATCATTATTAATATAAGTGGTATTAATTTACATATTGTAGAAATTGTTTGTATAGCTCCCCCAGTTTTTGAACCCAACATATTCAGCCCTGCAACTATCACTATAATTCCAATTGCTATTGGAAGTAATAATGATGAATTACCAATTAAAGCTGATGCTTGCTCTCCAAATATGACACCTAATGCTGCCATCATCCCAGGATAGAATAATACAATTTGCATCCATCCAGTTAAAAATCCCAATTTATCTCCATAAATCTCTTTTATATATACCATCATTCCACCAGTTTTGGTATTGCAACTGATACCTCTGCAGCTGTAAGACCAGCTGTTATAGTTATGATTCCTGCTATTAACCATGCCAATATGCCAAGTCCTGGAGCTCCTCCAGTTAATGTATAAACTGCCTGCGGTTTAAAAAATACACCTGCTCCTATTACTGAACCTACAACAGTTGATAATGCTGCAGATACACCAAGAGTCTTTTTTAGCTCACTATTTCCCATTTTTTTCCTCCTATTTCTTCCTATTTAATTTTAATTTCATAGTTATATAAGCATCTACTATGCCAATATTATAGAAAAATAGTTTTTATTATTTATTAAGATAAAATAACATATGCTAAACTTTTGTAAATTTTAATTTTTAAGTAAAATTAAAATTTTTTAAAAAAATTATAAAAATTAAAAATCCCAATATGATGATACATTCTTCATAACAGTTAAATTGTTTTACATTTCAATATCTATTTATCTATTAGAATAGATTCTATCCACAAGTAAAAGTTAATTTAAACCTTTTGCAATAAATTTTCACCGTTTTCAAAAACATTTTATTATATTTTTGTAATTTGTATTTTATTATTAATGTTTTTGACTAAATAGTATCACTTTTATTTATTTTATAGCTTGTTTTATAGTAATAAATAATTTAACAATTTATTATAACCCAAATTAAACCATAAATCAAAACTAATATTTTATTTTTTAGTAAAAAATAAAATATTAGTTTTGAAAACGTTTACTTTTTATTGAAATTTATATCTATTTCATCTTAAAACATATCCTTTTTCAGCCCATATTATTCAATATGAAAATTAATTTAAAATTATTTTTCTTAAATATTAATTATATAATCATATTTTTTCTAAAATAAATAATGTATTATAATCGTTTTATTGATAAATTGTATACATAATAAACTTAAGTAAGAAACCTGTGATTTTCCTCTATAATATAAAACAGAAAATAAGAAAGTATACCGTTTTTTTTTAAAAACGGTATACTTTCTTATTTTCTATCAATCTATTTTTATTCTATTTTCTTCTTTTAATTAATTCTTTTTTTATTTCATCAATTTCAACACCTTTTTCTATCATTAAAACCAATGTATGATATACTAAATCACTAATCTCATAAATAAGTTCACTTTTATCTTCATTTTTTGAGGCTATAATTACTTCACTGCTTTCTTCTCCAACTTTTTTAAGAATTTTATCTAAACCTTTGTCAAATAGATAGTTAGTATAAGACCCCTCAATAGGATTGTTTTTTCTTTCATTTATTAAATCATATAATTCTTTTAATGTATTTTTTTGTACTTCAAAGTCAATTTTATCAGTATCATCAAATAAATCTCTATAGAAACAAGAGTAATTACCTGTATGGCAAGCTACACCTGTTTGTTCAACTAAAAGTAATATTGTATCTACATCACAATCATAAGAAATCTTGACCACTTTTTGAATATTTCCAGATGTCTCACCTTTAACCCATAATTCTTGTCTACTTCTGCTAAAGTAACAAGCTATTTTGTCTTTTAAAGTTTTCTTTATAGACTCCTCATTCATATATGCTAACATCAATACATCTTTACTTATTACATCCTGAACAACAGCAGGAACTAATCCTTTATCATCAAATTTTACATTTTTTATAAATTCTTCAAATTTTTCACTGCATACATTATTACATTTATCATTCATTTTTCCAATCTCCTTATAGATATTTAATTTATAATCTTACTTCTACACCCATTTCTTTTAAATACTTTTTCAAATCCTTTATTTTTATCTCTCCAAAATGAAAAACAGATGCTGCTAAGATTCCATCTACATTAGATTCTTTGACTGCTTCATAGAAATCTTCCATTTTCCCAGCCCCTCCAGATGCTATAACAGGTACATTTACTAAAGATGTTATTTTTGACAGTAACTCTATATCGTATCCATTTTTCATTCCATCTTCATCCATACTATTTACAACAATCTCTCCAGCTCCAAGTTCAACACCTTTGACTGCCCATTCAATTGCATCTAAATCTGTTTTCTCTCTACCGCCTTTTACATATACACTCCATGAACCCGCTTCATTTTTTTTTGCATCTATTGATAAAACTACACATTGTGCACCAAACTTTAGTGAGGCTTCTCTTATTAATTCGGGATTTTTTACTGCTGATGAATTTATAGAAACTTTATCTGCACCTTTTCTTAAAATATTAGTAAAGTCTTCTAATTTATTTACTCCTCCACCTACACAAAATGGAATATTTATATTTTCTGCAACTTTAGATACAAATTCCAAAGATGTCTTTCTTTCTTCATTTGATGCAGTTATATCATAAAATACAAGTTCATCTGCGCCACAGTCACTATAAAATTTTCCAAGGACTTCTGGACTATCCACATCCACTATATCTGTAAATTTTTTCCCTTTTACAACTCTTCCATTTCGTACATCTAAACATGGTATTATTCTTCTAGTAAGCATAGTTGTTGAGCCTCCTTAAAGTCTATCTTCTTATCATAAAGTGCTTTACCTATTATTGCTCCATATAAGTTCATATCTTTAAGTTTTTTAATATCTTCAATAGAAGTCACTCCCCCAGAAGCAATAACATTTAAAGATGTCTCTTTTGATATTTTTTCATATATATCAAAGTTTGGACCTTGAAGCATACCATCTTTTGATATGTCTGTATAAACAATCGTCTTTACTCCTATTTTTTCAAGTTGTTTACATAAAGTCAGAGAATCTACATTGCTTACAACTTCCCAACCTCTAACCGCTACCTTTCCATTTTTAGCATCAATTGAAATAACAATTTTTTCTTGATATTCATTAACCAACTCTTCAACTAACTCCATATTTTCAATTGCGATACTCCCAAGTATCACTCTAGTAACACCTGCTTTTATTAAACTTTGAACTTTCTCCTTATCTCTAACCCCTCCACCTACTTGAATAGGTATTTTTATATTGTTTGCTATATTTTCAATTGTTTTTGTATTTACACCAAATTCACTTCTAGCTCCATTTAAATCTACTATATGTATATATTCTGCACCTTCATTTTTCCATTTATATGCTACTTCTAATGGATTATCATAATATACATTTACTTTGTCAAAATCACCTTGAGTTAATCTTACACACTTGTTATCCTTTATATCTATTGCTGGAAATATTATCATTTTATCATCTCCCCATATGCTCTTAATATATTTAAACCTACTTCTCCACTTTTTTCTGGATGAAATTGTATACCATATACATTATCTTTTCTAACTATTGCTGGAATCTTCTTCTCATACTCTGAAAACGCAACAAGTTCTTCATTTGATGAATTTGCATAATATGAATGAACAAAGTATACATAGTCATCTTCTTTAATATATTTAAGAATATCATCATTTTTCTTATTAAATTTTAGATTATTCCATCCCATATGTGGAACTTTTAAACTTATATCCAGTTTATCAATGCTACCTTCTATAAGACCTAACCCTTCATATTCTCCATATTCATAGCTTTTTTCATAAAGTAATTGCATGCCTAAACATATGCCTATTAAAAACTTTCCCTTTGACACATGTTCTTTTATTATTGGCACCAAATCTAGCTTATTTAAAGCATTTATAGAATCTCTAAAAGCTCCAACACCTGGAAGTATTAGTGAATTTGCCTCCTTTATTTCATTTAAATTGTTAGAAATTTTAGTTTCTATTCCAGCCTTCTTAAAACCTCTAGATACAGAATCTATATTTCCTAGACCATAATCTACTATTATATTCATTTTATAAGACCCCCTTTGAAGATGCTATTTCATTGGAAATTACTTCGCTACCTTCTTTCAATGCTCTTGCAAATGCTTTAAAAATACTTTCTATTTTGTGATGGTCATTTTCTCCATACAAAAGATTAATATGTAAAGTTACTCTAGATTCATTTACAAAAGCTCTAAAAAATTCTTTAAAACATTGAGTACTCATACTACCAATCGTTTGAGTATCAAACTTTGCATTAAATACAAGATATGGTCTGTTGCTTATATCAATAGACACCATGGATAAAGATTCATCCATAGGTATGTAGATAGTAGAATATCTTCTTATTCCTTTTTTATCCCCTAAAGCATTTTTAAATGCCTCTCCTACAGCTATACCTATGTCCTCCACACTATGATGGTCATCTACATATATATCTCCTTTACAAATAATCTTTAAATCAAACTTACCATGAAACGCCATTAAAGTAAGCATATGGTCTAAAAATCCAATTCCAGTATCTACCTCAACTTTTCCAGTACCATCAATGTTTAGTTCTACTAAAATCTGTGTTTCAAGTGTATTTCTTTCTATCTTCCAAACTCTCATACCTAATTCTCCTTTTGAAAAATATCTTTTATAGCATTTGCAAACATAATATTTTCTTCTTTATCACCAATTGTAACTCTATAATAATTTTCTAGTTTTCCACTAAACTTTCTTATTAGTACTCCTCTATCAATCAGCTTTTGTGATAAATTTTCTATCTCAGAGTAAAATAATATAAAGTTTGCTTGTGACTCATACGCTTTGATACCCAT
This sequence comes from Clostridioides sp. ES-S-0010-02, assembly GCA_020641055.1. Taxonomy (NCBI): domain Bacteria; kingdom Bacillati; phylum Bacillota; class Clostridia; order Peptostreptococcales; family Peptostreptococcaceae; genus Clostridioides; species Clostridioides sp. ES-S-0010-02. Next base: position 2,757,787 of record CP067345.1, read on the forward strand.
ATCAATTATTTCTTTATACAATTTTGCTCTTTCTTTTTTTACTTCATCTATATAGGACTTAACTACTTCTTTATTTTTCAATGCTCTTGTAGCAATGAAATCGGACAATGAATTTAAGTTATATGGAGGTCTTACCTTCTCAACAGAGTTTATCAAACTACTATTAGATAGCATATATCCAGTTCTTATCCCAGCTAATCCAAATGCCTTTGATAGAGTTCTAAGAACGATTAAGTTTTCATACTCAAAAACATTCTCTAACATGCTTTCTTCCCCAAAATCCATATATGCTTCATCTAAAACTACTAAACTGTTAGTTGAGTTTAAAAGTTTTATTATGTCTTCTCTTTTAAGTATTGCCCCTGTTGGATTATTAGGATTACAAACAATTACTATCTTTGGATTATTTTCTTTTACTGTTTCAATTACATCATCTATATTTATAACTAAATTTTCATCACTCTCAACACCTATAAACTTTGAACCATTTATCTGACTGTATATAGAGTACATGCTAAAACTTGGAGAAAAACTTAATATTGTTTCATCTTTATCTACAAAAGTATGTATTATCAAATCAATTATTTCACTTGAACCATTTCCTACTAAAAGGTTTTTCTTACTTACTCCAGAAATATCTATGTAATTTATTATAGACTCTTTTAAATCGCTATAAGAGTCTTCAGGATATAAATTTAAATCTATATCGCTATCTCCAAGCTCTTTAACAAGATACTTGAACAACTTTTTATTTCCTTCATTTGCATCAAGCTTTACCTTACAATTTACATGATTTGGTTCGTATCCCTTTAGTTCTCTTATACTTTCTTTTTCTCTCAATCTAAACCTCTCCTTGTCAATTTTAATTATATTTTAGTTATCAATTTCCTTAAACAAACGAATTATATTTTGAATTTGTTCATACTTAAATCTATAACTAGCTCTATTTGATATAATCCTAGCGCTTATATCGCATATATCTTCTAATATTTCAAGTCCATTTGCTTTAAGTGTATTACCTGTCTCAACTATATCAACAATTACATCTGATAAGCCTACTATTGGAGCTAGTTCAACAGAACCATTTAGTTTTATTATTTCAATTTTTTGACCTTTTTCTTTAAAGTATTTTTTTGCTATATTTGGGTACTTTGTTGCCACTTTTAAATATTCATCTTTTCTATATATGCTATCTCCCTTTAATCCTGCTACTGCAAATTTACACTTTCCAAAACCTAAATCATATATTTCATATACATCTGTTTCATTTTCTAAAATAGTATCTTTCCCTGCTATACCAAGGTCAGCAACTCCTTTTTCAACATAGGTAACCACATCTGATGGTTTTACATGTATATATATGATTTTATTTTTTTCATCTTTAAAAATTAACTTTCTTGTATCAGTATCTATACTGTCTCCCAAGCCCATTTTTTTAAATTTTTTAAATGATTCCCCTTCTATTCTTCCTTTTGCTAGTGCTATAGTTAAATAATCCAAAATAATACCTCCTTTTCAATCTTACTTATATACATACTTCATTAGCTCATCAACACTTAATGTAAATCCAATAGCTGGAATTTCTTTTCCATACTCTTTAGTTAGAGAATCATATCTTCCACCGCTTAGAATTTCTTTATATGAGTCTGGATAGTATCCTCTAAACATAACTCCTTCATAATAGTCAAGCATTGTAATCATTGATAAATCAAATCTAGCTTTATCTAAAAAATTACATTCCTCAATTAAATCGTTTATTTGTTTTAACTCTTCAAGTGCTTGTTTCATCTTATCATTACAATAGAATTTTTGCGCCTTTTCAATAACATTATATAGATTACCTTGAAAACTTAAGATATTTGATAATAATTCTTTTACATCATTTTTAATTTTTAAATCTTCAATATATACTTTTAATTCATGGTTATTTTTGGTATATAATAAGTTTTTAATTTGATTTTCACAATTCTTATTCAATTTTAATTCCTCTAATAATCCATTAATATATTTACTACTCCCAACTTCCAAAATGAAATTATTGTTGTACTTTTCAAGTATCTTAAGGGCCAATTTTACCACTTCTCTATCTGCTTCTACAGAAGATTCTCCTAAATACTCACAACCTATCTGTCTTATCTCTTTTATTCCAACTGTATTCTTATTTTTATATATAGATGAATTATAAAAAAGTTTAAGTTTTAAACCCTCTTCCCATCTTGGTATGAGGCTTTTTATTATACTTGTAGTTATATCAGCTCTTAACACCATTACTCTTCCATTTACAACCTTTACCATAGATTCTTTTGGGATTTTACTATTTATATTTGTAAATTCATCATATTCTTCAAATAATTGTGGTTCTATTTGAAAATATTCTTCATCTAAGAAAAGCCTGTCTATTTCTCTTTTTAATTTGTATCTTTTTTTAGAATAAATAACCTCATCTTCAATTCTTAAAAATTTCATACTCTCACCCTTTTCATTAAAATTACTCTTACATTTGCAAATTTAAAACAATAAAAAAGCCATATAGGCTTTATACCTATATGGCTATAATTTTCTTTTAAAATTACTTCCCATCATAGATACAAGACCAATTACACTAAAAACAGGGCTTGTGTCTATGAATCAATTTCATATTACAATCCCTTTAATCTATGATGATGGTGATGATTTAATTTTATATTTAATTTTTCTACATTTAATCTCACCATGATAATTTCCTCCCAAATATTTTTTATTAATATTCTAAATTTACAGTTTTTTTATTACTATTAATAATAATATACTTTTCAAAAATTGGCAATAGTTATTTAAAAATTTAAATAAAATATTTTATATGATTTTTTATTTGTACAGTTAGATATTTAATCTTTACTTAATTTGGAAGTTTTGTGTATAAAAAATGAAATTTCGGGAAAAATTGTAATAATTAAAAAAAACTTATTAAAATATAGTATAATAAGTATATCTTAATGTAAAGGGATGATTTTATGTATAAATATGATGACTATGTAAATTTAACAAATGATTTAGATTTGCCTGTAGAAATTAGAAATAAATGTGTTAGAATTGTTAGTGTGTCAGAGAATTTAGAGGATATAATTATAGTACATAAATTCAAACTATATGTCGTAAATGAGAAATACATTAAAGGAATTATGGAATAGACATTTTGAATATGCTATTTTTATAAACAGGTTATTATAAATATAATTGTATTTATAATAAGGAACTGTCTTATAGTAGAAGATAGATTCTATATAAGACAGTTCTTTTTATTTTCTTCATTGTAGAAATTTTAGTATCAATTAACTGGATTCTTAAACTATAAAACATACAATAAAACAGCTAAAAAGTGGAATAAAGAACCTAACATAATAAAAATATGAAATATCTCATGAAATCCAAATTCAGGACTTATGTTTGGCTTCTTAATAATGTAAATAACTGCACCTATAGAGTAAGATACACCTTCTATTATTAATAAGTTAAGACAATCCTTAGGAATTGAATTAAATGCATTTATATCAAAGACAATTGCCCACCCCATAAGTAAATATAGACTTGTAGACAACCATCTAGGTGCATCCATCCAAAATATTTTTATTACTATACCAATAAATGCAACTATCCATATTGCTGTAGTAAATATTATTCCCTCTTCTTTTTGCATAAAATATAAGCATATTGGTGTATATGAACCAGCAATCAATACATAAATCATTGCGTGGTCTACTTTTCTGAAAAATAATTCTTGTTCTGGTGTACCTTTTAAAAAATGATAATATGAGCTTGCACTATAAAGAGCAATTAATGATAATCCAAATACAGACACAGACACTATCATCAAAAAAGAAGTTTGTTGTAAAGATATAGATTGAAAAATTAAAATTATAGTAGCTATAAGAGATAAACAAGCCCCTATAAAATGAGTTAAACTACTTATTGGGTCTCTACCCTTTAAAAAAAATTGATACATTTCGTCCTCCTACAATTATGTATTTTAAAAATTACATTTTATATATAGTTTTTAATACTATATTATAAATTTAATTATACCACTTTATATATCTTTTGCAACCATTAATATTGTTTTATTTTCTAAATTAGTGTATTATAAATATTATGGAGGTAACATATGATGAACAATGAATTAAATACCATAATACTGGAAACGCTAAATAATACAGATATAACTTCAAATGATATTCCATCTATTGACCTATATATGGATCAGATTATTTCTCTAATTGACAGTAAACTTTCTGCCAATAAAAGATTTGAGGATGATAAAATTCTCACTAAAACAATGATAAATAATTATAGTAAAGAAGGATTAATCAAACCAATTAAGGGAAAAAAATATACCAAAGAACAAATCTTACAAATGATAATCATTTATTCTATGAAAAATACACTTACAATACAAGAGATTAAAAGAATCTTAAATGGTGTATACGAAAAAGATGATTTCAACGGAGAAGATTTAGTGGCATGTTATGAAAAGTTTATATCAATAAAAGAAAGGCAAAGAAATAATATGCCAAACTTTATAGAGTCTAATTTTGAAAATATCAGTATTAATCCAGAAAATAAAGGTGATTTATTGATAGCCTTACTAAGCCTAACTTCAATGGCTGACCAATTAAAAAGTATTTCAGAAAAAATAGTAGATACTTTTTTCCAAGATACTCCCAAAAAATAATTTTAATAAAGTAAGACTGAAAATAAATATTAAAATACAATACAGCTTAAATTAATCATTATTGTATACAATATAATTTTCAGTCTAAATATTAATACTTTCTATTTTTAACTCTTTCAAGAATCTCCATATCTAAAGTTTACAAATTTAATTTTATTCTATTTAAGTTTTGACAATGTGAACAATTCAAATTAACTTGAATTTGTTTATACCCTATGAAAACGGCTTGTTTAAGTATACCAGTGCCATCATCTATCATCACTACATTGTCTTTTATCTCTACATGGAAATTATTTTCTTGATTACACCAATAACAATCATACTTCTCATTACTTTTTTCTTCTCGCATGATTTTCGCCTCCTTCAATATAGGTTTCTACATTAAGAGAGGTTTTTCCTTTATATTTTCAATAAAATAAAATATTATAACTAAAACTTCATAGAATCTACTATGCCTTCTATTTTTTCAGATGCTTTTTCTATTGCACTTTGTCTTTCTTCTTCACTAGTTCCAGTTCCATCTACTAATAATTCATCAAATTTTTTGATTCCTATAAATTTCATGATACTTTCCACATAATTTACCCCTTTATTCATAACTGGTTTTAGTACCCATGGTATATGTCCACCTGAAGATTGTATATATACCATACTTCTATCAATATCATTCAGTATTCCTTGTGGTTTATCATCACCTTCAAAAGATATAGTTTTTCCATCTTGAATTATACAATCTATATATTCTTTAAGTGGTGCTGGAAAAGATAAACTCCACATAGGTGCTGCTATTACATATACACTTGCACTCACAAATTGGTCACAAAGGCTTCTAATTTTTGCAAGTTCTTTTCTATCCTTATCATCTAATTGCTTAGCGGCTTCTTCGCTGACTATACTATTTCTCTTTTCGAAGTATTGATATTCTAGTCTTGGTATATGCTCTTTATAAAGATCTATTTCTTCAACTTCAAAATCCTTATTTTTTTCTATAAATTTATTGATAAACTTTCTTGCTACAGTTTTACTTGAAGATAAATCTTCTGGTTTTGAATTCACATTTATATATAATAATTTTTTCTTCATAAGCTCACTCCTAAGATTATTTTTATATTATTATTTCACAAAAATAACCATTCTATTCTGTAATTAAATTATAAAGTTAATAGAAATATATTTGTTAAATAATCTTAAAAAGTAAATTGATAGAGTACAGGAATAAAACATAATTTATTATATAATATAATTTTAAATATTTTAAAATTCTAATCAAGAAATTACCTATAGTATTTTAGGTTCCATAAAGTTATGTAAATTCCTCTCAGAGTTTCTAATTTCAATAAAAAATGGTATAGTGCTTTAACACTATACCATTAAAATTATTAAAGTATTTTTTAATACTTCTTCTTCCATTTTGCGCTTCTTCCCCTTGCAACAACCTCTATCTTATCTTGTTTTCTTAGATTATTAAAAACTCTATTTATAGTAGGTTCTGGAATATCAGGACACAAGTCCTTTATATCTTCTTTTGTAAAATATCCAAGAGTAGAATTTATTATTTTTTCTATTCTACTAGTTTTTGTCTGTCTTTTCTTATCAGATACATTTAAACTGTCATCTAACTTCTTATATGCAGTCAATATAGTTTCTAAAAAATATTCAATCCAAGCATTCATATCTGATTTTTCATTCCCTATAGATGACTTCAAATAGTTTAAGTTACTATAGTACTCATATGAACTGTCATCAAATATTTTTCCTAAACTTATATATCTTCCAACTTCATATCCATTTTTGTTTAACAGCAGTAGTATAAGTACTCTTGCCATTTTTATATTACCTTCTTTAAATGGATGTATCAAGATGAAATCTAACACAAATGCAGAAATTAATATTAATATATCAATTTCATCCTCATCTATCAATGTATTATAAGCTTCACATATTTCTTCTACAGCTTTTTCAACCTTATTAACACTTGCATCAACATTTATGAAGTCACTATTTTTTAAATTATATTCAAAGAATCCACTTTCTGATTTATAGCTTCCCCCTCTGGTAGATGAAAATTTATATAAGTATCCATGAAGTTCAAGAATTGTTTGCGAGCTTATTGGTATACTCTCATAAGCACTATTAATAGTTTTTACTACATCTCTGTATTCAACAATACTTAACTCTTCTCTACTTTTAGGTGTGACTTCATTGCTTATTAATTTTTCTAAATTAAAAGTATTACTTTCTTTTTGATTTCCAATATATGTAGATTCCGAACAATCTACTAAAGATTTTTTTTCTAGACTTTCTAAAATTTCTTTTGGTTGTTTTTTGTAAAGCAGTTGTCTACCTTTATACTCATTTATCTTAGACAACATTTTAGCTACATTCATGTTTACATACATATTTTTTAATTTGCTTTTTTTTGTAAATTCCATAAAATCACTCCATAATTAGAATTTCTCTTCTTTTTGACAGCGGTTTTATTTTATCATATAATTGTATTTTTTACAATTTTTTACTTATTTATCTGAAATTATACTTTTTATTCAGTTGTTATTTCACTTAAACGTTCACTTTTAGGTGTATATCTTTTCAACTCTCTAAATACTACTACACCTGTAATTACTGTGGCTATAAAGTCAGATACTGGTTGAGCTGTCCATACACCCTTTAAACCTAAGAATGTAGGAAGAATTATTACTGCTGGTATCAATAAAATTACCTGTCTTAGAAGACTTAATAACATTGCCATTTTTGCTTTACCTATAGATTGTATAAAGTTTGTTCCTGTAATTGATAAACCTACAATTGGTAACATAAGTAGGTATATTTTTAAACCATCTACAGATATACTCATAAGCTCAGGGTCTTTATTAAATATCCCTATAATTGCCTCTGGGAAAAGCATAATTACTACCATACCCATGCATAAAATTATAGTAGCTACTACTAATGAACCTAAGTATGCTTTTTTAACTCTATCGTATTTTTCAGCCCCATAGTTAAAACCTATAATGGGTTGCGCTCCCTGATTTATTCCAAAGATAGGCATTAAAAATACCATTGCTATAGAAGAAATTGTAGCCATAGCTCCTATAGCTAAATCTCCACCATGAGTTTTAAGTGCAATATTTGATATTACTTGAACTAAGCTTGCTGCAAGTTGCATAGCAAATGGTGACATTCCTATTGCAAATACTGCACCTACTAATCTTTTATCTAATTTTAAATGAGATTTACTGAATTTTAAATTTGATTTTCCACTTATATAGTAGCCTATAGTTAAAATAGCTGTAAGAGCTTGAGAAGTTACTGTAGCAATTGCAGCTCCTTGTATTCCCATATTGAATCCAAATATTAACATCCAATCTAAAACTATATTAGTTAGGCATCCTATTATCATTATTCCTGCTGAAATCTTAGGGCTACCGTCAGCTCTTATTGAGTGATTTAAAGAAAAGGATAGAAGATTTACTATTGTTCCTAATAAGATGATATTTATATATGTCTTTGCATATATTAATGTATTTTCACTTGCTCCAAATAATGTAAGTATTTTATTTGCAAATAATATCCCAAGTACCATTATTATAATTCCTGTAACTACAGCTAATGTCATTGCATTTCCTATAAGTTTCCTTGCATCTTCTACTTTACCTTGCCCAAGTTTTATCGATATAGTTGTCGTTGTTCCTATTCCTATCAACATACCAAATGCAAGTATTATTGTCATTATTGGCATCGTAACACCAAGACCTGTTATTGCAAGTGGTCCAACCCCTGGTATGTTCCCAATAAAAATTCTGTCTACCACATTATATAGACTATTTACCAGCATACCTATTATTGCCGGTATAGAGTATTTCAGTAGTAATTTACTGATTCGTTCCGTTCCTAATAATTGTTGATTATCCATCAAGTCTCCTCCTTCTTCTAATATTTAATTTTCCACATATTACAAGGGAGGTGCATATGCCCTCCCTTAATATTAACTACTTTTTAAATATTAATTTTCTATAATATATATTATATACCACTTTAATCAAAAAACCAAACTTTTCTAATATAAAATTTCTTTAGTAAATGAAAATAAAGTGAATATATACATGAGAGCACTAATAATATACCCCAATTTTTTAAGTTAAAACTATTGTTTAGTACACTATTTAAAAAGAGTAAAGAAAATATGCTATTTACAATAGCTATGATAAAAGGTACAAAAAATAGTATACCTATCTCTATACTAACAATCTTATTCATATTTTTAAAAGATAGACCTATTTTTGATAGATTATTGTACTTAACCTTATCAAAAGGTTCATCTGTGTATAGTCTAAAATACAAAAAACTAAGAACTGCCATAAACATAATAACACCTATGAAAATACCCATAAATTGAAGAATTTTACTTTGTTGTAACTCAGCTAAATACATATCTGGTAAGGTTAAAAAATATGACTTCATATCATTTCTATCTAGATTAAAATGTTTTTCTTTTAATGCTTCAGTTATATCAGCACTATTTTGCCAGTTTTCATAATCAAATCCATGAAAGTTTATTTTTGAAAACTTACTTTGTATATTATTATATAAATTATCATGTATAACTATAATTTTACTAAACATACCTGTAGGAAAAATTATCCTATCTGTTGATTCTTTTATCTTTATGTTTACATTTTTTATCTTATAAGCTTTAATTTCTTTTAAAGAATTTATATGCTCTTTAGAATTATATCTAGGAACTATAATGCCCTCATCTATCTTTAGATTAATTTTATCTAATCCCAATTGTTTTGATAATTTATTATAGTTACTCATACTTAATAATACTTCATTATTATATTCAAGCATAGGAAAACTTAATTCCTTATAATCATATTCTTTTATTGTGTTTCTAATTTCTTCTAAGTCTTCATATTTTTTGTTATTATTGTCTTCTGAGAAATATGAGTAAACCATTGGAAAATTATTTTTAGAGGATTTACCTTGTGAAGTTACAAGCGTTAAAGTTGTTGTAAATGCTACTAAAGTACCAGATAAAAGTATTGTCATTAAAAACAATAATCGAGAATTATCTTTCATCTTATATACTAAATTACCTATAAGCAACATATTTATTTTGTTTTTATAAAACTTCTCTCTATTTTTCATATGCTTTAATATTAAAATCGTAAACTGAGAAAAAAATAAAAACATTCCTAGAGTAATCAACAGCGCTATCATGTACATATCACCATTTATATTTAACTTATTACCAAATAGTATCATAGCATATCCTGTCATAAGACATGATATACCAAGTATTCCAAATAATTTTGAAGGTTTTATATCTTTTTTAGGTTTCTTTGTGCCTACTAAAAGTTCAAAAATATTATTTTTGTTTAACAATTTTAAGCTAAGTGGTCCTGTTATCAAAAATAATAACATAAAAGATATAATTGTCATTAGTATCGCTTTTATTGGAAAGTAACTTTCTGTCAAGTTCATATAAAATATTTTACCTAAATACAATAAAAATAACTTAGAAATAGATAGCCCTAAAAGTATTCCTAACATTATTGCTAATAATCCTATTATTAAATTTTCAATCAATATCAATCTTTTCAATTGTTTATCACTCATTCCAATTATTATCATAACTCCAAAATCTCTTAATCTAGATTTTAAGAAATTTCCTAAGGAATATAATATAAAAAGCAGACTAAATCCTAATATTATTAATTCTGAAATCATAAGAGCCATAAATGCAGTAGAACCACTTTGGATTCCAGAATCCGTTATAATTGGATGAAACATAGATACTGCAAATACAAAAAATATCATTATAGAGAAAATTGAGCTTAAAAAATACGCTAAATATGCTCTAAAATTTCTAATTATATTATTATAAGCAAATCTTCCAAAAGTCACTACCTTACACCTCCTATTTGAGACAAGACAGATAGTATTTTATTGTAAAAAGAACTATTCGTGCCTGATTTCTTTATCTCTGTATATATGCATCCATCCTTTATAAAAACAACTCTATCTGAATGGCTTGCACTATATGCTTCATGAGTTACCATAAGTGTAGTTACATTTTGTTCTTTGTTTATCTTGGCAAATAACTCTAAAACATCATCAGTGGATTTCGAATCAAGATTCCCTGTTGGTTCATCTGCAAGAAGTAATGATGGGTTATTTATAATTGCTCTAGCAATTGCACATCTTTGAGCTTGTCCTCCTGAAATCTCATAAGTTCTTCTATCTAAAATTTTATCAATACCTAAAAATTCAGATATATTTTTAGTTTCCCTGTTCATTTTTTTAACATTTCTACCATCTAGTGTAAGTGGCAACATTATATTTTCACCAACTGTCAAAGTATCAATCAAATTAAAATTCTGAAATACAAAACCAAGTTGTTTTCTTCTAAATTCAGCTAATTTTTCTCCTTCTAATTTACTTGTATCCTGTCCATTTAATATAACTTGGCCTTCACTCTGCTTATCAATTGTAGATATTATATTTAAGAGAGTAGATTTGCCACTTCCAGATGGACCCATAACAGCTACAAATTCGCCCTTTTCTATACTTAAATTAATACTATCTAATGCTTTATATGGAACTTTTCCATAATATGTTTTTGATATATTTTTAATACTTAATATGTTCATTTTATATTCTCCATTACTTTTTTATTTTCACTACAGTAATATATTATCGTGAATATCCCATTTTAACCATAAAAATACCCTAACAATTAACTTACATATTTGTAAGTTAATTGTTAGGGTATCAACAAACTAATTAGTATTAATAATTAATTCAACTAAAATTTTAGAAGCTTTTCAAATTCACTAAGTACCATCGGTTTAGCAAATAAATAACCTTGAACCTTATCGCATCCTATTTCTTTTAAAAACTCTACTTGCTCATTGGTTTCTACACCTTCACATATAACTTTAATATTAATCGCTTTTGACATTTCTACTATCTTAGAGATAATAATTTTTCCACGTTTTGTATCTGTTGTTTCAATTAGAAAGCCTCTATCTAATTTTAAAATATCAAAAGGAAGGTCCTTTAATAGATTCAAGGATGAATATCCTGAGCCAAAATCATCCATTGATATAAGAAATCCTATCTTTTTAAGCCTCTTAATTATATCAATCAATATATTTAAATTATCAAATACAACACTTTCTGTTAATTCAAGTTCTATAAACTTAGGAGATATATTATACTTATTTATCAATTCAGTAATATTCTCTATAAAATTATCTCTATGTAAATGAACTCTAGATATATTCACTGAGATTGGCACAGGGTTATAACCTTTGTTTAGCCACTTTCTCAAGGTCTTACATACTTCTTCAAATACAAACATATCAATATTTACAATGAAACCATTTCTTTCAAATAAAGGTACAAAATCTACGGGTGAAATAAATCCTATATCTGGATTGTTCCATCTTATTAGAGCTTCTGCTCCTTCAATTTCATTTCCATCATTTAAACTATATTTTGGTTGGTAATATACTACAAACTCGCCTTTTTCCAAAGCTTTATTCATATTATCCTCCAATTTCTTTTCTCTATATAATCGATTTCTTGTATCTTCATTGAAAAATGAATATGAATGCTCATACTTATCTTTTTTTGTTTTTGCAGCAATATTCGCTCTATCAATTAACAAGTCAATTTTTTGTATATCATCACTTCTATTTATCTTATATATGCCACTTGACATAACAATTTTATATTGTGAAGAATTACTAGTACTTAAATTGCATATTTCATTATTTATTTTAGCTAGTCTATTTAAAAGGTCAGTATCAGTATTACAAGAAAGCAATAATATAAAGTGGTCATTATCCATTCTGGCACAAAGTTCATATTTGTTTGTATTGTGTTTTAACACATTTGCAATATGTATTAATATCTTATTTCCTTCAGTATAACCAAACATCTCATTTATGTATTTAAATTTATTGACATCCAATTGAACTAAGTAAAAATCATCCTTATAATAATTATGTAAAATATATATAGAATCTTTTTTAAACTTTTCTTTGTTCTTTATTCCACTTAAGGAATCATAATAAGCTAATTTTTTCAGTTGTTCTATTAGTGTAACATTACTTAATTTCCACAATATCAAAAATATTAATATATAGAAAAATAACTTGATTATAAAATCAATTATCAAGCTTTTAAAGTTCTTAAAGACATCACAACTTGATATTAACGTCCAATCAGTTCCTTCGATACTCGTATATCTTGCACTATATAACTTCCAATTATCCCATGATAAAAAACCACCTTGACGTTTCTCATCTATATTTTTTAAAATTTCATTTTTACTGGACCCTATAATATTTCCTTCTATACTAAACATGTCCGTCTTATTGTGGACATAGTCTTTATTTTGATGAGAAATAATGGCATAATTTTTATCTACCATTAAAAACTTAATAGAATCATCAGAATTACTTCTACTTACTATCTTATTTACATCTTGAAAATAAAAGGAAGCAAAAATAGTTCCAGTTACTTCATTATTTTTTATAATAGGTACACATATAATAAATACTTTATCTCCTGTAACCTTACTAACTGTAATGTCAGAAATCACCATTTTCTTTGTTTCTAATACCTTCTGAAAATGAGTTCGGTCTTTTATTGTCCCAACCCTTTCTCTATATGTACTTGAAGTATTCCCTTGTGCATCAGTTATTCCAAGCATAAAAAGGTTATATTGTTTTTGATAAGGTCTTAATAACTTACCTTTTTCAATTAGAGAAGTTCTGGCATCAGAAAATCTATCGTCTTGACTAAGAGCTTTTAATAAGGATGCATTGACACTTAAATAATTTTCTAATTCTCTTTTTGAGGCTTCAATCATATTTTTAGAAGCAACCTCCATAGAATTACTTGCATATATAATTGTACTTGTAAAATCAATTAAAATTAATAACATCCATAAAATTAATATATACCTAAAAACTAATCCATCAAATATTTTTTCTCTTTTTCTCATATTTAAACACCATTAATTATACTATTGTAATACATACTCAATCGGCTCTTTAATAACTTGTGACATTACTCTATGTGAATAATCCAAAAGTATTCTTTCTTTAAATTTATATGAATCCTTTATACGAGATTCATAATTTAAAACTGGCACATTTAATTTTTCAATTTTATATAGGAAAGGCCTATATTCTAATGATGGTATATTATTTTTTAAGTAATTTATACTTGCTTTATCTAAAATGCTTACATTTTCAATATCTGTTGCACTAATATATGTAACCGTTATACCAAAAATATTCTTTTTAGGTATAAGTTCTAATGTCAAGTTTGATAACTCTGATTCTGCCAACCACACATTATTTCCCCCTTATAAAATCTTTATTCGATATTATTTTACCATAATTAAACAAAATTATGTTGCTTAATAGTAAATATTACAATAGTAACTATGACTTTATTATATAATTTTTCAAAAAAATATACCAAGCTAGAGATTATTCTAACTTGGTATATTTAATTTACAAATTAAGCATTAACTTTTGCTTTTAAATATTCATCTATTGAAGCTGCTGCAGTTTTACCAGCACCCATTGCAGATATTACTGTTGCTGCTCCAGTAACAGCGTCTCCACCTGCAAATACACCTTCTTTAGAAGTTTGACCATTTTCATCTGTTATTAAGCATCTTCTCTTATTTATATCAAGGCTCTTTGTTGTAGAAGATATTAATGGATTTGGACTTGTTCCAAGTGACATTATAACTGTATCTACATCAAGTACAAATTCAGAACCTTCTATTTCTATAGGTCTTCTTCTTCCAGAATCATCTGGTTCTCCTAATTCCATTCTTATACAAACCATACCTTTAACATATCCATTTTCATCTACTAAAATTTCTTTAGGATTTGTCAATGTATTAAATATAATTCCTTCTTCTTTTGCATGATGTACTTCTTCAGCTCTCGCTGGAAGCTCTTTTTCACTTCTTCTATAAACTATATATGATTCTGAACCTAATCTTAATGCAGTTCTAGCAGCATCCATAGCAACATTTCCACCACCAACTACAGCAACTTTTTTACCAGAACTAATAGGTGTATCATAATCATCTCTATAAGCTTTCATTAAGTTTACTCTAGTTAAAAACTCATTTGCAGAAAATACTCCATTAGCATTTTCTCCTGGTATATTCATAAACATAGGAAGACCAGCTCCTGAACCTATGAATATAGCTTCAAATCCTTCATCTTCTATAAGTTCATCTACTGTTATTGTTTTACCAACAATTACATTAGTTTCTATTTTTACACCTAATTTTCTTATATTATCTATTTCAGGTTGAACAACAGCTTGTTTTGGAAGTCTAAATTCAGGTATTCCATAAGTTAAAACTCCACCTGGTTCATGCATTGCTTCAAATATTGTTACATCATAGCCTTTTTTAGCTAAGTCACCAGCACAAGCAAGACCTGCTGGTCCACTTCCTATTACAGCTACTTTTTGATTTTTCTTAGGTTCTGTATCAGATAAGTTTATATCATTTTCTTTTGACCAATCTGCTACAAATCTTTCCAATTTTCCTATTGATACTGCATCTGATTTTATTCCAAGTATACATACACCTTCACATTGACTTTCTTGTGGACATACTCTACCACAAACAGCAGGTAGTGAACTACTCTTGGCTATTACTTTAGCAGCACCTTCTATATCATCTTCTTTAATTTTTGTTATAAATCCTGGGATATCAATTCCTACTGGACATCCACCTACACATTTTGGTTTTTTACATCCTAGACATCTATTAGCTTCCGCCATAGCTTCTTCTTTATTGTATCCTAAACATACTTCATCAAAGTTTGCTGCTCTTACAGCAGGTTCTTGTTCTCTAACTGGTACTTTTACTTTTTTAGCATCCATTATTTGTTACCTCCACATCCACAATTACTATGATGATGACTATCGCCTTCTTCAAGTTTTAACATAGCTCTTCCTTCTTGAGTTTTGTACATAGATTGTCTTCTCATAGCTTGGTCAAAATCAACTAAATGTCCATCAAATTCAGGACCATCTACACATGCAAACTTAGTCTCATTTCCAACACTAACTCTACAACCACCACACATACCTGTTCCATCAATCATTATTGTATTTAAACTTACTATAGTAGGTATGTTTAATTCTTTAGTCAATTGACACATAAATTTCATCATTATCATTGGTCCAATTACTATTGCTTGGTCATATTTTTTGCCTTGATTATCAACCAAATCTTTTAATAAATCTGTAACTCTTCCATCAAATCCATATGTACCATCATCTGTTGATATGTATACATTTTTAGCTACTTTTCTCATATCATCTTCTAATATGATTAATTCTTTAGTTCTTGCACCAATTATTACATCTACATCTAATCCATTCTCTTTAAACCATTTAACTTGTGGATACACTGGAGCAGAACCTACTCCACCAGCTACAAATAGGATTTTTTTATTTTTTAATTCTTCTATATCTTCATGTATGAATTCACTTGCTTGTCCTAATGGCCCTACAAAGTCCATTACAAAATCGTTTTCTTCAAACATTGCTAATTTCTTAGTTGAAGCACCAACTGTTTGGAATACGATAGTTACTGTTCCTTTTTCTCTATCATAATCAGCTATTGTAAGAGGAATTCTTTCTCCCTTTTCATCATTTTTAATTATTATAAATTGACCAGGCTGAGAAGATTTTGCAACTCTAGGAGCCTCTATTTCCATCAAATAAATACTATCTGTTAATTGTCTCTTACTAACTATTTTATTACTCATCTCGCTATTCTCCATTCTAACAAATATATTTTTCCCACTTTAAATTTAATTAAAACATAAACACACAAAACTATAACTCTAATTATAATACAATATTAGTTCTCGATTAAATGTTTTGTATTGGACATCCCCCCTGTAAAATAATTATAACTGCCCAAATTACAAATAGTTGATATTAACAAATTACGTTTAAATTCCAACAAATATTAAAACCCATATTATACGTATAATTTGTTATAGATTTAACCTAATACACACTTAAAGTATACTATATTATGCCAAATTTGTAACAAAAATTTTATAAATACATAATAAATTTTTTTTATTCAATTATTTGTTTAATAAATTAACCTAGGTTTTCATAATAACTCAGATTTCTTTAAAAACTAAACATGTATAAGGCTTTAATCTATTGCAATACCAGCTTTTATATAAACTAAAATATACTCTTATTTTATTATATATCTAAAATTTTTAATATTCATTAATTATTTGAATTTTTATATAAAATTTTTATATTTTCTAAAGATTTATTTACTTATGTAATAATTTATAATAATATTAATTTATAAAGTTAATAATTATTATGAATACACATAAAAATAATTAAAAATAGGAGGTTTGTTTTTTGAAAAATATTATTTCTGCAAAAGAACTTATATCTAAATTAGAACATAATGATAATCTAGTTGTTATAGATTGTAGATTTGACCTTATCAATAGAACTTATGGTATTGATTCTTATAAAAAAGGACATATAAAAGGTAGCTTTATCTTGGATATAGACAAGGATTTATCATCTCCTACAAAAGAACATGGCGGTAAAAATCCTTTACAAGACCCTTTTATATTAAAAGAAAAGTTAGAAAAAATGGGTGTTGATAATTACACTACAATTGTAGCTTATGATGATGGAGATTTAAATGGTGCTTGTAGACTATTCTTCCAATTAAAACACTTAGGTCTTGAAAATGTCTATGTATTAGATGGTGGAATAACAGCTTTTGTAAAAGAAGGTGGAGAATTAGAAGAAAAAATAAATATTCCAAACTGTACAGACAAAAAAATTAAGCCTAATGTAAATGACAGTTTAGTTGTTCCAATGGAATATGTTAAGTCTAAATTATATGACAAAAATACTGTGATTATAGATTGTCGTGCTAATGAAAGATACCAAGGTTTAGTTGAACCTGCATATTCAAAAGCTGGCCATATACCTAGTGCAAAAAATTACTTTTGCAAGGATTTAATAAAAGGTGATTTTGAAAATGGCTCACTTAAAGATACTGAATTTTTAAAAGACTTCTTTAAGGATTTAAACAATTATGAAGAAATAATTTTGTCTTGTGGTTCAGGAATATCTGCTTGTGTTAACAGCCTTGCACTTAGAGAACTTAATATGCCCCATAAGATTTATGTTGGTAGCTTTAGTGACTGGATTAGCTATGATGACAACGAAGTTAAAACTGGACAAGAATAAAGTTAATAATAAATAAATCTAGCATATTATATATCTTAGTTTTTTATAAAGGCGTTAGTCATTGTAGACTTTCGCCTTTTATTATCATCATTTCATATAGATTCCTTTAGTCATTAAATATAAATTTAGTTTACAATATTAATAAACTGCAACATGACCATCACATCTTGACTCTGTTGCACAAACATAACTTTCTTGCTCTGTTTTGAAGATTATTTGTCCCCTACCCATATCAACATTATCATAAATTACTTTTATCTCATGACCTTTTTCAATAAGAGCATCTACCATCTGTCTTGGCATCTCTGATTCAACTTCTATCTCTTTACCTTTTATCCACTGCCATCTTGGAGCATCTAATGCCTCTTGAGGGTTTAAACCAAAGTCTATCATACTCGTTAATACTTGAAGATGTCCCTGTGGTTGCATAAAAGCACCCATTACACCAAATGGACCTATTGCCTTATCATCTTTACCTAAAAAACCAGGTATTATTGTGTGATAAGGTTTTTTAAATGGTTTTACTACATTATGGTGTTTAGGGTCTAAGTTAAAATTATTACCTCTACTATGTAGTGCAATACCAGTGTTTGGTATTACTATCCCAGAACCAAAATTTATATAATTACTCTGTATATATGAAACCATATTTCCATCTTTGTCAGCAGTACAAAGATATACAGTTCCACCACAATATGGTTCTCCTTCTTTTGGGTATAAAGCTTTTTCATTATCAATCAATAAACTTCTCTTTTTTGCATAATCTTGACTTAATAATTCCTGAACCTTTACTTTCATATGTTCTATATCAGTTACATAAGTTTTAGAATCTGCAAAAGCCAGTTTTAAGCTTTCTATAATCTTATGTATGTCATCTACATTTTCTATATCTCCTTTTATGTCCAATTCTTTTAATATATTTAATGCCATTAGGACTGTTATTCCATGTCCATTCGGTGGAATTTCAAATATTTTATATCCTTTATATTCTGTACTTATAGGTTCTACCCAAGTTGGATAAAAACTCGCTAAATCACTTTTTCTTATAGCTCCCTCAAACTTTCTAGAACACTCATCTATTTTATCTGCTAGTCTACCTCTATAAAAACTTTCAGCTTGTGTATTGGCTATTTCTTCTAATGTATTAGCATGCTCTTCACATACAAATATGTCACCAGCTTCTGGAGCTTTACCATCCTTAGAAAACGTCTCAAACCATGACTTAAATTCTTCTCCAACAAATTCTTTTTCATATAGTTCATAGGATTTTTTCCATACTTTTGATACATTAGGAGAAACAACATATCCTTCTCTTGCATATTTAATTGCTGGAGATAAACATTCTAGTAGACTAAGTTTTCCATACTTTTTATTTAATTCTGCCCAAGCTGCAGGTATTCCAGGTACAGTTACTGCTCCAAATCCATACTTTGGCATTTCTTTCATGTTCTTGTAATTTTTTAATTCCATTCTTTCTGGAGCAAAACCGCTAGAATTTAGTCCATATAATCGTTTTTCTTCCTCTATCCAAACAAGAGCATATGCGTCTCCTCCAATTCCATTACTTGTAGGTTCAACTACAGATAATGTAGCAGCAGTTGCAACTGCTGCATCCACAGCATTTCCACCTTTTTTTAGTATTTCAAGCCCAGCTTGAGAAGCTAATGGCGTTGAAGTTGCAACTGCTCCATTTTTAGCATATATAACATTTCTTATTGATGGATATTTATGTTGATGAGCATCAAACATCATAATTTTCAACTCCTTGTCATTTTTATTTTATATTTTCCTTAAATTTATTATATAACATTAATTAATACAACTGATACAAAATACAAACTTTTTCCAAGACTTAATTACATTATTATAATATTTTTTTGTTTTGATTAGATAAGCTATCTTGTTTTTAGTATTTAATTCTTATTAAGTAAAAAATACTCTACAACTTAATCTATTATCATATTTTGAGCGTATTTTAATGTTATAAAATAATATATAAAATAACCTATATAATAAATGGCTAGTGTTGTAATAATTGGTATAAGCAATGGCCTAGTTATAAATTTTTGAGCAATTGACATAGCAAATAAATTATGAATTGTACCTACAATTAATGGCAACAAAAATACAACTTTTAATTGTCTTGATATTATTTTCTCAATATCTTGATTATTTGCCCCAAGTTTTTTTAGCATAATATATCGTTCTTTATCATCATATATATTTGATAATTGCTTAAATAAAATTATACTTCCTGTACACAAAAGAAATACTACAGATAGAAATATACCTATAAATAACATAAGACCACTTACTCTAATTAAATCATTATAGTTTTCGACATTTGATGTAAAATTAAAAGGATAAGTTGATTCCATATTTTTATCAACTATATTTTTTAATCTTAAAGACATATCAAACTCTTTTTTTTCATTTTTTATATCAATTAATCTTAATAATCTCGATTCTCCTCCTGATTTTAATCTATTAAATATGTTATCTTTTACCACAATTAAATCAAATGTTGATTGTAAATTTATTTCTGGCTCTAAAATATTTTTTTGAACTGTAAATAAATTCATCTTCTCTTTTTCTTTAATGTATACATCTATTTTTTGAGTACCAGTACTTTTAAGAAACATTCTCTTATATGAATCTGAAACATAATATACATGCTCTTCTGAAGTTAATTCTTCATAATTAGTGTTTTGATATTGTCTTAATTTCTTAAAATCACTTTCTTTAATAAAATCTACAATCACTGTATTTTCTCTATAAACTCCTCCTTTTTTATAATACAATTTAAAATTTACATCTCTACTTATAAACGCTACTGTCTTATCAAAAAGCACCTTATCATCTTCTTTATATTTATATAGCAGCTTATCGATTTCATTATTTACAAGAGAATTTTCTGCATTTATAGTATAACTATACTTGTAGTTTTCATTTATATTTCTATCTATATCGTAATAAATTGATATTGTAAATCCTAACATAGTTACACTTGTAGCTATTAATATTGCTATTATTGCCAATACTCTGCTATTATTCTTTAATTTGAATCCAAGTTCTGAAAATGCAATTAGATTTCTTCCCTTGTAATAAAAACTTTTTTTCTTCTTAGCAACATCTATAATTATCGACATTATTGATGAAAAAAATAAAAAAGTACCTGGTATTATTGTAATTAATATAAAAGCTGAAAACATTATGTTTTCAACAATGAAATGACTAACTGACATTAAATAAGAAAATACTATCAGTAAAACTCCAAGAGTTCCCTTTAGCTTTATAAATCTTTTATTTGTATATTTTTCTGGTGACTTCTTAAATAACTCTACAATTTTTTTATTCCTAATAACTATAATATTTCTCATTCCAATTACTACAAATATTATTAAAAATATTCCTAATGTCTGAATTAAAGCCCTTATACTTAAAGTCATCTTTACTACTATAATCTCTTTCATTAATTTTACAAGAATCATTGTCATAAGCTTTGAAAATAAAAAACCTAAAGATATTCCTATTAATATTGCAAAGATTCCCATCAAAAAAGTTTCATATAAAAATATTCTGCCTATCTGATTTTTTCTCATTCCAATCAAGCTATAAGTACCTATCTCTTGCCTACGTCTATTAAAGAAAAATGAATTTGAATAATATATAAACAAAAAAACAAATACCACTATTACAATTGAACTTGTATTAATACCTATTTTAGTTTTTCTACCAAGTAAATTTAAGGCTTCATTGTACTCTATTGACTTGAAACTAAAGAATATAAATACACTAAATACAATTGAAACGAAGTACATAAAATAGCTTAAAAAGTTCTTTTTTATATTTTTTATAGCAATTTTAAATAAACTCATTTTTATTAACTCCTCCAATTAAGGAAACTGTATTTAGTATTTTATTATAGAATTCTTTTGTGCTTTCTCCTTTTATAAGTTCTGTAAAGATTATTCCATCCTTTATAAAGAGTATTCTACTACAAAAACTTGCACTTATAGCATCATGTGTTACCATTAATATTGTTGAATCGTTATCTTTATTTAATTTTACTAGAGAATTTAATAAATCCCTTGCAGATTTAGAATCTAATGCTCCTGTAGGCTCGTCTGCAAGTATTAATGATGGTTTTGTTACTATTGCTCTACAAACAGCGCCTCTTTGTTTTTGTCCACCTGAGACTTCATTAGGATATTTATCTAATACTGATTCTATATTTAGTGATTTTGAAACTTCTTTTATTCTACTTTCTATTACTGATACTTTTTCATTTTTTAAAGAAAGAGGTAGCATTATATTTTCTTTTATAGTTAATGTATCTAAAAGGTTAGAGTCTTGAAATACAAATCCAAGATTATCACGTCTAAAGTCGGCTAATTTATTTTGTTTCATTTTAATAATATTCTTATTCTCTATATAAACATTTCCTGATGAAGGCAAATCTATTGTAGAAATAATGTTCAAAAGAGTTGATTTTCCAGCTCCAGATGAACCCATAATACCTACAAATTCGCCTTTATAAACTTTAAAACTTATTCCCTTTAAAGCTTCATATTTTGAGCCTTTTCTACCATACTCTTTTTTATATTTTCAACAATTAATATTTCTTCCATAATTACTTACCACTCCTCAACATAATTGCTCATTTTCCAATTCTTATAAATATATTATATATATTAAAGTAGTTTTTAACCATTTACTTATATTAATATAATGTTACATTTCTGTAAGTATTAATTATATTTCTTCCTTTTTACTAGAATTATATTTAAAATATAATTTGTCAAGTAAAATATAGTTATATTAATATAATTATTTTAAATTATAAGGTAGAAATGTTTGAACTTATCAAGTAAAATATAGTTATGTTAATATAACTATTCTGGATTAGGAGGTAAAAATGTTTAAAATAATGGTAATTGAAGATGATGTTTCATTAAAACATCAAATAGCAGATTGTCTTTCTAAATGGGGACATATTGTCTATCAAATAGAAAATCTTGAAAACATAATAGAAGAATTTAAGCATTATAAACCACAATTGGTTTTATTAGATATAAATCTTCCATTTTATGATGGATTTCATTGGTGTAATGAGATAAGAAGAATTTCCAAAGTTCCAATAATATTTATTTCTTCAAGAAATTCTAATATGGATGTGATAATGGGTGTAAATCTAGGCGCAGATGATTATATACAAAAACCATTTTCTATAGATGTTTTAATAGCTAAAGTAAATGCTCTTTTAAGAAGAACTTATAATTTTGTTGATAATAATTCAAATAAAATTGTCCATAATGGGGTTACTTTGGATTTATCAACTGCAACTATATGTTATAAAGATAGTACTATTGAGCTAACCAAAAATGAAATTAAAATTCTTCATGAACTTATGAGGAATAAAAGTAAAATAGTTAGTAGAAATAAACTTATGAAAAAATTATGGGATAATGATTGGTTTGTAGATGATAATACTCTCACTGTTAATGTAAACAGAATACGTTCAAAATTAAGTGAAATTGGATTGGAAGACTTTATAGAAACTAAAAGAGGATTAGGTTATATAATCAGTTAAAATAGTTTTAAGTAGGTGAATTTATGAGTTTTAAAGATTTTCTCAAAGATAAACTCGAATTTTTAGTATACAACTTTGGTTTCTTACTTTTTACGATAGCAGTTATTATATTTTCTCCTATTGATGCTCTCTTAGTAGATACTATTGTATACATATTAATTGTAAATATAGTATTTTCATTTATATATATACTTACTGGCTACATTAAGAAAAATAGATTTTTAGAGAAAATTAAAAATAATACATTCAAAGTTAGTACTAATGATATAGAATTAGTTAAATGTACAAATGAAGAAAAAATATATTTGGATATAATTAAAGGTTATCAAAACCAGTGTGATGATATAATAGATATCAATACTAAGAAATTTGAAGAAAATAAAGAAATTATGAGTATGTGGGTACATGATATAAAAATACCTATAGCAATAATTAAACTAGTACTTGAACAAAACGAAGATTTAATCGAAGAAAAAATTTCAGATGATATTGATAAAGAGATATTTAGAATTGAAAATTCTGTTGAAAGAATTTTATATTTATCTAGACTTGAAGATTTTCATAAAGATTTTTTGATTCAAGAAGTAAATATTGAAAATATTCTTAGAGATATTATAAGAAAATATTCAAAATATTTTATCTCAAAAAAAATAATTTTAAACTTAAATAATTTGAATTATACAGTTTTATCAGACGAAAAATGGCTTCACTTCATATTCGAGCAATTATTAAATAATTCCCTAAAATATGCCTCAATAGAAGATAATATATCTATCTATTGCAAAACCCACAAAAATTATTTACAATTAAGGGTGGAAGATACTGGCTGTGGTATAAAAAAGGAAGATTTAAATCGAATATTCAATAAGGGATTTACAGGTAATAATGGAAGAAATAACACTAAATCTACAGGGCTTGGTCTTTATTTAGTAAAAGAACTTTGTGACAAACTTGGCCATAAAATTGATGTAGATTCAGAGTACAATCAATATACAAAAATTACTATTACATTCAAAGATTATCTATAGTATCTTATATATTGATAAGTTATTTTCATTTGACTTATATTCAACATGCTTCTTATAATGATTCTATATGTACATCCCAGTATATAATAAGTAGTTTTTATACAAAGGAGGAAAACATGTCTTTTCTAAAAAAATTTAAAAATAAAAAATTTAGAAATAGTAGCTTTAAGAGTAATAGCTTTAAAAATACTAGCTTTGGAAGTAATAATTTCAAAGCTAAAAATAAAGGTTTTAAAAATAATCCTTTTAAAAACAAGAGATTTAAAATCTATGCAGGAATCGTGATAATCATACTTTTAATATTAGGGGTACTTGCTTATGTCGATTCAAAAAATACTGAATTACAAACTAATGAAAACTTCATAGAAACATACACTATTCCAGAAAACGAAAAAATATTTATAAATGGTATGGTTGTTCCTAAGCAAACTAAAGACTTTAATATTTCTGGAGATTATGAGTTAAGTGATGTAAATGTTACAAATGGTCAAAAGGTAAATCAAGGAGACCTTCTTTTTACTGCTAAAAATCCAACTATAATATCAGAAATAGATAGTCTAAAATCACAACTTAGCCAATATAAAAAACAAAAGATATCACTTGCAAATATTGATGAAAATAGAGATGCTATAGCTTCTATAAATGCACAAATAACAGCTTTAAACTCTCAGATAGCTTCTTTAGATAAGAAAGCATATGATAGAACTACTGCTCCTTTTGATGGTACTGTATATTTAAATGACCAAACTGGAAATCCAGACCAACCAGCTTCATTTATGACTATTCAAGGTCTAGAGTTTTATATGAATGGGCAAGCAAGTGAACAAGATTTACCTAAGATGAAAATTGACCAAATGGTTAATATATTAGTTTTCTCAACTGACCAAAATCTTACTGGTAGAATAAGTTTTATATCTGATAAGCCATCTACTCCAAGTAGCGAGATGGGAGCTCAACAAAGTACTTTATCTTATTATGATATAAACATAGCATTTGATAACCAAGAAGGGTTGACAAATGGATTCCATCTTCAAGCATCACTTGAAGTAGCTAACTCAAGCTTTAAAATACCAGCATCTTGTGTACTTAAGGATAAAAAGCACTCATATGTATTTAAAGACTTAGATGGAATCTTGAAAAAACAAATTGTAGATGTTGCAAGTAAAAATAATGACTTTGCTGTAATTAGAGGCGGTCTTGAACAAGGTGATATAGTAATAAAATACCCTACTAAAGAAATGAAAGAAGGAGACCCAGTTCAAGGTGATGGTGTAACTGCTGGCTCTAATAATAATGGAGATGCTACTCCAGACAAAAATTTAAAAGAAGTTAATATGGATGTGAATTAATTTACATATGTTAATTAAATTAGAAAATATTCAAAAATATTACAAAGTAGGGAAAGATGAATTACATGTTTTAAAATCCTTAAATTTAGAAATTGAATCTGGAGAATTTGTCATGATAATGGGTAAATCTGGTAGTGGTAAAACCACTTTACTTAACATCTTAGGTTTTCTTGATGTGTTTGACGAAGGAAGATATATATTTGATGGCACAGATGTAACTAATCTCAGTGAAAATGAGCGTTCTGTTTTTAGAAATATCAATATTGGTTTTGTTTTTCAACAATTTAATTTAATAGAAACTTTAAATATATATCAAAATGTAGAGCTACCTCTAATTTACAATAAAATATTAAAAAAATCTGAAAGAGAAGAAATTGTTAAGAGCAAACTAAAATCTGTTGGGCTTTTAGATAAAATCAAACAAAAACCTCTTCAATTATCTGGTGGTCAGCAACAACGTGTAGCTATTGCACGTTGTTTGGCAAATGACCCTCAAATAATCTTTGCTGATGAACCAACTGGAGCATTGGATAGTGAAACTAGCAGGGAAATTATGGAACTTTTGACAGAACTTAATGAACAAGGCAAGACTATAATAATGGTTACACATGATCAGGATTTGACTAAGTATGCAACTAAGGTCATACGACTTAAAGATGGTGTGTTTACTTCGGAGGTGTAATCATGGGCTTATTAAAAAATTCTTTGGCTAATTTAAAGGGGCACAAGCTTCGTGTCTTTGTAGCTTTACTTTGGATTATTATAGGAATAACTTCAGTAATACTTGTTAGTTCTATAGGTAATGGATTTCAAAAAGAAATCAAGAAATCTGTAAATAACGCTAATCCTAATAAAACTACTATTTCATTTGAATCAGCTGATAACACAGGTCTTACCAATGATATGAGTATATTTTTAAAGCCATTCAATGCAAAAGATTTAGAAGAATTATCATTTGTTGAAGGTGTAGAAAGAATTGCTCCTGCAAGAGATGGATTTAATCTTGATTCAACTTATTCTTCTGAGGCATCTTTTGATAAAAAAACGACTTATGTGGAAGTTGGACCAGTAAAAAAAGATTCAAAAATAAATTTAATCTGTGGTAGAGATTTTTCCTTGGATGATGAAAAAAGAAAGGTAATTCTACTTACACAGCAAAGTGCAAGTGAAATTTTTGAAAATCCAGAAGACGCTTTAGGCCATGGTATTAATGTAAATGGAACTATATTTGAAATAATTGGAGTATTGGATGATTCTTCTAACCAACAACAAGCTGGAGGATTTTTAGGAGGTTATCAAGATATGCAATTTATAACTTCTCTTATACCTAAAAAAGCTTTTGATAGTCTAATGAGTCAAAACTCTTACTCCACTGAAATTTATCAGTTAGACTTAGTTTGTTCTAAAGGATATAATGTGAATGAAGTTGCAAACAATATTATAGCTAAACTATATGAAATGCATCCTGGTATCAATGGTTCTTATACTACACCAGACCCAACTGAACAAACAGCTTATCTTGAAAGCATCAATTCTAATGTCAATAAATATGTATCTATAATAACTGTAGTTGCAATGTTTGTTGGTGGTATTGGTGTAATGAATATAATGTATGTATCAGTTATGGAAAGACAAAGAGAGATTGGTATAAGACGTGCTATTGGTGCAAAACCTAGGTCTATATTATTTCAATTTTTAGTTGAAGCTGTTTTTATAACGGTATGTGGAGGAATTTTAGGAACTATAGTTGGATTTATTGCTACTAACTATGTTTCTAAATACATTGGATTTGAAGCAATTCCTAGCTTAAATAGCTTACTTTATGCTATTTTGGCTACTATATTAACTGGAGTTGTATTTGGTTTAATACCAGCCTTTAAAGCCTCTAAACTAGACCCTATAAAGGCAATTTATAAATAGTATTTCCATTAATAAGTTATTATTTTTAAATTGTTTTCTAAAACATGCTTAAATATTTAATGCACTATTATATATGATAGATTAAGAACTTAATCTTTTTCAAATCAAATATAATAGTGCATTGTTATTTTCAAAATTACTAATGAATTATTTGCTTTAAATATTTTTAATATTAATATCTAATCTATTATGCCTCTTATGAAATCTGTTTTGTTATCACAATAAGAGTTAACATCATACCTATAAAGTTTTGCTAGCTTCTTTTTTAAGTCAGAATATTCTTTAACCTTATCTGGATTTAGTCTCAAATACTCTCGAAATTTAATATGCTCTAAATATCCTTTCCCATCTTTAGGACATACATATAAATTATGCTCCATGAAACTAGTTGTCTCATAAGAAAATGCTTCTCTTCCTTCTACTTCTAAATTGCCTAGATGTTTATACCCTAATTTTTTTAGTTTACTGACAACATCATTTAAGTAGCTATAATCTCCAATTATTATATCAACATCTAATCTAGGTTTTGCAGAAAGCCCTTCAACAGATGTGCTACCAACATGTTCTATTTTCAAAATCGAATTACCTAGAGTCTTTTCTAGTGTAGATTTTAATTTTTCAAACTCATACTTCCAATTTGGATTATAATCTACTATTTCAACAATTTTTGTAGTTAATCCTGTTACTTTTAATTGGTAGACATCATGTTTCATTACTTGTCCTCTATAAATCTTGTCGCACTCAGATATTTTCTTCATACCTAGTTTTTTTGCCACATTTATAGATGCTATATTTTCAGGTCTGATATCTGCTACTAAAGTATCTACATTTAAGTTTCTAATAGCATAATCTATACATATAGTAGCACCTTCTGTAGCATAACCTTGATTCCAATATTCTCTTTTTACTATATAACCTATTCCTAACCCTATGTCCTGTTTTATAAGGCCTATTTGCCCCACTACATTATCTATATACTTATCTATAACAATAAAATATCCATATCCATCATTATTATATCTCTGTATATTTCTATCAATCCATTCTGTAACTTCTTCATCAGAAAAAGCATGTTCCCATGCATACATTACTTCTGAATCTTGTAACATTTTACTTATTTCCTTAAAATCACTATGATTCATTTGTCTAATATATAATCTTTTGCTTTCAATCACTGTATTCACCACCCTTAAAACACAACCTTAAGCGTTGTATACAACTTCTCCATTACATATAGTATAATTAACTTTCCCATATAGAGATTTACCTCTAAATGGGGAATTGTCAGCTTTAGAAGCAAAATCTTCAACTATCCATTCTTCTTCAGGATTAAATATAACAATATCTGCTACTGCTCCTTCTTCTATAAAACCAACATTTAAATTGTATAGTTTTGCAGGATTTGTAGACATTTTTTCTATTAACTGCATCATACTAAGATGATTTTTATATACTAAGTTTGTTATTCCAAGAGACAACGAAGTTTCAAGCCCTATAATACCACTTGGAGCTTTTATAAACTCTCTATCTTTTTCTTCTTTACTATGAGGTGCATGGTCTGTTGCTATTATCTCAATAGTACCATCATTTAACCCTTCTATAATCTTATCTCTATCCCACTTAGTTCTTAAAGGCGGATTCATTTTTGCATTTGTTCCAAACTCTAATACATCTTCCTCAGTCAGTGTAAAGTGATGTGGTGAAGCTTCTGCAACTACGTTTGCTCCAAGATATTTTGCAAATCTAACCATATCAACAGAAACCCCAGAACTTATATGTTGTATATCAATCTTAGCACCAGTTTTTAGTGCTAACATGCAATCTCTAGCAACCATTACATCTTCTGCTACATTCGATGCACCTTTTAGACCAAGCTCTGAAGCTATCTTTCCTGCATTTACGCCAGGATTTCCAACTAAAGAAGGGTCTTCTTCATGAAAACTAAGTGGTACATCTAACTCTTTTGCCTTAATCATTGCTTCCATAATTAGACTGCTATCCATTAAAGGTAATCCATCATCAGTAAATCCTGGAACTCCAGCCTTTTTAAGATTTTCCATATCCACTAACTCTTTACCTTCAAAACCTTTTGTTATAGCTGCTGCTTGTAAAACATTTATACATGCATTTTTTGCTTTTTCCTTCACATAGTTAAAAGTATCTTCATTATCTACAATTGGGTCAGTATTTGCCATACATATAACTGTTGTAAATCCACCTCTAGCTGCAGATTTAGCTCCACTATCTATATCTTCTTTATATGTAAATCCTGGGTCTCTAAAATGTACATGTACATCTACTAATCCAGGTGCAACTATATTCCCACTAGCATCTATTATTTTTTCAAATTCATCATTTTCATCAAAATTACCTATTTTATAGATTTTATTTTCTTTTATAATTAAATCTATTTTCTCATCTCTTTGACTCTTAGGGTCTATCACTCTACCATTTTTAATTAAAATCATGTTATTTCTCCTTTATAATTTTCATTTATATAGACTCATATAATATTATACATTATTTTACATACTTAAATACAAAATTACGTTTGACATCAATAGCCTTTTTAGGACAAAGTTCATGACAACAGTAACATCTTATACATTTATTTAAATCTATAAGAGCACCTCTATTCCCTATCTCTATGGTATTTGCAGGACAAGCTTCCTTGCACTTTCCACATTTTATACAATCTTTAAATCTAACCACTGGCTTTGGTGTTATAAGTTTTGAAATAGGTTCATTTAAAAATTTTGGCAATTTTACAGAAAATAGCCTTAAATCTTTACTTACAATTGGTACCTTATAATCTTTTATAATTAAATCCTTTATATCTTCTCCTACAATCTCAATATCTAAAAAGTCTTCTTTTATATACTCTCTTTTAATAGCCCCTCTAATTGTAGCAACTTTATTTGGAAGCAAACCTATAATCTTACATGCAACAACATCTATAGCATATGGATTTTGTGATGCTAATAAAACACCTATTTCTTTAGGGTTTCCTGCTGAAGGACCATCCCCTTCCATCCCTACAATTCCATCCATAATTGTCAGTGTCGGATTTACATAATCACAAATATCTAAAAGTACATTTTCACAAAATAATTCCTCTGTAGGAAATCTATAATGTATTTCTGCTTTTTTTAATCCAGCTATACATCCATATAAGTTTTTTGTTCCACCAGTAAAAGTTGCCATCACATGTGTTTTTAATTTACAAAGATTTATTACATAATCAGCATCTATTACTGGTTTAATAATATCCATATATTTAAGAGCATGCGCTTTTTCACTATGTATCTTAACATCTGAAACATCATAATTTAATTTGATACCTAAATCATTTGCTACCTTTTCAATTCCAGATGTCTTATATATACTTTTAAGAGAGGCTTGATTATATGGTCCACCAGGACTATCTGCTACTACTACATCACAGTTTAATTCTAAAAGCTTTTCGCATACAACCCTTACTACCATAGGATGAGTAGTTGTAGCTTCTTCAGGCTTTTTTTTCATCAGTAGATTTGGTTTTACAAGTACTTTACTTCCTTCTTTTACAAACTTGTTAAGCCCTCCAATGTCCTCTAAAATTTTTTCAATAGAAAATCTTACATTTTCATACTCATAATTTTTACAGCTTCTAACAGATACCGATTTCATATTATCTTCACCCTTTTATTACAAAGATTTTTTTATATTTTTTGTATAATTTAAAAAAGGAGAAACCAAAGTTTCTCCTTTTAATCTATGTTTTTAATTATTATTTTCCAAAATGTCTATTTAATAATCCTAAGAATGCTTTACCATGTCTAGCTTCATCTTTACACATTTCATGTACTGTATCATGTATAGCATCTAATCCTAATTCTTTAGCTCTCTTAGCTAATTTTAATTTCCCATCAGTTGCACCATATTCAGCGTCAACTCTAACTCTTAAGTTTTCTTTTGTATCTGCAACTACAACTTCTCCAAGAAGTTCTGCAAATTTAGCAGCATGTTCAGCTTCTTCAAAAGCTATTCTCTTATATGCTTCTGCTACTTCTGGATATCCTTCTCTATCAGCTTGTCTACTCATTGCTAAATACATTCCTACTTCTGTACATTCACCAGTAAAGTTAGCTCTTAATCCTTCGATTATTTCTGCATCCACACCTTGAGCTACTCCTATTCTATGTTCGTCAGCCCAAACCATTTCACCTTTCATTTCTTCGAATTTATCAGCTCCAACTTTACATACTGGACATTGTGCTGGTGCAGCATCTCCTTCATGTATATATCCACATACTGTACAAACAAATTTTTTCATAATTAAATTCCTCCCAATTTTATATTAATTAAATTTTTATTTTAAAGTTTAATAACTTGCTACAAGAATATATATACCCCATGTACTATAGTTTAAACACTAAAAATAAAATTTATTTCCTAATTAATTTTATCACTTTGAAACATTGGTATCAACTAAGTTTTGATGTCAAATTTCTACATAATATATACTTTATTTGATTAATTAGGAAACAATTGTCTATTTAAATACTTTCTAGTGAAGAATCTTTTGACTCTTTAAGTTCTACTTTTTTACTTTTTAAAAATGATAATTTAGTTTCTGCTGTTATAATTGCACCAAATATCAATATACTACCAATAACTAATTTGGCTGTAATAGGTTCTTTTAAAATTATTATAGAAAATATAGTCCCAAATATAGCTTCAGTAGATAGTATTATGGCTGTTCTAGTTCCATCAACTCTCTTTTGACATATAGTTTGGAATAAAAACCCTATTGAAGTACTAAATATAGCTAAATATATAGTTCCCATATATCCAGACAATTCAGCTTCCATTTTCAACTGTCCTGCAAATGTCTGAACTACTAAAGACAGTAAAAATGCTACAGTAAATTGAATAGCTGTTAATGCCATTGGATTGTTATCTTTAGCAAATTCGCTAGTAAAGAATATATGAAATGCAAATCCAAATGAACATATCAGTGTTAATAAATCTCCAAAATTAATAGAGAAATCAGCCTCTAAAGAAAGTATACCTATACCTACAAGAGCTACTAAACTACTTATTAATCCTATTTTATCTAGTTTTCTTCTATAAAGTATAAATCCTATGAATGGAACTATTACAACATTTGCTGCTGTTATAAATGCATTTTTAGATGGTGTAGTGTACATAAGTCCAATGGTTTGTACTGTAAAGGCTAAAAATAAAAATATTCCTAAAAGCCCTCCTGCTTTTAATAAATGCTTTCCCATATTGGCACGAATTTGTTTAAAAAATAATAAATTCATAATTACAGCTGCCAAGAAAAATCTTATAGTTATTATTTGTAGAGGTGTAAGCCCACCATCTAGTGCAAATTGGGTTGCTACAAAGCCACTTCCCCATATAATTGCTATGAATATTAGTCCTATTTCTCCAAAGTATTTTTTCAATAAAGCCCCCTCCTTTTTATTTTTTTGCAAAATTATAAACCCCCTAAACAGCAAGAGAGTTTTTCTATAAGCATTACTATAAATTTATATAGTTATAGTAAATTTTTTCAGTATTTTAAATCTAGATTTATATCCACTATTTAACATTAATATATTAATCATTTTTTGTAAACACCTTTTTAATAAATTTTTACCTTTTTTATATTTTTTTTACTTATATTAAATTTTTTTATAGATAATTTCAATATCTAGGATAATTTAATATTATGCAAATAATGTTGTATAAGTTACACTTTAGTTATTTTAGTTACAACTTTGTCGGTTTACTTTTTCTACTTTCTTCGATATAATTATAATATATTTTTGATACAATTCGACAAAAAGGGGGAATGTTGAAATCATGGTAAAAAAAAGAAAAAAGAAAACTATGGCACTTACTATAATTGTTGTAATAGTTATTGGTATTTTTTCTATGGCATGGGCGGATATGTCCAAGAAAAGAGAAATTAAAGAAACTCAAGAAAAGCTTAAAGCTGAAAAATTAGAAAAAGAAAGAATTGAAAAAGAAAAAAATGAGCCTATCATTGGTGCAAAAAAAGAAGCTGCAAAAGAATATGGATATGACGCAAAATCAGTTTGGGATAAACTTAACAAATACGACTATTCAAATAATGGAGAAAAAATAGTATTCCTTACATTCGATGATGGACCATCTACTACTAATACTCCACAAGTCCTAGATATCTTAAAAAGACACGATGTTAAAGGAACTTTCTTTATTAAGGGGGATTCTCTTGAACGAAAAGGTGCCAATGAAATTTTAAAAAGAACATTTGATGAGGGAAATGCAATAGCTCATCACTCATATTCTCATGACTACAAAAAACTATACCCTGGCAGAAGCCTAAATCTTGATACATTTGTAAATGAACTTAATAAAACAGATGAAGCCATGAAAAAAGTTCTAGGAAAGAATTTTTCATCACATGTAGTTAGATGCCCAGGTGGATATATGTCATGGAAAAATATGGAACCTTTAGGTAACTACTTAAAAGAAAAAAATATGGCATCAATAGACTGGAATGCTCTAAATGCTGATGCAGAAGGTAAAAAGAAAAATGCTCAAGAGTTATTTGAACATGCAAAGAAATCTTCTGAAGGTAAAGAAATAGTTGTACTTTTAATGCATGATACTTATGGAAAGCAAGAAACAGTAAATGCACTAGACCAAATTATAACATATTTTAAAGATAATGGTTACCAATTTAAAACCTTAATATAATAAAAAAGCAAGTTCATTGATTATACTTTTATATAACCAACGAACTTGCTTTTATTTTACTTTACTAACTCTATTTTTACAAATTTTTTCTTTCCTATTTGAACAACAAGTTCGCTTTCTTTAGCAACTGTACTTAAATCTTCCACTTTCTCACCATTTACTTTTACTCCACCTTGAGATGCTAATCTTCTAACTTCACTCTTACTTTTAACAATCTCATTAGAAACTAATACTTCAATTAAATCAAATTCTTCTTGTTTAACTTGAATTGTTTGTATATCTTCAGGTATTTGACCTTTTTGGAATACAGATTTAAACCTTTCCTCAGCTTCTTTAGCAGCTTCTTCTCCATGGTATAAAGTTACTATTTCTCTTGCTAGATTCATTTTTATATCTCTTGGATTTACTGAACCATCTTTTAACTGAGTTTCAATTTTATTAACTTCATCAGGATGAACATCAGTTACTAAATTATAGTATTTAACTATAAGTTCATCAGGAATCTCCATAGATTTTTGGTACATTATTCCAGCTTCTTCATCTATTCCAATATAGTTACCTAAACTCTTACTCATTTTTTCTTTTCCATCTAAACCTTCTATTAAAGGCATCATTATTACTATTTGAGATTCCATACCAAATTCTCTTTGTAAAGATCTTCCCATTAATAAGTTAAATCTTTGGTCAGTTCCACCAAGCTCTATATCAGCTTCTAATGCTATTGAATCATATGCTTGCATCAATGGATAGAAAAATTCATGCACTGATATTGGCATTTGTCCTTCATATCTCTTCTTAAAATCTTCTCTTTCCAACATTCTCGCAACAGTAATAGTTGCAGCTAATTTTATTACATCTTCAAAGTTTAATTTAGCTAGCCATTCACTATTAAATCTTACAATAGTTTTTTCTTTATCTAGAACTTTAAATATTTGTTCTTGATAAGTTTTTGCATTTTCAAGAACTTGCTCTGTTGTTAAAGCTTTTCTAGCTTTAGATTTTCCAGTTGGGTCTCCAATTTTACCTGTAAAATCTCCAATTATAATTACTATTTGATGACCTAAATCTTGTAATTGTTTCATCTTTCTAAGAACTACTGTATGACCTAAGTGTATATCTGGAGCACTTGGATCTAACCCCAATTTTACTATCATAGGTTTTCCTTCTTTTTCTGATTTAATAAGTTTTTCTCTTAGCTCTTTTTCGTCTATTAAGTCGTCTACACCTTTCATAATGATTCGCATTTGCTCGTCTATTGATTTCATTTTCATTCCTCCTAAAATATTTATATAATCTATGATTTTTATTTTTATAATAAAAAAAGCTCTCATCCTATTAAAAGGACGAAAGCATTGCTTACGTGTTACCACCTTAGTTCACTAATATCTCACGATATTAATCTCTGTAGAGTATAATTTGTTTACTCATGTACTATAACGTGTACTATTCCGATATCTCTTAGTGGTTGTTATCTTTCAGAGATATTGCTCCAAGATGTATTCAAACTAAATCAATTTATTCCATTTCACCAAACTGGAACTCTCTGTTAAATAAAATTCAGCTCTACTTCTTCTCTTCACAGCACTTATATATTCAGATTATTTCATCAATTACAAGAAATTTTTCTTAACTTACTCATAATATATTATTATTTTTACATTTTGTCAACCTTTTTTATTATTATATACATGTTTTTTTACATTATACTACTTTTTTATATTTTTTACCAATGTATAAAGTTTATTTTTCAATTAAAATATTTATTTGTTTATCGACAATATTAATTTGAGTCAATCTTATATTCATTTTCTTATTTAAAAATGCATTTATAATTATTAATCCAATAACAGTTATCTTAAACATTAGAAATAAAGATATAACTACTATCAAAAAAGAAATTCTAGCGTATGCTACTTTTCCAAATTTAGTTATTATAAAATTTTGTAGTGACATACAGGAATCTCTAATAACAAAATACATACACAAATATCCAATTGATATAAAAATTGTTTTTAAGTAAACTAACTCAGTTTTAATATTTAATATATTTGTAACTTCAAAAATAGTTAAATAAAACACACACATATAAAAAACTTTCTTTGAGCAACATAAAAATTGATTTAAAAATCTAAAACTCTTAAACACTAGAAACTTTTTTAATGCATTAGAGTTTAAAATATGTAATTTATGTCCCATAATCAAACTTAAAAAGTATATACAAAAAACCATTCCAAAAGGAAATAGTGCTATCAGTAAGTAAAAAATAGAATCTGAGTATTCATTAAAATAAATCAATTTACTATATCCTTGAAATTCTCTCATAAAACTGTATCCTATTAATGCTGAAGCATATATATCAATAAAAACCATTATAATGACTCCAATAATTGAACCATATACTAAATCATCCATAACTGTTGATGATTTACTTATCAAATAACCACATATTATACCAAGTAAGACACTCTGACTTGCCCAAATAGCAGTTCCCAAGTTTCCAAGCACCAAGGAAATTATTAAAAGAGATATAACTCCAGATAAAACAGTATACTTTAAATCACACTTTAAACATATTATACAAAAAAATATTGGCACTATAAAATCTAAATAAATGGCATATCCAAACCCAGTCCCTACAGCTATAATTGTTATTACTATAAATAAAGACGACAATAAAGCCGCTTCAGTTAATTTTTTGGTAGTATTCAAAACAACTTCCTCCACAAACCATAATTTTTCTAACTAATATTTTGTTTTTAATACAGTATAACACTTTTTTAAAATATTTTTAACACATACCTATTTTAATAAAAGTATTACTGTTAAAAATTATAAAATGGTATAATATATCTTAATATTTGGTTTTAATATACTTAGGAGGTAATTATTATGTTTAAAATAAAACACTTTAATGATTTAAGTCTAAATGAGTTTTACGAAATAGCAAAGTCAAGATATGAAGTATTTGCATGCGAACAGAGGATATTTTCATTAAATGATTATGATGATGTAGACAAAAACTCTTATCATATATTTTTAGAAGAGAATGGGTTGATTTGTGCTTATGCCAGAATAATCCCTAAAAAATATAGCTCTTATAATGATGTTTCTATTGGTAGGGTTTTAGTTCTTTCTACTCATCGAAAAAAGGGCTTGGCAAAGAAAATGATGGACTGTGCTATAGACTTTATAAAGGTTAATTTGCATGAAAATAATATAACCTTATCAGCACAGGCTTACATAAAAAATCTTTACTTATCTTGTGGTTTTAAAGAAATTTCAGAAGTGTATGATGAAGCAGGTATTGAACATATTAAAATGAGATTATAGTGTTGACAAGCTAACATTGTTAATATATAATTAAGTCATAAATTAAATATTGAATTGATATCTAGGTATTTGAAAATACCTTATATAAGTCAGAAGGCTTTTGCGCTTTCTGACTTTTTTATTATCAAAATTCAATAATTATATAGATTCAAAATGTTAATTTTTATTCTATATTCTACTTTCCCCAAAAGTAAGAATTATACCCAACTTTGTGATAGGCATATTGCCTATCTTTTTTTTGCAAAAAGTAACAAGGTAATAGCATAGTGCATAGTTTAAAATAAGAAGATTAGCTCAGGCTAAATTTCATGCATGGAGGTGCTACTATGAAAAACCTTAATGATATTCAAGTGAAAAAAACTGTTAAAGTTGAAGATATATTATCTAGTGGTAATTTAAGAGAGAGAATGTTAGCGCTTGGTCTTACTAGAGGAGCTGTTATAGATGTAGTTAGAAAAGGACCAAAAAATAATTTAACTGTCTACAACATCAGAGGTAGCAAGATAGCTCTACGACAAGAAGAAAGTAGACTAATATTAGTTTCTGACATTTAAAATTTTCTAGCAGGAGGATATTAATATGGGTTTAACACACAACTCAACTAAAATGAATTCTTTAAAAGACATGTTTGATATAGATAACAAGGAAGACCAGTTTGTAATTGCACTAGCTGGTAATCCAAATACAGGTAAAAGTACTGTATTTAATCATCTTACTGGACTTAGACAACACACTGGAAATTGGCCAGGAAAAACTGTAGCTACAGCTCGTGGTAATTTCAAATATCAAAATACAGAGTATGCATTAATAGATTTACCAGGAACATATTCTCTATTTGCTTTGTCACAAGAAGAGGTTGTAGCTCGTGATTTTATATGCTTTGGTAATCCAGATGCAGTAATAGTAGTGTGTGATGCTACATGTCTTGAAAGAAATTTAAATTTAGTTTTTCAAGTAATGGAACTCACAGATAAAGTCATTTTGTGTATAAATTTGATAGATGAAGCTAGAAAAAAAGGTATTAATATTAATAAAGATTTCTTAGAGGAATCTCTTGGAATTCCAGTTGTTTTAACTGCTGCAAGAAATGGTTCTGGTATGGGTGAACTATTAGAAATTTTAAATGACGTATCTTTTGATAGATACAAGTTTAATAATAAACCAGTAAAATACAGCGAAAATAT
The DNA here is from genome assembly GCA_020641055.1 of Clostridioides sp. ES-S-0010-02. Taxonomy (NCBI): domain Bacteria; kingdom Bacillati; phylum Bacillota; class Clostridia; order Peptostreptococcales; family Peptostreptococcaceae; genus Clostridioides; species Clostridioides sp. ES-S-0010-02. The sequence goes on from CP067345.1 coordinate 2,796,948, forward strand.
AGAAAACACAGTAAAATCAATTCAACCAGAGTTAGATGATATCATGCCAAATATAAATTCTAGGTGGTTGGGTCTTAGACTTATTGATGGCGATGAAAGTATTTTTGAATCTATGAGTAATTATATAGATAAAGATTCTATAGATGCTATTAACGAAGTAAAGAAAAAAGTTCCAAATGATATAAACAAACAGAAGACTAGAGATGAATTTACTAAAATCAATTATGATTATGCTAAAAAATTAAGTGATAAGTGTTGTTCTAATAATGCTAAAAAACCAACAGATAGAGAAGAAAAAGTAGATAAAATATTAACATCTAAAATATTTGGACTTCCAATAATGCTCTTATTATTAGGTACTATACTGTGGATTACTATAGAAGGTGCTAACTATCCATCCACTTTATTATCTAATTTATTACTTGGATTTGAACCAAGTATTTCAAATATATTAAATAGTATTAATTGTCCATTGTGGTTAAATGATATGTTAGTATTAGGATTATATAGAACTTTAGCATGGGTAATTTCTGTAATGTTACCTCCTATGGCAATCTTTTTTCCATTATTCACATTACTTGAGGATTTTGGATATTTGCCAAGAGTTGCATTTAACTTAGACCATCTATTTAAAAAAGCATGTGCTCATGGTAAACAGTGCCTGACTATGTGTATGGGATTTGGATGTAATGCTGCTGGAGTTATTGGTTGTAGAATAATTGACTCTCCAAGAGAAAGACTTATTGCTATACTTACAAATAACTTTGTACCTTGTAATGGTCGTTTTCCTACTTTAATAGCCATATCTACAATATTTTTTAGCTCTGTTGTAACTAGCTCTTTTGTATCTAGTATAGCAACTGCATTTTGTATAACCTTATTAATAATTTTAGGAGTTATAATAACATTGTTGGTTTCTTATACTCTTTCCAAAACATTATTAAAAGGAGTTCCTTCTACATTTACATTAGAACTTCCTCCTTATAGAGTTCCTCAAATAGGTAGAACTTTATATACTTCTATAATAGATAGAACAATATTTGTTTTAGGAAGAGCTGTAATGGTGGCTATACCTGCTGGTGTAATAACTTGGATATTTGCAAATATCTATATAGGAGATTTGAGCATATTATCACATGTTGCAAACTTTTTAGACCCTTTAGCTAAGCTAATTGGCCTAGATGGCTTCATATTAATGGCTTTTATTCTTGGTTTTCCAGCAAATGAGATAGTTGTACCTATACTTTTAATGGCTTATCTAGCAACTGGTTCTATGATAGAATTAGATAGCTTTAGTGCTCTAGGTCAAGTTCTTAGAGAACATGGTTGGACTTATTTAACAGCTTTAAATGTTATGTTATTTAGCTTACTTCATTGGCCTTGTGCAACAACACTTTTAACTATAAAAAGAGAAACTGGAAGTTTAAAATGGACTGCCTTAGGATTTTTAATGCCTACTGTACTTGCTTTTGTTGTTTGTTTTTTAACAACTTTTGTTTATAATTTATTTGTATAATTAGCATTTAGTTAACATTAAACTTTATCCTATAAGTATTATTTAAAAATTCATATACTTTATTATTAAAATAGAGGTATATTCAGGTGATAAGTAAAATTACTTATCACGTGAATATACCTCTATTTTAATTTTTAATTCTTATATAGATATTTGAATTGAAATCTCAGTCATATAATTTTCTTCATTATTTTCGCAAAAAAAGTCAAGTATACTTTCTTCATATGAATTACCAATAATTTTATAGTTATTATCGTATATATATTTTTTTAATTTTTCATAGGACTTATATGAGTCTTCATATCTCCCAATATGCTTTATACACACATACATTCCTTCTGGCTTTATATATAGCTTTTTATCTTTTATTTTTTTATCTATTTTTAAATAAAAACTTGATATACTTAAATATTCTCCATTTTTTATATTTTCATTACTTACTATTGCTCCTAGTTCATACCCCTGATACAGATTTTTTGACTTACAGTAATTTGTAAAATCAATCAATTCCATCATAAAATTGCCATCATTTATACTACTCAAATCACTTGATAATACTAAGTATTCTTCACATCTATTGGATATATAAATTTCTTCATTATATATCTTAGAAATACCTTCAACTGTAGTATTTATCCGGTTTTGTATTTTAGAACTTATTTGTTTTAATTTTTTTATTTTCTCTTTTATCTTTTTTTCTTCTTCTTTAAGCATTTCTACACAATGTTGAGGGCTTCTATTTTTTATATATTCTTTTATCTCTTCTAAACTCATGCCTATTTCTCTTAATGATTGTAATATATCTAATGTATCGTACTGATATACTGAATAATATCTATAATTGTTTTTATCTTTATATTCAGGTGAAAAAATCCCTATTTTATCATAAAAAATCAACGTCTGCTTAGAAACACCACATAGTTTTGCAAATTCACCTGTAGTAAAATACTGTTTTTCCAAGGTTTGTACACTCCTTTTCGCTTTGTTGTCTATATAGTTACTATATCCTTTAGTATTTACTAAATCAAGTAGTTATTATTTAATAAAATCAATATTTTTTTAATTTTAAAGGTCAAATGTCAGTTAGATATCAGTAAAATATGTTACCCACAATTTTATATAACTTTTCCATATTTTATCCATATCAATAAAAAGGTAGCACTTATATTGAACTGAGCCCTACTTAATAGCTACCTTTTATTCTATTAATCTTCATCTTTCCAAGTTTTTATCCATTCTCATATCTCTGTTATTTTGTCTTCTGTTGTTTCCTCTTTATGTAGCTTTGAAATTATTTCTGATAAAGGATTGTTATGTAAACCTCAAAAAATTCTTTTTCTTTCACTAATACTGTATAGTGTACATGTCTTCTAATTCTCTGAGATATTAAAAAACCTTTTTAGTTAATCTTGCTAAGATTGTAATTGTAGTTGTATGTTTCCACCCATAGTTTTCATCTGCAACATCTTTTGATATTACAGTTTTGTATGCCAAATTCCAAATAAATTTCATGAGTTTTAATTCTGCATCTGGTAATTTTTTATTTAGCATAATATATTCCTTCTTTCTATATAACATAAAATTTAACTTAAACTAATAGTAGGAACTTTTTAATACAAAAACTACAGGTAAAATTTACAATATATTCTACTTTTTTAGTTTATTTTTATCTTTTCTCTAAAAAAAATTGACATTTTACTCTTTTTAGGATATTATGAAGCTAACTTCACATGAAGTTAGCTTCATATAGAGAGAGGGTATGGAATGAAAACAAAAGTGCGAGAATTTCGAACAAATATGAGTTTAACACAGCAACAACTTGCTGATTTAGTCCATGTATCAAACAGAACAATTATTTCTATTGAAAAAGAGCAATATAGTCCTTCTCTTATGCTTGCTTATCGTATGGCACAAGTGTTTGGTATAACTATTGAAGAACTATGTTGTTTAAAAGAAAATAAAGAAATGGAGGACAAAAAACATGAAGGTAAAGAATAGACGAGGTTTTATAGTAGCTGTTATAGCTTCTATGTTATGCTGTGCTAGCATAGTTATTTACTGCATTTTAAAAGAACAAAGATTCCTAATTTCATCATTCCTTTTAATTACAATAGCAATCTTTAATTTTTACAATGCTTTTTCAAAAAAAGGCATTGTTGAAGAATTACAAGATAATGCAGATGAAAGAGACTTATACTTAACAATGAAAACAAGTCATATATTAGTTAAAATTATGAATTATACATTATGCGCTTTTACATTTCTTTTCATCATAGCTTATAGTGCATGGAAAAATCAATCACTTATAGTTATAGCTATAACACTATGTGTCATTGAGATTTTTTTATTTGTTGCATATTTGCTCATAAATATACTTTTAGATAAAAAAGAGTAAATACAAGTTTATTAAAAACACAAGTTAATGTAACTATTTTAGAGGCTAATATATGTTTAATTTTTTTATAAATATGAGAGGTGATATAAGTGTGTTTTAAGACTTACATACTAAAAAGAACTCTAAACAACAATCAACTAGAAATAACTCGAAGTTTTGACTTAGATAATCTAATTTTTACTGCAACAGAAATATTAGAAGAAAATGAGATTGATTTGATAATTATTGATGAAGTAAATAATATTGTTTGGAAAAATGAAAAAAGCACTCCCCGACATGAGAATGCTTAGTTATAACTATAGAAGTGTATTGGCAGTACACTTCTATTTTTTTATTATATCATATGATTTAGGTTGTTAAAAAGACCTATTTAAATCAATTTTAAAGTGTGTTGAGTAATGTTCTTAATAGTTCATATATATTAATGAATTCCAAAAAAATAAGCACTCTTTTGCAGAAGTGCTTTTAGTGTAATTAATGAAACTTTGTAATACAATTATAACATGTCTTATGTTTTAGTATGATAGTTTTTGTTCGTTTTATTATTAAAACTTTTACTATAATTTTATTCCCTTTGTTAATATTTGTAATTTTTTAGACACTCTTTATGTTTATACTACTGATATACTTTGATTAAGAAAATAAATCTAAATGGAGGTATCTCTACTATGAATTCTTGGAACATTATATTTTTAAGTTATGGAGTAACATTTACAATAGTAGTTACTGTAGGATATTTAATCAAGGGTAAAACTAATTATTGTAAGAAAAAATATTTAGATAAATTAGAATTAAAATATGGGAATATAGATAGAGAAAAAGCTACTAAACTAGAAATATTTTATCACTATTTAATAGGTTTAGAATATATAATCATGGGTTTATTAACAAGAAGACTTGATACTGCAATAATATCAGTAATATTAGTGTCTATCATAACAATAATATCCTATTATTTAATTAGGAAAAGATATATTGTTTTATAAACTTTAAATTTATTAAAAAAGAAGGTAACAACTATTTACAGTTGCTACCTTCTTAAGCATCAATTCTTAAGTTTTGATATACTAAAATTTTCAACTTGAGACTTGAATAACTGTTCAATCTCATAAACGTATATTGATTTTAACTGTCTTTTTATCTTGAGAAAGTCTATTGCTGGATAAATATTATTTGGATAAAAACTCTTATCATTTATTAACATCCTATCCATCCCTTATCATTCTCCTCTTATTACTTCCCAATCCTCTGCAAATATATCACTTACACTTGGAACCCATGTATTAAAAGAATTTAATGTGTTTTTTATTACAAAGAATGGATAAATTTATGAAAACTCATAATTTCTGCCTTTATCCATTTGCATGTACATTCCTTTCCCATTCAAATATAATCTAAATGCTTTTTCTTCATTTTTTATTAGTGGTAATACTTCTTCAAATTTCATAATTCATTCTCCTTTTCAATTTATTATATAAAAAAAGACCATCTACAAAGATAGCCTTTTAACTTATTCTATTTTTTTATATTCTTTATTCTCTTTATCTGCCAATCCTCATCAGTATTTTCCATTATGTATGTTCTAACTATTTCACCACAATCCAAACATAAATCAGAATATACGGTTGCTACTCCTAGTAAACTATATCTTAGTCCAACATTACCAGCATTTCCTTTTCCTCCCCATTTAATATTTTTTTGAATTTTCTCACTAGCACAGTTAGGACATTTCATGTTTATACCTCCCAAAATTATCATATATTTTATGTACAAGTATGTATATTTGAATTCATTTAGTGTCTATACACTCTTTGATTTACTTATATATTACCAAAAGTTTGTGTACTGAATATGAACTGCATTAGAAGAATTTTAGAATTTAAAAAGACTAAACTTACCCAAACTTAGTCTTTTTAAGGTGGAATTACATATTATGTCTCAAGTTCTATGAATCGAACCTAGATTAATCACCAGTACCTGTATAATGAGTGAAGTTACCAAGTCCCACCCGATTTTTAGACTTTGAACTAAGATACAAAATTGTATGAGATTTTAATCTCAATTCAAATACTTAATATAGTGTATTAATAGATTTTGAACATAATTAGAATTGAACTAGCATCATCAATCATATTACTAGCTTTATTAGTTTTTCCTGCTTTGACACTATCATAGCTTATACCTTTTGTTAAATCTCCAGTGAGCTATAAATAGTTCAATTGATAGCAGCTATCACATACATAAATTACTGCAAAATTTATATAATTATATCATATTATATAAATATTTTTTTTGAATAATTGTATCAATTTGTGGTATAATAAAAAACAAGAAGAACTACAATCTATTGTCAGTAGAGTGGAGTTCGTAATTTAAAATTACTCATTTTTACGGAATGTGATTTTTAAATCAAATTCCCAACCACTCTTAGTTGCCGCTTCGAGTGGTTTTTTACATTTTCCAAATAGTTTGTTAACTATAAAACTGGCAACTAAACGTTCTAGTACACCTCGTAAAAAAATATCCATGCACAATTCACCTCCCTTCTTAACGTTGGGAGGATATTCTTTACGCATGAACCTCACTCTTTAGATTGTAGACTGCTTCTTCTTGTTAACCCTATTATAGCATATATATTTACATAATCTACCTATATTTTACTTTTTCTTTATTTTTATCTAAGGTTAAATGTCAGTTAAAATTAAAATATATTTACTTGCTAGATTATATAAGTAAATGTGAAATTGAAAATTTGATTAGTATTAGATATCTAATTTTAAAATAGCTAAAATTTCTCTTGCTGTTTGCGGCTTTCCAAAAAAATATCCCTGTATGTAATCTGGTTTCATTTGCTTAACTAAATCATACTCCTCCTGTGTTTCTACTCCTTCTAAACACACTCTTATGCCTACATCATGACAAATTGCAACAATAAATCGTATGAATGTAGCATCAAACTTACTTTTTAATATGTCTTTGACAAATACTCTATCAATTTTAACTATATCTATTGGAGAAAATTTTAAAATCTCTAAAGAAGAGTACCCTGTACCAAAATCATCCATAGCAATACGAATTCCTAAACATTGTAGAATTTCAAACTTATCTTGTAAAATACTCATATTTTGTACTGTATGACTTTCTGTCAACTCTAATACAAGATTTTGATAAGGAAAACTTTCCTCAGATATAATTTTAATTACATCCTCAATAAACGTCTCCTCTAATATTTGTACAGCTGAAATATTTACGCTTACTGTAAAAAGAGGATTATAATCAATCCAATCACTACAAGTACGTAATGCCATTCGAAGTACCCATGCTCCCACATCATTTATCATGTCATTTTCTTCCAAAATTGGAATAAATTCTAAAGGAGAAATTGCTTCACCTTTTTGGTTAGTCCATCTTAAAAGTGCTTCTACACCTATTATTTTATGACTTTGCGTGTCTACTTGTGGCTGAAATCTAAGACTAAATCCTCGAAAATTATCATTAATTGATGCTTTCAACTCCCACATCATTTCCAATGAATGCATTTTATTTTTCAAGATTTTTTCAGAGAAAAAAACAAGTTTATTCTTTCCATGTTCTTTAGCATACTGTAAAGAATAGCTAGCATATTTATAAAGTTCTTTTACTGTATCTCCATGCTTTGGATATATAGCACATCCAGTAGAAATTGTTATATTTAATCCATATTTTCTCCACAAGTGAAGATGTATAATCAAATTCTGTATTTGTTCATATAGAATTCGAATGTCATTTTCTTCAACATTATCAACAAGAATTCCCATTTCATCACCATCAAGTTTATAAAGTTCAGCATTACCTGGCAAAATAGATTTTATAGATTGTGCTAAAGTTTTTATTATGTTATCTCCAAAGGCTCTATCATATATCTCATTAACATTCTTAAAGTCATCAATATTTAGTAGCATTATGCATAATTTTTCAATCATGGGATTTGAAAGTTTTTCTTCAAATACACTCATAAACTCATAGTAGTTCAATAACTGTGTTAATGGGTCAATCTTATTTTGTTTACCTAACTGCGTCATAATTCCTGCAAAAATACTTGGCTCTCCAAATTCATCACGCATTAATTGGCCTTTACACTTTAACCATATATATTCTCCACTACGATTTTTAGCTCTAAATTCAACTGTATGATAATCCATATAATCTTTACCTATTTCCATATTTGACTTATAAAAACGATTCCAGTCCTCTGGATGTACAATTTTTTTCCAATATTCAAGTGGATTTTCCACAATTTCTCCTGGTAAATCAAATAATTCAACTTGTGATGGTGAATATCGAAATACTCCTGTTTTGAAGTTACATATATATATATATTCATCTGTACCTCTAATAAGAGCATCATAAAGTAAAGTGGAATCATAATCAAATTTATCTCTTGATATATTTAAATACTCAAAGTTCTCTTTTTTTTCATCGTTATCTGATACGTGACAAAACTCATCAATCTTAAGTTGTTTGTTTAAATCTATAGAGTTTGTAATATCTATAGATTGATGTATATGAACAGTTGTCCCATCATACCATGTAATTAAACTATCATAATTCTCAAAAACTCTATTTAACTTATTACATTTTTCATACCATTTTATTGATACTCCTTTTTTATTGCTCGCTAGTAATTCTGAAATCTTACAACAACTGCAAGGAATATTTTTTTCGGGATATAATACTTCCCAACAGACTTTTCCTTCTGGAACTAAAATACTGTATTCTTCTTTCATATTTTCATTCATAAAAATAATTTTATTAGTATGAATATCTGTAATATATATATTAGTCTTTATCTGATTTAATATAATTTCAATGTTATGTCTGTTCATATACATGCCTCCTTCATTGTTACTATTACTTATAACAACATTTCCAAAATTATTTTTTATTACAGAGGATTGCTTAATCATTTATATATACACATTAAATAGCTTAATTTACTGGAGAAATTTATCACTTCATATTCTAAATTATAGTTGATAAAAAAAAATACATCAATATCCTATTTACCAATTTAAATGATATATAAAAAATCTATTTGATAATGGATTTGCCCAATATCTTACTTGGTTTCTTATTCATGAACATATAACAAAACAGCTATCCAGTTTTGCAATTATAACAACCAGTTTTGCATACCCACTTGTAAAATTTTTCTAGCCAATATATCATACTATATAGGTTATCAAATGAAATAATACATGCTATTTACTGAATATTTTAATTTTTCGTTTTTTAGGGGGATTGGTTGTGTTTAAAGATAAAATTGATGAATGTGTCCATATAATGACTGCATATATTGCTAATTTAAAAGAATACTATTCATTTATAGAAACTCAAATCGATGATTTTATTAAAAAATATGGCGAAGATACTGTGGAGTCATGTCTCCATAGAATAATGATTTTATTATGTGAGTGTGGTTTGGCATAAAGTCAAGTATATTAAGTAGGCAAAAGAATTTTATATAAGATTCTTCTTGCCTACTTTTATGTATTTTAGCTTTAATAGTTTTATCCAAAAGTTATGTATTCAAAACTAAAATCTAATAATAAATCTTAAAACTAGTAACAAGAGAATTTAATTAATTTATTTCTAATATACATAAAATCAAATCTTAAGAATAAAGTATTATAAACAAGATAATTTTTAAAGGGAGGAAGTTATGATAGATAATCAAAAATATGTTATTTTATCACTTGAATTACACTTATTTTTTTCAAGAATCATGAAAGAGCATTCTCTTTTTTTGGAAGCAGGATTCACACCTAATGATTACAATCTTGCTCTAGAAGCTGACCACTATAAAAAGCAATTTGAGGAATTATTATCATATGCTGTTAGTGCTAGCAATGGTGTAATTAGACCTGATATATTATATTCAGAAGAAATTGTCACTAGTCATACATTGAATGCAGAAAAAAAGACAGAGGAATTTACAGGAATAGAAATAAATCAAAACATAACCACAAGAGAATTAAATTTACAAAGTGGTGTAAATCCACAGGTTAGCCAAGATTTAGTAAATTATGTAGCTCAGCTTAACTCAGATTCACTAAAGTTACTTGATGGACTTATTAATCTAAAGGAAAGAGTTCTAGATGGAGTGCTATCATGCAATCTATTTACCTCAAATTACCCTCTACTTATTGAACATATAATACATGAAGCTAACTTATATCGTTCCTATGTAATTGACCTAGAAAATAAAATAGATATTGATTCAAAAGATTTTAAAGAGATAGAATTATTTTGGGATCAAATTATGATGGAGCATGCATTGTTTATAAGAGGATTACTTGACCCATCTGAAAATGAACTAATCAATACTTCAAACGAATTTGCTGCAAAATTTAAGGAATTAATAGAAGAAGCAAATAAAATGAATGATGCTACTATAAATAGTATGACAGATAAAACTCTAGATGAAACAGTTGAATTCAAAGATTTTAAAGAGGCTGGAGTATCTGGAATAGAAGAATGTAAAATAAAATCTATAATATTGCCACTTTTAGCAGACCATGTGTTAAGAGAAGCCAATCATTATATCAGAATATTGGAAAACTACAAAAATATGTAATTAAAAAACTCTAAACAAATTTATATAACATAAAATTAATTAAAGTAAAGATGCATCTAAACTGCTTCTTTACTTTTTTATTATTCAATAGAACTTAAGTCATTTATTTATAATAAATATTTGTGAAAAAATCATATAATCAACTACAATTTACAACATTCTTATATAGTAGTTTTAAAAATAAGAACTCTTAACAGAACTATTTTTCCACTTGATTATTTACTAAAAATTAATAATATACATCTTATAATAAAAACTTATTTGTGTTATAACTATATTGTAACTATTTTCATAATTTTAGGAAAAGTTAATAATAAAATTGGTTTTATGTAAGCTTATTTTGTATAATCTTTTCTTTATCTTTATTTATACAATTATCTAGTAGGTAAATTTAATTAGCATAATAGTTACAACTTTAAAATTTAAATACAGGAGTGATTTTAGTATGATAAGACAAACACCATTAGAAAAACGTTACGATAAGTTAGGTCCAAACATCGTTACAGCTCTTAAAAAACGCTATTTTGATGCTTATTACTGTAAAACTAAAAACGATGCTTTACAACAAATTTTAGATTTAATTCCTCAAAATCATACAGTCTCATGGGGAGGTTCTGAAACTCTTAAGGAAATGGGTGTACAAATTGCTGTTAAAAATAAAGGATATAAAGTTATTGATAGGGATTTGGCAAAAAGTCCAGAAGAAAGAACAGAAATTATGCGTCAAGCACTTCTATGTGATACTTTTTTAATGAGTAGTAATGCTATTAGTGAAGATGGTCAGCTTTTTAATATTGATGGGAATGGAAATCGTGTAGCTGCAATGATTTTTGGACCAAAAAATGTTATAGTTGTTGCTGGCATGAATAAGATTGTAAAAAATATTGGTGATGCAATACAAAGAACTAGAACAATTGCTGCACCAGCAGTTGTACAGCGTTTTCAAGATGTTAATACTCCTTGCTATATTAATGGTAGTTGTATAGATTGCACAAGTCCTGAAAGTATTTGTGCATATATGGTAACTACAAGAATCAGTCGTCCAGCAAATAAGATAAAAGTAATATTAGTTGGAGAAAATCTTGGTCTATAAAATACATCTGTAAACAAAAATAATTACATAAATAATAAAATAATGTTACATAGTTTACCTACATAAGTGATAGAGAGAAAATTCTATATAAAATTTTCTCTCTATCACTTTTACCTTGTCCTCAAATTTCTATATTCCAATTTTCTTAAATACTATTTCCCTTAGAAATCAAAATATCTACTACTTTTATTATTTAAACTTCTATAATATATAATTTAAATTGTATTTCTAATAAAGTTTTCATAAATACCATAAAGTTTTTTGTTTTAATTTCCGATTGGTGTTTTTTGAATAAATATCTTCTATTTTTTAATAGTACTATACTTGCTCTTTATATTTAGTCTAAAAAATATTGTAATAAATTTATAAGCATTAACTTTTTCACTTAACAATTATTAAAAGAATCGTCGTTGTTTTTAAAATCAGAGTTATTTCTTTCTTGACACTAATATGTATATATATTACTATTTATATAAAGTACTATATATACATATTAGTGTTAATTATTATGTATATAGAAAATAATATCACTACTAAAATAAATTTTCAGGAGGTTCAAGGCTATGAATTATAACTTACTTACTCTTTCATGGGAAGATATTTTGAATTTAGACAAAGAAAAACTAGTAGTATTTGTTGGTATAGCTCCAATTGAGGAACATGGTAGACATTTACCAATAGGTGTGGATATTTATGAAACAGATGAATGGATTAACCTTGCAATTAATAAACTAGACTCAATTTTACCTAGCTATTGTTATGGAAAACTGCCTATAATACCTTTGGGCTTTGCAGATATGGGAACTTTCCCAGGTAATATTCATATTAGCCGTGAATTAATTTACAAAATAATTTATAGTACATTAAAGAACATAGTCAAATGGGGTGTTAAAAATATCGTTGTTATATCTGCTCATGCTGACCCACTACATACAATTGCTATAGAACAAGCCTGTAAATCAATCAACAAAGAATATGGCATAATTTCCATTGCACCTATGGGTTCAATTTTTAATTGCGAACAAAAGGGAATCTTAAGAAAATTTTCTAATTCTATTAAAGAAAAAATCAAATTATTTCCAAATGATTTTCACGCAGGCTGGATTGAAACATCTAATATGTTATCACTCTATCCAGAATTAGTAAATGATAATTACCAAGAACGCCCTGATATATCTATTCAAGATAACGAAATGATGAACATCCAAAAAGTTATCAATACAATTAAAAATGAAGGTCATATTGGATTTCCTAAAGAGGCAAGTGAAGAATTGGGAGTTGAACTAAACAATGACATTGGAGAACAAATATACATAGCTACACATAATTTTATTCTTCGTTCTAATTATGAAAAATATATGAATCATCCTTTATATCATGTCCCAAACTTAAAACTTAAAATTTAAAACTTATAATTACTATAATACTTAATTTTTCAAATCAATATAATCTATTTATAACCTATAAAAAATACCTACATAAACTCTTATAAATAACATAAATAGTATAATAAAAGTGGCACTTATAATTAAGTGCCACTTTTATTATACTATTTATGTTACATATTTAATTATTTTTATATAATTCAAGCAAATATTTATATTGCCAATTATGTTCTTTATTAGCATCTTTATTTCTATAAGAAACAACTTTTACATAATAAACTTCTACATATTGACCATAATTTTAATAAATTATTGAGTATGTTTTATCTATAAATTTAGTTTTTTTATTCTCCATCAAGTTTTTTAAAATAATCTTTATTATACTCAGCTAGATAATCTGTACCTCCTCCAGTAATTACATTTAAAAGTTTCATTGCAAATTCAGGGCTAGCTTTACATATATAATTTTCCCCAGACTTAACGACTTCTAAAGCAATTGTAAACTCTTTTTTATTTGCAGAATCAATGTCCTCCATAGTTGGATTAGGCATCATTTCTCCTAATTTAGGAGGATTCTTTTTTAATATAGAAACCATATCTGTATTATTAATTTTTAAATCTACAATAACTTTATCGTCTTTTTTCTTTATATTTTCGATTTTCCAAGACATATTTTTAGAATACATTTTAAATCCTTCTTTGTCACTATAGATAAAACTACCTAACCCTGATTCTGGAAAATATTTATCTACTTTATCAGAATCTTGAGTCTTTATTGCATTAAACATATTATCTACTTCACTTTTTATTTTATTGTCATTATTACACCCAGTTAATACTAATACTGAGATTGCAAACATCATAATACATATAGTAATCTTCTTCATTAAATTATTTCCCCTTACATTTTTTTTAAATATTGATTTATTCTTTATATTTTTTGAAAAAGTTGCAGTAATTGCATTTTGAGGGCACACTTTTATACAATCACCACATCTAATACATTCTAAACTATTTACATCTTCATATATTGGAATATCAAGCTTACATTTTGACTGACATACTGTACAATTTGTACATTTATCTTTATCAATTTTAAATCTATATATTGAAATAGGATTAAAGAAACTATAAATTGCACCTAAAGGACATAAGTACCTACAAAATGGTCTATAAATCATTATTGACACTAATAAAATCAATATCAAAATACTTAATTTCCAGCTAAATAAGAATCCTATGGATTCTTTTAAACTTTCATTTTCTAAAATAAGAGGTACCCCACCTAATAATGTACCTGAAGGACAAATCCACTTGCAAAACCAAGGATTACCACCACCTGCTACATTTACAATAGTAATTGGTAAAATAATTACAAAAACTATTAAAACTATGTATTTTAGATATTTTAAATATTTGTCACCATAAACTTTTTTTACTTTTAATGGAAATGGTATTTTATATAATAAATCTTGAATAAGTCCAAAAGGACAAAGCCATCCACAAACAAAGCGTCCAAAAAAAGCTCCAAATGCCATTAAAAATCCTACAACATAAAATGAAAATTTATAATCCCTACTTGATAAAACGGCTTGTAGTGAACCTATTGGACATGCACCTAGTGCCCCTGGACAAGAATAGCAATTTAATCCAGGTACACACAAGTTTTTACTTTCTCCACCATAAATAGTCCCTTGCAAAAAACCATTTATATATCCATTTGTTAATGCTGTAAATGCAATCTGAGTAATAATTCTTATATTATTGTTTATTTTTGATAATAACTTCATGATTGCTCTCCTAACCAATACCAATACATTCAAGGCAAATCATAATTGCTTTAGTTAATACTATATTTGCTTCTCCACGATATATGCCCAATACAATAAATGAAATACCAATTACAATAATAGAAATACCTTTTTTATTTTCTTTAATAAAGTTACTCATTACTTTTTACCATCTTTAATCTTTCATCTATAATTTTTTTCCATTCTTCTTTGCTATTTGCACCTGCAACTTTGTCACCTACAAATTTCCCGTTCTTGTCTACAAAATAAGTTGTTGGAAACTCTATAATTCTTTTAAAATCAGTCTTTTTCAAACCTTCAGATACTGTTAATTGTTGATAGGTAGCATTTGATTTTTTCATAATATCTTTAACTAAGTCTCTCTCTTCATCAGAAAGACCAGTTTTCATATCAGCTCCATCCACTTCTACAACTAATCCCTTTATAGCTACATTTGAATTATTACTTGCATATTCTTTTGATAAAGCTTCAAGTTCTGGCATCTCACCTACACATGGACCACACCAGGTAGTCCAAACATTAATAAGAGTAAGGTCTTTACTTGAAAACACCTCCTTTGTTACCTTATTTCCATCTACATCTTTTGTTTCTAGATTAAAAAACCATTCACTATTCTTTTCGCTTGTGTCTATAGGCTTAGACTCTTTTTTACTACAACCAGAAAGTATACCTAAAACAAAAACACATCCCAAAACTAATACAAAAAACCTTTTCATACTTCACACTCCTAATATCTATATAATATATAAAATTGTTGATTGAAATAAAAGTAACCTATTCTCTATACTATAGTTATTACATTTAATAAATAATAGCCAACCTAAGGAAAACTATATTGAATATATATAGTTACTAAAATATACTTCTTATCAAACAAAATCTTATATATATGATAAGCTGTAAAACTTAAGATTATATACCTATATTTCTAAAGATTTTCTTAAGATATAATTATCTTTTTCAATAGAGTATAATTATTCTTTCAATAAAAGTTCATTAATCGCTATTCTATAAATTATACGAAACATAAGTTATTATTGATTTAAAGCCATTTATAGTATTAGCAAAGTTTTTCTTGACTATATAGTTACTATATACCTTATTATATATAGAGAGTAATAAAAGGAGGTAAAATTTATGGAAAATTTATTTACAAGAAAATTCACTACTTTTGAATTTCTGAAATTTGTTTCTCCTGCAATTATATCCATGGTATTTATATCTTTATACACAATAATAGATGGTATATTTGTGTCAACATTAGTTGGCTCAGATGCTCTTGCTAGTATAAATATTGTACTACCCATAATCAACCTTGTTTGTGGTTTTGGAATAATGATGGCAACTGGTGGAGGAGCTATAGTTTCTATACGTATGGGGGAAAATAGACAAGATGAAGCCAATTCTACATTTTCTTTTATAGTTTTATTTTCATTGATTATTGGAATTTTATTCACAATAATCTCGTATTTTTTTGTCAAAGAAATATCTATTTTACTTGGAGCAACAGATAAACTACTACCTTATTGTATAACTTATGGTAAGGTTATGATTTTATGTACACCTTTTTATATTTTAAAATTTATATTTGAATATTTTACAAGAACTGATGGAAACTCTAAATTTAGTTTATTTCTATCAGTAATTGGAGGTGTAACAAATATAATATTAGATTATGTGTTTATTAAATATTTTGGAATGGGTCTTCTAGGTGCTGCGGTTGCAACTGCTATAGGTATCATTTTAACTTGTATTTTAGGTATAGCCTACTTCTTATCAAGTAAGTCTACATTAAAATTAAAAAAACCAAAAACTGATTTTAGACTTATAAGAGATACAATGATAAATGGTTCTTCTGAAATGGTTACAGAATTATCTACAGGAATTACAACATTCTTATTTAATATAGTTGCTTTAAGATTAGCAGGAGAAACTGGACTTGCAGCTCTTACTATAGTACTTTATGCTCACTTTTTGATGACATCGGTTTATCTAGGTTTTGCTGCTGGAGTATCACCATTGATAAGTTATAATTTTGGTGCTGAAAATAGTGATAAGTTAAAAGAAACATTTAAGCATTCTTTAAAATTTATATTTGTTTCTTCTATTTTAGTTTTTATTGTAGCTTTAGTTTTTGCACCACTTATTGTTAGAGTTTTTGTAAATCCTGATAATGAGGTATTTGGTTTAGCTTTACAAGGTCTAAAAATATTTGCTTTTGCTTTTTTATTTGTTGGTATAAATATATTTGCATCAGGATTTTTCACAGCATTTCACAACGGAAAAATTTCAGCTATTATATCTTTTAGTCGTGCCTTTGTTTTTGTAATTATAGGAATTGTAATTCTTCCTCCTATATTGCATCTAAATGGATTATGGCTTACTGTTCCATTTGCTGAAATTATAACTATATTTATATCTATATTGTTTATAAAAAAATATAAGAGTAAATATAAGTATTAGTAAAATATATACTTGTTAAAATTAATAAAGCTAGCTTAAAGTAACCGTATTCAAATTTCGCTTTAGAAACTTCATATTTGTAATGAAATTAAAGCCCTTAAAATCCAAAACAAATGGTTTTTAAGGGCTTTTCACTAGTAATATTTAAATCTACTTTTAAGGTGATTTCTATTTTAATTATAATAAATCATTTGCATAATCCTTAATTGGAGCTCTTCTAAGTAGTAATATTATTAAGGCTATACAAACAAATATAGTTCCTACTTTTAACCCTAATAAAATAGAAGGATTTTCAAATAAAATAATAATTTTATCTAAATATGTAATCATTTTTTGCATATGTTTAATTGCAAAATTAACTACATAAATTAATATCAATATTGGTAGTCCTATTAATATGGTAAAGCTTGTAGCTTTTCTAACCCTATACGTAAAAGCACCCAATAAAGCGCCTATCAAACCTATACATATTTCACTAATACATAAATTTATAAAATAATTTAAATAAGCTAGTGGCATATTTGTTGTTGATGATTTTATTATCATGGGTATAGAGGTCCAAATTAAATCTTGTTTCAGTAAAGCTAACATATCTACCTTATAACCAGTTATAAGCTCAATAGATAACTTTGATAAAAATATCAAAACTATACTTACAATAGAAAGAACAAAGGCTAAAATAATTAAAGTTAGTATAATAGCTTTTATACAATTCTTTCTATCTGCCCTTATACTTAAAGCACCTGAAAAATCTTTATTTACTATAGATATTCCATATACAAATATTAGTATACTTATATAGTTTAAAAGTGGAGTTGTAAATGAAGATAAGTCTTCTCTAGGTAAATTAGCAAAATTTACAATAATAAGTGGTAAAACATTTAAAAAAACACCTATTACCAAAAATAAAATTATATACGTTTTTGTATTTTTATTAAAAAATTTCATATATGGTCTTAATTCATTCAATTACAAAACCTCCTTTTTAGTCATACTTACAAACATATCTTGTAATCCTATATATCCTACATCTATATTTGAATTTTTAAGTATATTTTCATCGTTTTTATTAAAGTCACCATAGTAAAAATAGGCAACTGTATTTCCAAATGATTTTTTAGGCTTTACATTTCTTATTGCTTCTAATTTTTCTACTTCTTCTCTGCTTCCAGTAATATAATGAGCTTTTTGTTTTATAGTATCAATATCTTCATCTATAATAATCTTACCTTCATTTAATATTATTACATGCTCTAATAAATCATCTATTTCATCAATCAAATGAGTTGATATTATTATCGTTCTTGGATTTTTTATATAATTATCTAAGATTACATTATAAAATTCTTGCCTGTTTACTGCATCTAGACCAATTGTTGGTTCATCAAATATAGTAATAGCTGAATTGGAACAAATTCCTATTATATTTGAAAGTATAGTCTTCATTCCCCTAGACAATTGTCTATACTTTTTCTTTATATTTAAATCAAAATATTTACATAGTTTTTCTTCTAATGCCTTATCATAATTTTTATAGAAGCTAGAAGAAAACTCAAATATCTGACCTACCTTAAAGTCTGAATTATAAAATTCTTTTTCTCTTACAATACAAATATCTTCCAATACTTTTAAATCTTCTTTTATATTTTTTCCTGAAATTTCTATATCTCCTTCACTTTGAATTAATTGATTTACTATTATATTCAATAATGTAGTTTTCCCAGCACCATTTTTTCCTAATAAACCATATATTTTATTTTCTTCAAAATTCAGAGATACATTATCAAAAATCTTTTGTTTTTTGAAGCTATGAGACAAATTTTTTATCCTAATAGAGTTACTCATACATTACTCCCCCTTAAAATTTATTATAATATCAACTAATTCTTCTCTGTTTATTTCTAATTTATCTGCTTCTTGAAGTAGATTTTTTATAAAATTATTTTTAAAGTTTTCTTTCCTAACTTCTTTTATTATACTTCTTGCCCCCTCTGATACAAACATTCCTATCCCTCTCTTCTTGTATAAAATATTCTTATCAACTAATGTATTTATTCCTTTCAAGACTGTAGCAGGATTAATTTTATAAAGCTTTGAAAGTTCAGTTGTTGATGGAACCTGCTCTTCTTCTTTTATTCCATCTGATAGTATTTCATCTTCAATTGCTCGTGCTATCTGAATAAATATGGGTTCTTCATTATTTAATATTAATTTCATAGGTTCCTCCTTCCTAAGTTAGTTAATTGCTTAAGTAACTAACTATAAGACTATAATATATTATAAAGTTTTCTCTGTCAAGATTAAATAAAAAAAACAGAGGGAAATTTCCCTCTGCCTTTTATTCTATAAATTTATAATTAAACTAATATCTAGTTGTCATTGTTTTATCCATTAATTAATAGTTTTAATAACCTGTTATGTCTTCATTTTTTAATATTTTACATATTGAACTAGTACCTAATCTTTCAGCACCTGCCTCTATAAATTTTTCTGCATCAGAAATCGATTTAACACCTCCAGCAGCCTTTATCTTAACAGTTTCTCCAACATGCTCTTTCATAAGCTTTATATCTTCTAAAGTAGCTCCACCTGTTCCCATTCCAGTAGATGTCTTTATAAAATCTGCACCAGACACTGTTACTATCTCACACATCTTTACTTTTTCATATTCCTCTAAATAACATGTTTCTATAATAACTTTTAATATTTTATCTCCAATAATTGCTTTTATTTCTTTTATCTCATTTTCTATCTTCTCATAGTCCCCATTTTTAATATCTGAAATATTTACAACCATATCAACTTCATCTGCTCCATTTTTAATTGCATCTTCAGCTTCAAATACCTTTGTTGCAGTAGTTTGATATCCTAGGGGAAATCCTATTACTGTGCATACCTTTATTTTACTATTTAAATATTCTACTGCTCTTTTTACATATGATGGTGGTATACAAACTGATGCTACATTCATGTTTATAGCCTCATCACATAAAATCTTAATATCTTCCCATGTCGTTGTAGCCTTTAAAATAGTATGGTCTACTGTTTTTAATATGTGTTTCATAAAATCCTCCTAAATATATAATTAATATAGTTAAACTAGTTTTTTAAGTGTAACTTTCTTTTTGCAATATTTAATATCATATCAACTTCTTCAACTTTAAAAATGGTCATTAGTAATGTATAAATTCCACCTCCAACTATTACTGAAATGGTTAACGATACTAACTCGTTAAGTGTACCTACGCCTAAAAGTCCAAATATAAATTTATACGTAAAATATGATAAAATTCCCATAATAACTGATGCTACTAATGATTTTAAGGTTGCTTTTATTATCTTATCTTGTCCAAAATAACCTACTTTCCTTCTTAAATTTATGAAAAGTAACAATATACATGCAATTGATGATGAACTAGTTGCAAGAGCAAGACCACCATGAGCCATAGGTTTTATTAAAATTAAATCTAGCACTATATTTACACAAACAGATATAATACCATTTACCATAGGTGTTTTTGTATCTTGTAATGAATAAAAAACTTTACCTAATATATCTCTAAGTCCAAATGCAGTCATTCCAACTGCATAGAAAACTAAAGCAGTTGCTGTCATTTGAGTTGCTCTAGCATCAAAAGCTCCTCTTTCAAATATAATTCTAACAACTGGATTTGCAAAAACAATAGACCCAACTGAAATAGGAATCATAGAAATTATTATCATATTGACACTAGATTTAACTGAACTAGTAAATTTTTTTTGATTATTCTCTGCACTTAATTTTGACAGCATTGGGTACATAACAGACACTATTGAGGCTGTAAATGTCCCTGTAACAAAACCATTTAACCTATCTGCATAAGTAAGTGCTGGTATACTACCTTTAACTAATGTAGATGCTAAAGTTGTATCAACTAATGAGTTTACTTGATTAACAGCAACACCTATAAACACTGGTGAAAGTAATGCCAGCAATTTTATAAGACTATCATCTTTAAAATCTAAGTAAAATGAATATTTGTAATCTGTTTTTTTAACAAAAAACATGTAAAAAAGTAGCTGAACTATCATAGCAACTACAGCACCAACTGGAAGTACATATGGTCCAAACACGGTACTTATCATTATTGAAATAATTATTACTATATTATAGGGGATACTACCAAATCCAACTATGATAAAATTTTCTTTTATTTGTAAAAATGCTGACATAACACTAGTAATACCTATAAATATTATTCCCGTTATAAGTACTTTAGTAAATTTTACAGTAAGCTCAAATCTTTCGCCTTCAAATCCTATAGCAAATATACTCACAAGTTGTTTTGAAAAAATCACACCCAGTATAGCTACAATTATGCATATACCAACTATTATATTTAAGACATTGTTTAAAAATTTTACTGCTTGTTTTTCACCTTGTTTACTACTTATGTCTTGATACATTGGTATAAAAGTAGTAACTATAGCAGTTCCTATTGCTGCAAATATAATATTTGGTATATTCATAGCTGTCAAATAACTTTCTGTATACAAACCTGTTCCATAAATTGATGATAAAACCAATTCTCTACCCATGCCAAGAATCTTAGATATTACAGTAACTATCATCAAATAAAAAGTTGCTTTAGCCACTTTGCTCATTTCATCACTCCACTTCTAACACACTTCTTTTAGTTCAGTAAAAGCTAGCCTCTTATATATAATTTAATCTATTATTCCTACATTTTCTGAAGATAATAGTAGTTGTTTATTCTTTAATATATCATAAATAACATTATTTTTTATGTTTTTTATTTATACAACATTTTCTATAATCGCAATTTAAATCTAATAGAATAAATTTAATTGAATTCACAGAAATGGAGTTATTATTTTCTAATCTAGGTAAAACAAAACACTTATATTAGCAATATCTTTAAATTTCATTTTATTCATTTCTTATAACTTAATAATCTCAACATAAGGAAAATATATAATCATTTTTAAGTTATATTTTAACATATTTTATCTATTTTGAAAAATTTTAATCACTTTTACTAAATAATTATTTATTTAAAGAAAATCCAAAAAAGTATTCTCCTCAATGAAGAATACTTAACAGAGATATATAAGTGCATTTTAAATAAAGTACATCAATATGATTATTAATAGTCGTCAATAAGCTAATAAAAACTCAACTTTTCTGCAAGTTAAAGTAATGTAAAGGTAATTTTTATTTTATTAATCTCATATTTTCCTATTGAAAAACCATTATTGATTATGTGTAAGTATAACAAAAGAAAAAACAAAAGTAGGAGAATCTTTCTCCTACTTTCTTTTATATTCGCTTTATAAATATTAATAAAAATGCTTTAATTGTTTTAATTTACTTGGATGTCTTAATTTTCTTATTGCTTTAGCTTCTATTTGTCTTATTCTTTCTCTAGTAACTCCAAACACCTTTCCAATTTGCTCTAATGTCTTAGGGTCATCATCATCAATGCCAAATCTCATTCTCAAAACCTGCTGTTCTTGTTCTCCAAGACCTGTAAGTAATTCTTCTATTTTTTCTTTTAAATTATGTTGTTCCACTTCATGCATTACAACATCTTTAAAATCAGCATCTGATGGTATAAATTCAACTAAACTACTATCTTCATCTTCTTTTAATGGTGTATCCAAAGATACAACATTTTTATCTCGTTTTAATAATTCCAATACTTTCTCAACCTCAAGACCACAAGCATCTGCAATCTCATCTACAGTTGGTTCTCTTAATAATACATTTAAAAGTTCTTGTTTCTTTTTCTTTACAAAATTTATTCTTTGGTGAAGATGTATAGGTATTCTAATAGTATTTTCGCAATCATCAATATATCTTGTTATGCTTTGTTTTATCCACCATGTAGCATAAGTGCTAAATTTGTATCCTTTTTTATAATCGTACTTCTCTACTGCTTTTATGAGTCCTATATTTCCCGCTTGAATTAAGTCTAGCATATCAATACTATCTCTTTTATATCTTTTTGCTATGCTCACTACCAACCTATAATTTGAATTTATAAACTTTTCCTTTGCTACTGAAGATGAGTTGATTATTTCCTTTGCCAGCTCTACCTCTTCTCCTGCTGACAACATTTTGTATTCCTCAATTTCCTTTAAATACATTTTCATCGCATTTGATACATTTGATGAACCCACACAAATATAATTTTCATAATTATTTTCTTTTTTAGTATCCATAATCAAACCCCTTCTATTCATAGAATTTGCTAAAACAAAAATAAATAATTTAAAACTACATAATCTACAACTACATAATATCCCCTTCTTCAAATAAGTTGTTTTGTATATTATGTATACAAAGTTATAAAAACTATACCTATAATATTATTCTACCTCTAACCCTAATATCCTCCTTATATATATAATTTATTTTATTATATATTGTTATATCCTAAGTTTTTAGATTGATATATGTCTAAAAAAAGACTGTTGATTAAACAGTCTTTTTTAATATATATGCTTGTTATTTACTTTTCATGATGATTGCATCCACATCCACAATTTTCATCGTGATGATGATGTTCTTCTTCTGAATCTTTAACTTGTTGTTCCATCTCATTAAACTCTTTTACCATTATATCATAAGTTGGAAGTGCTGCCTCAGTATCATATTCTTCGCCTCTCCAATCAGCATACATCATAGCATCACCATTAGTTAAAACCAATCTACCTGACATAGTTATGTTATCTACTTCTTCTAAAAATTCTATTTGTTTTTGTAAAACTTCCCCTTCTAATTCTACATCTTCATCTAAACACTGCACTATCATTACTGGAGCGTAATAATCCTCATCATCTTTAACATTTACAATAATATCTAAAGTTCCCTCTGCACCTTCTTCAAATTCTGCTAATTCAACATTTGTATCAATCATGTCCTGAGGTACTAATAAATCTTCTATTAAATATTTTATTACTCTGTCTTTTACTAATTCTTTTGACATTTATTTTTTCTCCTTCCGATTCTATAACATTATCATAATCATTTCTATATTATAGTATACTACATTAATTGTTTTTTCAATCTCTTATAAAAATTATTTTTTTATTATTTACCTTATATTACCTTTTTTATTACAAACTTGTAATCGCATTGATTTAAAAAATAGTTTATATTTAGTATAATAGAAATGTAGCACATATTTTTATTCAATATATTGATAAAAATATATATTGAAAATGTAATGTATGTTAAATCTAGGAGGATTATTATGAAGTTTAAAAAACAAATTAGCTCTATTATTATATCTACTATGCTTGTGTTTGGAAGTTTAAACCTTGCTTATGCAGATGGAACAAATGTTGTTACACTTGGAGCTAACTTATCAGAATCTCAAAAACAACAAATGCTTAATTATTTTGGAGTTAAAAAAGACCAAGTCTTAGTTTTAGATGTAACAAATGCAGAAGAAAGACAATATTTACAAGGTGTTGCAACAGAGAGCCAACTTGGTAAAGTTACTATTTCTTGCTCTTATGTTGAGCCTACAACAAATGGCAATGGAATTAATGTTAAAACAGCAAATTTAACTTGGGTAACTAGCTCAATGATTGCTTCAACACTTACAACAGCTGGTCTTGAAAATGCAAATGTTATTGCTGCTGCTCCATATCCTGTAAGTGGTACTGGTGCATTGACAGGAATTATGAAAGCATTTGAAGATGCATCAGGAAAAAAACTTGACGAAACAAAAAAGGAAATTGCTTCTGAAGAGTTAGTGGTTACAGGTGATTTAGGAGATGATATAGGTCAAGAAAAAGCAACTGGTGTGATGAATGATATCAAAACAGAAATTGTAAAAAATGGTACAAAGGATACTAATCAAATAGCTAATACGATAAATAATGTTGTAAACAATTACAATATTACTATTACACCAGAACAAAAAGAACAAATTCAAGGTGTAATGAAAAAAATAGCTGACCAAGATTATGATTACAATAATATGAAAAATACATTGGATAATGTATCAGACAATGTAAATGAACAACTAAAAAAATTAGGTGATAGTGTTAAAGGTTCTGGAATACTAGATACTATAGGTGGATGGTTTAGTGGAATAGGAGATTGGTTCTCTGGTTTATTCTCAGGAGGAGATAAAAAAGATTTGGGAATCTTAAATAACACTAATGATGAGTCTCTTGGCTCAAATGCTGTGATAAACTCTACAGAAGGTGTTCAAATAAATCCACAAGATAATACTAACTCTAATAATACAGATAACTCAGAAGATAGTACTAACTCTAATAATACGGATAACTCAGAAAATAATAGCGAGAATAATGATAACACTCAATCAAGTGAAAATAACACAACTAATAATTCTGAAAATCAATCCAATACTAATGACTCAGTTGGTTTCTTTGAAAAAATAAAGAATTGGCTTTCAGGTTTATTTTAAAAATTAAGTAAATAAAAGAATTGCCTAATATAGAAATTTTCTATAAAAGGCAATTCTTTTTATCTCAAATAAATTCTTATTACTTGCTCATTTTTTGAGATTTTTCTATACATGCACATATAGCTTTTATAACAGAGGCTCTAAAACCTTCCTCTTCAAGGACTTTAACTGCTTCTATAGTAGTCCCTCCAGGTGAGCATACCATATCTTTTAGTTCACCAGGATGTTTTCCTGTTTCAAGTACCATTTTTGCAGAACCCATAACTGCTTGTGCTGCAAATTTATATGCTTGTTGTCTTGGCATTCCTGCAATTACTGCTGCATCTGCAATAGCTTCTATAAACAAAAACACATAGGCTGGTGCAGAACCACTCGCTCCAATCACTGCTTCTATAAGATATTCTGGTACGACTTCAGTGTTTCCAAAAGAACTAAATACTTCTACCACTGCTTCTAAATCTTCATCTTTTATATTTTTATTTATAGATATTGAAGACATAGCCTCATTTACAAGTGCAGGAGTATTAGGCATAGTTCTAACTATTTTTTTATTTTCACCTATAATTGCCTCTATATCTTTTATAGATTTTCCTGCTGCTATTGTAACTATAATCTTACTATCATCTACAAAATCTTTTATCTCTTCTAAAATATCATCATATATGTCTGGCTTAACAGCTACAATTACTATATCAGAATTTCTAGTAACCTCTTTTGAATCTTTTGTAGTATTTATACCAAAATTTGCATGTATTCTATCAAGAGTTCCTTGAGTATATGCTGATGCTGTTACCATATTAGGTTCAACTAATTTTGAATTTACTATACCACCTATCATAGCACTGGCCATATTCCCTGCACCTATAAATCCAATTCTTTTCACTGTAATACTCCTCCTTAAATAAGTAATAACTAAACTTTAAGCTTCTTTAACTGTATCAGAATTTTCAAATGGATTTGGTATACTTACCACTAAAATTCTTACCATCTTATTAGTATAGTTAACCCAATTGTGATTGTTCTTTTCACTATTGTAGTGTATTGTATCACCTGGATACATTTCAATTTGCTCGTCACCCAAAAACACTGTAAGAGTGCCCTCTAAAACATATACAAATTCTTCACCACTATGTACATAGCAACAAATTTCTTCACTACTTTTACTTGGAAGAATTTCAATTAATCTTGGTAACATAGTTTTTTCTTTTAAATTAGATGATAAATGATAATGTATAAATGTTGAATTTTCTACATCAAAAACTTCTTTTTCATAACTTCTTAATACAGGTCTCTTATGCTCCTTTGGTTTCATAAAAAAGTAAGTTAAATCTACATCCAATACATTTGCTATTTTACCTAATGAATCTGTTGCCACACTTGTTAATCCTCTTTCAAGCTGTGACAAAAATCCAATTGATAAGTTTGTTTTCTCACTCATATCTTTCAGTGTCATTTGTTTTTGAGTTCTAAGTTGCTTTATTTTTGCTCCTATGTCCTTATTCAAAACCATCACCCCTAAATAATTTTAATTTTTTCATAATATAAATATAAGAATATAAATATAGGCTATTATATCTATAATATTTCACCTCAAAAAAACTTTATTAGTATAAATATAATTTATTCACTTTCTTTTGTCTACACATTTATCATTATTTATAATTTATTATATATATCTCTCTACCTAATTTAATAAAATTTATTAATCATTTTTCTATTTTTTAATATATCTGATTATAATGACTTTTTTTATATTATAAAACTATATTATAAAACTTAAGTTATTCCTATAATTTACTTTATTATTTATATAGTTCATAATATATAAATCCTATTAGTATAATTTTTATCAGATTACTATCTTTAATTTATGTATATTGCATTATATAGTTTATTTGAATTTAACTATTAAAAATCAAGCTTATTATATTGCTATTTCTACAGATTTTTACATCCTTTACAATAATTATAACATAATTTTACAATTTAATAGTATCTATTCAATGCCTTTTTTTATTTCTACAATATCTTATATTTTACAGTCTAAAACTATACATATTTTTCTAATATTTATACAGATACAGACTTGTTATTTCCTAATTTAACAATCGTTATCAAAATATTTATCATCTTTTTAAATTCCATTTTTAAATTTTCTGTCTAACAATAATTTTCATAATAAACCATATGAAATCACCTTATAACCTCAATCATACGATTTTAAATATATCTCTATTCTAAAGATACTTTCTTTTTTTGTCAAAATTTTTCTATTTTTTATAAATAATTATTTGTTGTAATAAATAATCTGTTTAATATAAAATAAACTAACTTTATATATAAACACGACTATTCTTAATAAAATGCGTCCAAAAGTTAATATTCATTTATTTTATAGTATAATATTATCATACTTATTTTGTTGAAATATATCTTTGTTTGTATAAACAAAACAATTGAAAATAATTATAAAAATCTACTGAAAATACATCTCCTGCTTTATAAATTTATTTATACTAAAATAAAAATTCTATAAAAAATAAGATATATATTTATAAAAAATAATTTTTATAAATATATATCTTATTGATATCAGTACCTATTCTATATAAAAACGCCATAAAAAATCTTTTGCTTCTTCTGCATAGTCTATATTTATACGTTTACTAGTTTTTATATCCAATTTATCTTCACTAAATACTTTTTTTCCTTCATTATCATAATAAAAGTCACTTATATATAATTCTTCACCCATTATACTCTTACTATTTAAGCTTCTATCTATTTTTAAAGCCTTACAAAGTTTTCCTGGTCCATTAGTAATATTTTTTATTTGATACTTACTCAAATTATCATACAGTTTATTATATCTATTTACAGATATCTCATTTAAAGAAGTTATTGGTTCGACACCTCTTATTAACACACACTCTGGTACATTTTCTATATTTGCTGATAGATTTAGACAATTGTACATACCATAAATTAAATAAACATATATATGTCCACCATCTAAATAGAGAGGCTTAGTTCTCTCAGTTCTTTTATCACCATATACATGTGCGCCTTTGTCATTTATACCCATGTATGCCTCTGTCTCTACTATCTTGGTAACAATTGTTTTATTTTCATATTTTCTTATTAAATATTTACCTAATATAGATTTAGCTAAATCAATTCCATTTTTCCTAAAAAAATCCTTTTCCAAAATTCCACCTCATAAAGTTTATTTATAGTCAGTTAAATACAGCTAAAATCATAAGTAAAATTAGTCTGCTTTTAATTGTATATTAATATATAAAATAATGGATTTCAATATTTACTACTTATATATATCAAAAAATTCTATCTCGAATTTTTCAATATTATCGTTGTAATTTGATTTATCATAGACTTCTTCAACTACTTCTTTAATTGGGAATATTATTTTTACCTTTGTTCCTTCTCCTAATTTACTATCTATATAAATTTCTCCATTTTGAATTTCAATTAATGATTTTGCAAGACACAATCCTATTCCACTGCCGAATTCGTTTGATATACCACTATTTTCAATTTGTTTAAATCTATTAAATATGTCGTTTAATTTCTCCTTTTCTATACCTATTCCAGTATCTTTTATAAGTATTTCTACATTTTCACCCTCTTTATATATTCCTACAAGTATTTCTCCACCTTCTAAAGTAAACTTTATAGCATTTGATAATATATTCAATATTATCCTCTCTATAGATTCTGGGTCAAGTCCTACTCTCATGGTTTCTTCATTTGTATCAAAAACTAAGTCTATTCCCTTAGATTTTGCATAACTGCTAATGGATGTAACTATTCTTTCTGTTATATCGATAATATCAAAGTTAACCGCTTTAATCTTATATATTTCTGATTTAACTTGAGAAATATTTATTATATTATCTATTAATCTTAATAATCTAAACATGTTTTGTTTAGTTATTTTTATGTGTTCTCTTAATATATCTTGACAGTCAATTATCTTTCCTTTTTTATAAAGATTCTCGATAAGCTGAACTGAACTATAGATATTATTTAAAGGGGTCTTAAGTTCATGAGATATATTAGCATAGAACTCCATCTTCATCTGGTCATACTGTCTTTGTTTTATTAATGCTTTTTTAAGTCTCTCAGACTCTCTTTGTACACTTAAATCTTTAATTATTCTCACTCTACTTCTCTTCTGCCCAAAGTATAAGGTTCTTGATATCATCTTTACTTCTTTAATATGATTGTTTTCATTTACTATATGAATACTTTTTTCTCTTTCACCTATATTTAAATTGTTTATGTATTTTTTTACTAAGATATTTCTATATTTTTGTGTTGTTACGCCTAGTACATCACTTGATATTCCAAATAATTCTCTAAAAGCTCTATTCGTATAGAGTACTCTTGATGTACTTAAATCTTCAAGAAAAATAGCCTCTGGTATAGCATCTAATAATTTTTCATATATTATTTTTTGTTCATTTACTGTTCTAAGTATATTTATTTCTTTAGTTATATCTCTAAATGTAAGTAACTTAAATAATTTATTATTTGACCAATAATCTCCAACTCTTACTTCTTCAACATGTTCTTCGCCCTCTGAATCAGACATTACAAAATTAATTATACAATTTGCTGTATCATTATAACTTACTATTTCAGCTTTCTTTTCTTTTGTTAGATTTAATCTTTTAAACTCTCTATTATCAAAAAAATCTATGTTAAAGGTTTCAAAATATTTTTCTAATGTCATATTAACTAGCTCTTTTGGTGTACATTTAAAACTCTTTTCATATTTTTTATTTATGCTTATTACTTTATTCTTCTTTATACCACCTTCTGCACTTCTTACAAGTATAGGAGATGGTATATTTAATATTATATTTTCATAATCTTTATTTATAGCCCTTATCTCTTTATCCATTTTTATTTCATTTGTAATATTATTTAAGCTTATTAAATAATTACTTTCTTCTTCATTATTACTTAAACTTAACAAATATATTTTATTATTCAACTCTACTTGTTTATCAATTATACTTATATCCGTATCAAATTTCTTTAGCTTTTCAGCTACATGCTCATCTTCCTTTATAAAATTTAATATGTGATAAAAGTTTTTCATATCCTTTGAAAATTCATCTTTAAATGCATTATTTGTATAACTTATATTAAAATCATAATCTGTTATTATCCATACATTTGGTATAGTATCAAGTGCTTGTCTTAATAACTCTTTTCTTTCATCTATGTAATTTTTTAATGTTTTCTGTATAGTCATGTCCTTTTCTATTGCTAGATTTATCTTACTTAATTGTTCTGACTTTTTACTTAATTTCTTATTTATTGAATTTAATTCATAATATGGATATACCACTCTATTAATTAGACTGTATACATACACATAGTAAGTATAATTACATAACAATAAATACACTACTCCTATTAATCTATCTGTATCTACTATACTAATTTGACAAGTTGTTATAAAACCTATAATAGTTGCAAATAAAGCAAAGTATGATAAATTTTTTATTAAGCTATAATGTTCAGTTTCACTATTAGTTTTGTTTAATACAAACAATAAATTGAACAAAGACATGACAACATTAATTGCCATAATAATCATATTCAAATAAAAGTTATTAAAAATACTTCTTAAAAGATAATCTACTATTACAAAAGTACTGTTGAAAATCAACAAATGACTTATTCTCAGCTTTTTTATTTTAGAAATTGTTAAGTATATAAATGTAGATATATTAATTATACTTAAATTGAGTATCATAACTTGGAATTTTTGAATCTCTAATTCTGCTATGCCTAAAATCCCCACAAAAACTAATACAAGGCATCCTAATTTTAGTATGTTTATAAATTCATCTTTTTCAAAACTAGTTATATAAACTATAGAATATCCAAATATCCAAAGTAAAATTATTCTATACATATTTATGGAAACTGTATACAAATTTATATTCAAAAGTGCAATAATTAAAAATAACCCATTAGCCAATATATAGCCCTTATTCTTCCTTAAAGTTCCTTTAGATTCCATATTCTCCACCACTTCTTCATTTTTATATAGTTTTATCTATAAATATGTTACCACAATTCTCCCAAAAAATTTGTCACTTTCTAGTTATAAAAAAAAATGAGTAAAGTTTTTAAAATTTTACTCATTTTATAGATTTTGTATATTTAATTTAAAAAGCTGGAACTATACTTCCTTTATATTCATCTTGTATAAACTTTTTAACTTCTTTACTATTCATAGCCTCTGATAAAGCTTTAATCTTATCGCTATCTTTATTATCTTCTCTACAAGCAATTATATTTACATATGGAGAATCGCTTGATTCTATTACTATTGCATCTTTAGTAGGATTTAAATTCGCTGTTAAAGCATAGTTAGAATTTATTACTGCTCCATCAACATCTTTTAATACTGTTGGTAATTGTTCTGCATTCATTTCTTTTATTTGTATATTTTTAGGATTTTTAGTTATATCTTTTTTAGTTATAAGTTCGCCATCCTTTACTTCTATTAATTTATGCTTTGCTAATAATTTAAGTGCTCTAGCTCCATTAGTCGCATCATTTGGTACAGCTATAACTGCTCCATCTTTTACTTCATCTAATGATTTAACTTTTTCTGAATAGAATCCCATTGGCTCTATATGAACTTTAGATGTATAAGTAAGTTTATATTCCTTTTCCTTCACAGTCTCCTCTAAAAATGGAATATGTTGAAAGAAGTTAGCATCCAAAGAACCTTCATCTAAAGCTGTATTTGGAAGCACATAATCATCAAATATCTTTACTTCTAAATCATATCCTTTTTCTTTTAATAAAGGTTTTGCAACTTCCAATATTTTTGCATGTGGATTTGATGATGCCCCTACTAATATTTTTTTATCCTCTTTGTTTGAACATCCTACTGCTGATATTGCTATTGCTGACACTAATGCTACTGATAATAATTTTTTTAATTTCATTTTTTACTCCCCCTTTAAAAATGTTTTATTGATTAAATTATTTTAGTTTCTTATAAGCTAGATTTCCTAAACCTTGTATTATTTGAACTAGTATTACAAGTGCTATTACTGTATAAACCATTACTGCTGTGTCAAATCTTTGGTATCCGTAAATAAGAGCTATATTACCTAGTCCACCAGCTCCTACTGCACCTGCC
Organism: Clostridioides sp. ES-S-0010-02; assembly: GCA_020641055.1. NCBI lineage: Bacteria > Bacillati > Bacillota > Clostridia > Peptostreptococcales > Peptostreptococcaceae > Clostridioides > Clostridioides sp. ES-S-0010-02. The sequence continues at coordinate 2,829,875 of CP067345.1, forward strand.
ATAGCTGTATAGCCAAGTATAGAAATTACTGATAATGTAATTCCAGATACTATTGAAGGCATTGCTTCTTTTATCATAACTTTAAATACTATTTGTTTTTTTGTAGCTCCAAAAGATTTGGCAGCCTCTATTAGTCCCTTATCAACTTCGTTTAATGAACTTTCTATAATCCTAGCGATAAATGGTGCTGCACCAATAGTTATTGGTACTATTGCAGCAGTTTCTCCTATACTTGTTCCAACAATTAATCTTGTTATTGGAATCATTGCAACTATAAGTATCATAAATGGGAAACTTCTAAATATGTTTACTATAAATCCTAGTGCACTATTAATCGTACTATTTGGTTTTAATCCATCTGGTTTTGTCACTACTAATATAATTGCTAGTATAAATCCTAATATTGTTGCCACTACAGTTGGTACTATGACCATATATAAAGTTTGTAGTAATGCATTTGGAAATAGTGTTGTTAAAAAATCAATTAGACTATTCATTTATCATTTCCTCCCATCTTATGTCCTTATCTGTAAGATACTGTTTTACTTTATCTCCACTTTTATCTGAAACATTTATAATAAGTGAACCTAAAATATCTTCTTTAAATTGTTCTAATTTCCCAAATATTATAGATACATCTATGTTTAACTCTCTTGCCATTGTTGTAATAATAGCTTCATTAGAAATGTCTTTAGGGAATAGTATTTTTATATTTGTTCCTTTTGGTAAAATTATACTTTCTTCACCTATTAATTTTCTAAGTCCTTTAGTATTTCTCAAGAAAATTTCTTCTGTATCTCCTATTTCTAATACCTCTCCATTTTCCATTATTGCCACTCTTCCACAAATTTGTTTTATAACTTCCATTTGGTGAGTTACAACTATTATTGTTATTCCTAGGTTTTTGTTTATATCTTCAAGTAATGAAAGAATTGATTTTGTAGTATTTGGGTCTAGTGCTGAAGTTGCTTCATCACAAAGAAGTACTTGTGGGTTTAGTGCTAAAGCCCTAGCAATTGCAACTCTCTGTTTTTGACCACCACTTAAGTTTCTTGGTTTATCATTTTTCTTTTCAGATATACCAACCACTTCTAGTAACTCTAAAACTCTTTTTTTTATTTCTGCCTTTGTATATCCAAAGCACTCTAAAGGTAATGCTACATTATCAAACACTGTTTTTCTTTCAAGTAATGAAAAGTGTTGAAAAATCATACCTAACTCTTTTCTTAAATCCCTCATTTGCTTTTCATTTAATGACTTTACTTCCTTATTAGATACAAGCACACTACCTTCTTGATATTCTTCTAGCCCATTTATACATCTAAGTAGTGTTGATTTTCCAGCACCACTATGACCTATTATTCCAAAAATTTCTCCAGATTCTATCTCAATACTTACATCTTTAAGTACTTGAGTCTTTCCATAATACTTATTAACATTTTTTATGCTAATCATAAAATTTCCTCCCCACATATTCTGCTCAATTTGTATGTTTATTTTTATTTATGTATTTTAAATTTGTATCTAACAAAATAAAAGCCTGAGTATAAACTCAGGCTTAGAAAGCTATTTATACTCATCTATCAACTATATTAGTTGCAGGATTTAGCACCAATGTATATAAAATATACTGGTTGCCGGGTTTCAAAGGGCCAGTCCCTCCACCACTCTTGATAAGACGTTATTTAATTTAATTCGATTATCATTTCTTGCTATGTTATATATAATATATTTATTAATAATATTTGTCAATAAATTTATTTGAAATTTTTATTTTTTATTATTCTGAATTGAAAACAAAGTTCATAAAACCTCATATCAGTTTAGAAAATGGATATCAAGATACTACTCTTTCAATTATTTTGACAAAACTGATACTTGTTCTATCTAATTTCTATTTGGATGTGGATTTCTTCGAGTAGAATGTTAGTGATTTTCCAGCAAAAGTAGAAGCATATAAAGAACTTATTTGCAAAGAACTTGGAGTAAAAAATAAAAACGAACTATTTTAAAATGCGAAGTAAATATTTGTGAAAATACTAATCATCTGAACTGGAGTTATTGGAACTTTAAATGCAGTCTCGTTGGCAGGCAAAAACCAAATACATCACTATGTAAGAAAAGATTGTAATAAAGCATTATAATATCTCCACTTGTAACATTTTTTTGAAAAACTCATTGACAAGTAAGTGACTAATAAGTATACTAAATATCAGTGACCACATGGTCACTAATATTGTACAACGGAAATGACCAGTCGGTCATTACATAAGGAGATATCATGCCTACAAAATTATTTTTTGAGCTTAATGAAGACAAACAAAGGAATATTATTAGTGTGGGAATATCTGAATTTGCAACATATGGTTATACAAATAGTTCCACCAATAGAATAGTTAAAAGCTCTGGTATTAGTAAAGGTAGCTTGTTTAAATATTTTTCTACTAAAGAAGAATTGTATTTTTTCATACTTGATACCGTCACAGCAGACTTTATTGAAAGTTTAGAAAAAAAGACAATCGCCATTTCACCAGAGTTATTCCAACGAATAATTGAATATTCTGCTTTAGAATTTTCTTGGTATATTCAAAATCCTGAAAAAGCAAAATTGTTAATAGGTGCATTTACAAGAAGTGATACTGAGATTTACCAAAAGACCATAGAACGATATAGTATTAAGGAATTTGATGTATATGACAATCTAGTTAAAGATATTGATTTGAGTAATTTTCGTTGGGATAAGCAGAAAACTATCGACATTTTGAAGTGGTTTCTAAAAGGTTTTAACGATTCTTTTTTAGTAAGTACTCAAATAGATAACTATTCATTCGAACACATACAAAATGAATATGTAAAAAGTCTAACAGAATATCTGGAAATATTAAAAATGGGGCTTTTAAAATAAAAGGAGGATACAGTTATGTTTTGGAAGGCAAAAGGTGGATGCGTCAGCATTGACGATACAGATATGGACTATATCTCTTTTGGAAATGGTAGTGATATTTTAATCATGCTTCCTGGACTAGGCGATGGATTAACCACAGTCAAAAGAATGGCTATCGCAATGGCTATAGCATATCGCATGTACGCCAAAGACTATAAAGTATATGTTTTTAGCAGAAAAAACCATTTAAAAGAAGGTTATTCTACACGAGATATGGCTAAAGACCAAGCGAAAGCCATGAAAATACTTGGTATCACTAAAGCTAAAGTTTTAGGTATTTCTCAAGGTGGAATGATAGCACAATACCTTGCTATTGATTATCCCGATTTAATTGAGAAACTCGTACTGGCAGTTACGCTATCAAAGCAGAATAAAAACATACAAGAAGTTGTTGGGAATTGGATTACATTGGCAGAGCAAGAAAAATATAAGCATCTAATGATTGACATATCAGAAAATTCTTATTCAGAGAATTATCTAAAAAAATATCGTTTTCTTTACCCCTTGCTTGGGAAAATCGGTAAACCTAAAGATTTTAGACGGTTTCTCATACAAGCATCCTCTTGTATTCAGCATGATGCATATATGGAGTTGAATAATATTATATGTCCCACTTTGATAATTGGGGGCGATAACGATAAGATAGTTGGTGTAACTTCTTCTGTTGAATTAACTGATAAAATTAAGGACAGCGAATTATTTATATATAAAGGTCTTGGACATGCTGCGTATGAGGAAGCAAAAGATTTTAATAATCGTGTTCTAAATTATTTATCGAAATAAAGTAAAGCATTATAAAAATAGAGTAGATACGCTATCCTGTATGTGGCAACAAAACAAGGCTAAAAATTCGATTAGATACTATACCTGAAAATTTCTCGTTTTATATTTTTTTACTGTTTTTATAAGCCATCATTAAATATTGAAATCAAATAGGCGTAAAACGGAATTTTTAAGCAACTAAAACAGAAACACATAAAGCCACACAAACATAGTGTTCGTGTGGCTTTACAGCGCTTTATAAAATAATTTTTATTGTTGATATTGGCAGGTTATTCTACTATTTTTTATTATTTCCTGTTATTCCTAATCTATCATTCATGTCTTTTATCATTTTTCTAAAACCACTACCTATATCATTTCCAACATCTTCTGTTCCATGAACTAGTTTCATAAAGTCATTTTGACCTTTTTTCATATCTTCATCAGATACTTTATCTAATTTCTCTAATCTAGCATCTATATCTTTTACTAATCTTTCACCTTCAGTTATTAATTCATCATTCATTTTCTTTAATTCAGCATCTTCTGTTTTACCATCTTTTTTAAGAGATGTTACAAATGATTGTATTTTGTCTCTACTGTCTTTGTATGCAGCCTTTACATCACTTAAATATTTTTCATTTCCTGGATATTCTTTATCTTTAAATTGATTATTTATACTTTCTGGAGTATCATAAATAGAATATCTATTTAAACCTGCTATATAATCATTATAGCTTGTTGAATAATAATTCATATAACCTTCATTGTTGTTTACTGATTCATTTGGATTTTTTCCTGCATTTTCATTTGGTTTTTCAGTTTTTTTAGTACAAGCAGTCATACCTATAGCTAATACTAACGCTAGTCCTACAAATAAAGTTCTTTTTAATTTCATTTTTATTATCCTCCTAGATGTTTTATATTACAAAAAGTTTTAATAAAGTTCTTTCTCAATTTAGTATTTCTATATTTTTATTTTTTATTTACTAAAATTAAACAATTTATAATTTATTTTTTGGGAAATTATAATAGATAAGTAATTAATAAAAAAAATATAATTTTATTATTGATATTGATTATCATTCATAGTATAATTTAATTAATTGATATTAATTTTCATTTGAAGGAGGTTATCTTTTATGCATTGTTGCAATTCACAATTTTGTTGTAAGAATAAAATTGAATCATCATATATAAAATGGCTTTTAGAAGTTTTAGGTCCAGTTTTTTTAGGCTCTAAACCTGCTGAAATAATAAATATTTCATTTACTGATGTAAATAGAGAGGAAAAAATTAATGATATTTACAAATATCTATATAATTGTAAAAGAATAGATTTTATAGTTATTGATAAAGAAAAAAAAGGATTAAAAATTTTATTTGTAAATAAAACAGCATTGTCAGAAAGATTAAAATGTAAAAAAACAGTAAATTTCTTGAAGTTTTTAGGATACAAACAAAATACTAATGTAAATGCTTATTTAGAGCATCTAGTTGAAAAGCTTAAAACTGATACTTTTCCTGATGAAATAGGTATTTTTTTAGGATATCCCCTTAAAGATGTAATTGGATTTATGGGATATAGTAACTATGAAGTTTCTATGATTAGGTATTGGAAAGTTTATGGTGATCCAAAACAATCAGAAGACACATATTCTAAGTTCTTGCTTCATCGTAAAAAAATGAGAAAATTACTTGACTACATAAGTGTAGATAAAATAGTAAGCTGTTTCTAATTAGATTTTATTCTATAAAATAATTAAAAATAAAAATACATCCTTTTTTATCATGTTATTATCACAATAACTTAAGGATGTATTTTCTATTTTAATATGCTAATTTCTTAATATACTAATTTTGGTTATATAACATATCTTTAATATTTATTTTCTTTTCTTGCATTCCATTAGACATCAAGAATTCTTGTGTATCCTCTAACTCTTTTATGTCCTTATCTGTTATCTTAGAACTAAAATCATACCAAGAATACATTTCCTTTGTTTCATCTAAAGTTAAACCAACTTCTTTTGATACCTCTTCCATTACCTTATCTTTATTCTCATCCATATATTTTAAAGTATCTTCATGAACTTTCATAAATCTTTTTACTAATTCAGGATATTTTTGAGCAAAATCATCACTTACTGCAGTAACTATTATTCCACTAACTAAACCTTCTCCATTTACTATCATTTTGCTACCTGCATTTATTGTTTTTAAAGCCACTGGCCCTGCAAGCATTGCAACATCTGCACTTTTACTTTCTAATGCAGAGGCAGCACTAGGAATATCCATGTTTACATATTCAACATCATCTATCGTATAACCTTCCTTAGCAAGTGCAGCAATCAATAATTGATGAAGTATAGTCCCTTTTGGACCTACAATTTTCTTACCTTTTAAATCTTTTATAGATTTGATATTTTCATTGTTAGTTATAAGCATATATCCTTTTGGTGATCTACTATAGATATTTGTAACTTTAAGTCCAACTCCATTAGATGCTGCTATTATAGCAGATGTTCCACCTAATGCATGTAAAAAGTCTAATTCTCCAGCAGCTAGTGCCTGAGTTTGTTCTGGGCCTGTTGTTAGTTCATGAAAATTAACTTTTATATTATCCTTTTTAAATTCCTTACCAAATGAATCATCTTTCTTTTCCAGTATACTTGGAACGTTAAGTGGAGACTTCACATAGGTTAAATTTATTTCCTTAGGTAAACTAGTCTCTTTTTTTGTAGGAACATCTTTATTACCCTCTTCTTTGGTTGAACATCCCACAGTCCCAACCAATACCATTACTAAAGATGTCATTACTGCTAAAATTTTTTTGTTTCTCTTAATCACTTAAAACTCCCCCAATTCCCTTAATATTTCTTTTTTTAAGCTTATATAATAGCTTTTAGTTAAATCTCTATTATATTCATCTTCGACACTAAATTGTTTAATCCCTTTATTTTTACTAAAAACAATTATTTTCTTTGCTATTTCCATAGCTTCTTCTATATTATGAGTTACAAATACTACCCCTTTTTTAGTATTTTTATGGATATTTACTACTTCTTTTTGCATTTTTCTTCTTGTAAAATAATCTAATGCTGCAAATGGCTCATCCATCAATAGAATATCTGGGTTAAAAGAAAGAGCTCTTGCAATACTTACCCTGTGAGCCATTCCTCCTGATAACTCATTTGGATATGAGTTCTTAAACTTTTCAAGTTTCATCATCTTTAAATATCTATCTAAATCAACTTTATTTCTATTATTTTTTTCAGTATGTAAAAGTATATTTTCACTTACATTTAGCCATGGCATTAGTCTACTTTCTTGAAAAACAACTCCTACTTTTGGGATACACTTTTTATCATTATTAAAAAAATATACATTTCCACTAGTAGTACTTTCAAGACCTGCTAAAATTCTAAGCAAGGTTGTCTTCCCACAGCCACTTTCCCCTAGTATAACCGTTATTTCTTCGCTAGATATACTTAATGATATATCATCAAGCACTAAATGTTCTTTATTATCAACTAAATACTTTTTATGTATATTCTCTAATAAAAATCCATTTCTAACCATTTAAATCAACCTGCTTCCCTTTACTAAATTTTGCTATTGCCATTGAAAATAGATAATCTGAAAGTATACCTAAAAAACCAATAACAAAAATTCCAACCAGTACAATATCAGTTCTTGACATATCCTTACCGTCAGAAATCAAGTATCCTAAACCTGAAGAAGCCGCAATAAGTTCTGCACCAATTATAGCTCTAAAGCTATACCCAAGACCTAAACTAAGTCCAACAACAATATCTAACATAGAATTAGGAATTATTATTTTGCAAAAAATTCTTTTCTTAGATAAATTAAAAGACTTGCCTACTTCAATTAATTTACTGTCACAATTTTTTATCCCTTTTAGTGTATTTAAAAATATTGGAAAAAACGATGCTAAAACTATAATTATAATTTTAGACTCTTCACCTATACCAAACCATAAAATCAGCATAGGTATTAAGGCTAGTGGAGGTGTACTTCTCATAAATTCAAATAGTGGCTTGAAATATTCATACATTTTTTTATTTACACCAAACACGATTCCAAGTGGTATTGCTATCAATGAACTTATTAAAAAACCTATAAATATCCTCTTCACACTAGCATAAACATTTAAAAAAATAGAACCATCATTTATCATTTTTATAAAAGTTTCCAAAACTCTTTCAGGCGGAGGCAAAATATAGCTACTCCATATACCTAAAACACATACAATTTTCCATAAAACTAAGATTAGTAAGAAAATGTAATATCCTTTAAACTTTCTATGAATTCTCTCCAGCATCTAATACTCCTTTTTAATATACCTACCCCTGCTACCCTTTTTATTCTTTAAATATATTTTAAGCTACAATTAAAATTCACTATAAAAATTAATCTATACCAATTCTTACTCCACCTGACCTCATTCTGTCAGAAGGTGTTGCATCTGTATTCAAGCTAGACAATCTTTCAGATGGTTGTATAATAACAATTTGACCATGCTCAACAAACTCCATATGATAAGATTCCCCTGAAGTCTGACCAACAAAAGTTTTCCATGATAGTTTTGCTACTTTAGGATATGGTTCCCTTCCAGTCCATGCTACTAACGCATCTGGGTCGACACAACAAGGCCCTTCAAGTATTAGAGGGTTCCCATCTGTTATTATGGCAATATCTTGATTTTGACTTGTTTTATTTATTAAATGTGTAGTAAAAAGTCCTTTTTGAGATATTACTCCTGAACCAATTAATTTTACACTATAATCTAGTTGTTCTGAAAATGCTAATAAGTTTTCACTCTCAACACAAATCGAGTCACCTGGGTCAATTGATATTACATCTACATGATAAGCATTTTGTGCTAGGTAAATTTCACCTTCACCTTCAACAACCATTATTGGCATTTGTTCTCCTGTCAATGACCTTTGAACATGTCCTAGCAATGCTCTACCTAAACCACCACCATTATTTGGGCCTAATATTAATTTTTCAAAGTTAAAATTTCCTTTAAATGCTACCATAGCACCTTTTTTAGCAAAAAATTTACCACTTCCTCTTGCTATACACATAAGTTCATTTGTTACATCAAATTTAAACATAATAAACATTTATATTGCTGTATTTAGCAATAATCCCTCCTAATCATATATTTGTCTATAATTATACAGTAAAAATATAATATAGTCTAATTGACTTCAAATATGAAATTTATTATTTATATAAAAAATAAGAGCCTGATAAAAAGTTTAACTTACTTTATTATCAGACTCTTATTTTATCTATCTTTTAGTATCATGGCAACTCTTACTACTTGAGCATCCAGAACAACCACATCCACAACTACTGCCATTCTTTTTCTTGTTATTAACCATATGCATCACAGCCAATGCCATTAATACTACCACAATAGCTGCTATAATAAATGTAGCCATAATCATCACTCCTTATTTATATGAACTAATTTTTCATATAGCTCAAATTACCAATTTTATCTTTTTTTATTGTTCGATTTGAATAAGTTAAAACCCCAAATACTACAGCTATTGCTATAACTATAGATATTATTGCCCCAGCAATACTTCCACCAGTTCCTAAAAGTACACTTCCAACTTGATTGATAAGAAGAGCAACTATATAAGCTGTTAAAGTTTGGAACCCTAATGTAATCCATGTCCATTTCCATGAACCCATTTCTCTTTTTATAGCACCAATAGCTGCAAAACAAGGTGCACAAAGCATGTTAAATGCCATAAATGAAAATGCACTGACTACTGTAAACATACTTGCAACTGAACCAAGAAGTGTTGGGTCTTGTTCTGTTGCATCTGATATACCAAATAAAACGCCAAATGTTCCAACTACATTCTCTTTTGCTACTAGACCTGTAACTGTTGCTACTGATGATTGCCAGTTTCCAAATCCAAGAGGTGCAAATATTGGTGCAACTATATTTCCTAGACTAGCCAATATACTATCTCCTGCATCTACCATTTGTAGTGACCAGTTAAATGATTGTAAGAACCATATTACTCCACAAGCAACAAAGATAATTGTACCTGCTTTGATTATAAATGCTTTTCCTCTATCCCACATATGAATTAAAACTCCTTTTGCACTAGGAACATGATATTGAGGTAGTTCCATAACAAATGGAGATGGTTCTCCAACAAATAAAGAAGTTCTTTTTAATATAATTCCACAAACAATTATCATTACAATTCCTAAGAAATACATTGATGGTGCTACCCATGAAGCCCCTCCAAACAGTGCTCCTGCAAATAAAGCTATTATTGGAATCTTAGCTCCACATGGAATAAATGTAGTTAACATGATAGTCATTTTTCTATCTCTGTCATTTTCTATAGTACGAGTTGACATAACACCAGGAACTCCACAACCTGAACTTATAAGCATCGGTATAAATGACTTTCCTGAAAGACCAAACTTACGGAATATTCTATCCATTATAAAAGCCACACGTGACATGTATCCACAATCTTCAAGTATTGATAATAGCAAAAATAAAAGCATGATTTGTGGTACAAATCCTAATACAGCTCCAACTCCACCAATTAAGCCATCAACTACAAGACCTTGTAACCAATCAGCTACATTTACGGAAGCTAAGAAATTACTTACATTACCTTGAATAATTTCTCCAAACAATACATCATTTGTCCAATCAGTTGCTATAGCACCCAATGAACTTACTGCTATGTAGTAAACTCCCCACATTATAAGTGCAAAAATAGGTAGTGCTAATATACGGTTTGTTACAAACTTATCTATTTTATCTGAAACAGTTTCTTTACCATTTCTATTTTTCTTTATTATGCTTGAAATTATTGAACTAATAAATTCATAACGATTTGCTGTGATTATACTTTCACTATCATCATCCAATTCATCTTCACAATTTCTAGTTATCTCTTCTATGTCATTTAATATTACTTTAGAAATATCAAGCTTTTGTATAACATTTTCATCTCTTTCAAATAACTTTATAGCTAACCAACGTGTTTCCATATCTATATATGGAGTTTTTTCCTCTATTATCTTTTCGATTTTTTCTATTGCTCCTTTGCTTTCATCAACAAAAGGTAACTTAAAATCTAATTTATTGTTACCACTTGCAATTTCAATTGCTTTTTGAGCAGCTTCCATAATTCCTTGCCCTTTAACAGCTGTTACTTCTACTACAGGGCAACCTATAACCTCTGATAATTTTTTAATATTTATCTTATCTCCATTTTTCTTAACAACGTCCATCATGTTAAGAGCTATAACAGTAGGTATACCTAATTCCAAAACCTGAGTTGTTAAATATAAATTTCTCTCTATATTTGATGCATCTACAATGTTTATTACTGCATCTGGTTTATCATCAAGCATAAAATTACGTGTAACAACTTCCTCTAATGTATATGGTGATAGAGAATAAATACCTGGTAAATCTACTATTTCTACATCTTTATTTCCTTTTAATTTTCCACCTTTTTTTTCAACTGTTACTCCTGGCCAGTTACCAACATATTGTGATGAACCTGTAAGTCCATTAAACATTGTTGTCTTGCCACAATTAGGATTTCCTATGAGACCTATTTTTATTGACATTTCCATTCCCTCCATTAATATTTAGATATATAAATTATTTTTGATACAGAAAATCATTCTCACTATATAATTGCATTAACTCTACTATAATTAACTTTATTATTCCACAATAATTTTTTCTGCATCTGATTTACGAATTGATAGTTCATAATCTCTAACTGTTATTTCAATTGGGTCTCCAAGAGGAGCTACTTTTCTCACAAATACATCAACACCTCTTGTAATTCCCATGTCCATTATACGTCTTCGTGTAGCTCCTTCTCCTTCTAATTTTTTAACTTTTACAGTTTCCCCACACTTAATATCCTTTAGCTTGTTCATATTACTACCTCCCTATATTATTATTCTACTTGCCATTTTTTTATCTAATGCAATTCTAGTATCCTTTACATCTATTATTAAATTACCATCTATCTTAGAAATTATTTTAACATTTGTTCCTACTACAAATCCTATGCTATTTAAAAATGTTCTTGTCTTATCACTTCCTGAAATCTTCTTTATAACTACTTCTTCTCCTATATTTGATAATACTAATGGCATACGATATTCCTCCTTATACTAATTTAAATTTATATGTAGACTTTTCCTTCTATTTAAATTCTAGTATCTTATTTTTAAATTGTGGTTCATTAAAATGATTACCTATTTTTTTCCTTCTTTTTACAATTCTTAATTTTGATTTAAGTCTATCATAATAGTATAGTTTTTGCAAGTGATTATTGTATTCTTTTGATTTTTTCTCTCAATTAATTTTATTCCTCATACAAATCTTATTTATCTTAACATAATTTTTATAAAATAAAGATGCTTTTAGATAGTATCTTTGACTATCTAAAAGCATCTTTATTTTTCATCTATTTTATATTTATTTATATACTTAATTCTTACTTGGAAACATTTTCATTATTACTTTCATCTTTTTCTGTAAAAATGTCTTTATCTAATTTTAAAATATCAACAAACAAATGTATTTTGACATACTCTCTTCTTCTATGTATGAGAGTGTGACAAACAAAGTTTAAATTCTATTATAAATAATTATATTCTCTATTAACTTGAATATTTAGATAGAAACTCTATTTGTTGAAGATTAAATGTTTGTGTATGAATATTGGAATAATTTTTTGAGTATGTATCAACAAAACCATGATTTGCATCTGCGATTTCAATTTGAATATTTTGTTTTTTGGCAAGAAGTTGAGAGGCAACAAACTCAACATCAAATGAATCGTATTTTGCAAATACTAATAAAACAGGACATTTTGGAATTATATCCATATAATCTCTAATTCGAGAACCATAACAGCAAATTATTCCATCACATAAGGAATTTTCACTGCATCTCCATGCAATTGTTGCACCTACACTATATCCAATAACGAATACATGCTTATATTTTAATTTTAAATCATTTATAAGTTTTTCTACTTTTTCATAGATATTAAATCCTATATTACTTATAAAAAAATTATATGCATCTTGAGCTTTTAAATAAGAAAAAACTTTCCCGCTACCCAAAAGTTCAGGGCAAAATACATCATATCCATCTTGATAGTATTTTTCACAAATATCCTTTATAAAATTGTTAACTCCATAAATTTCATGTAGCACTACAATAGCTATATTACTTTTATGTGTATACTTAATCAGTTTATCCACCACCTTTATTAAATAGTCAATATTTTTATACTTAGTTTAATGTATTCCTATATGTATGTCAATTTACTGTTTTAGAATCTAATTTACTCAAAAAGGAGTATTTCACTCATAATCTTTAAAAACCATGAATGAAATACTCCTAAAAGTTTACTTAATTTATATTAAATTTATTTTCCAAAATATCTATTTAATAATCCTAAGAATGCTTTACCATGTCTAGCTTCATCTTTACACATTTCATGTACTGTATCATGTATAGCATCTAATCCTAATTCTTTAGCTTTTTTAGCTAATTTTAATTTTCCATCAGTTGCACCATATTCAGCGTCAACTCTAACTCTTAAGTTTTCTTTTGTATCTGCAACTACAACTTCTCCAAGAAGTTCTGCAAATTTAGCAGCATGTTCTGCTTCTTCAAAAGCTATTCTCTTATAAGCTTCTCCAACTTCTGGATATCCTTCTCTATCAGCTTGTCTACTCATTGCTAAATACATTCCTACTTCTGTACACTCACCAACAAAGTTAGCTCTTAATCCTTCGATTACTTCCTCATCTACACCTTGAGCTACTCCTATTCTGTGCTCATCAGCCCAATTCTTTTCGCCTTTCATTTCTTCAAACTTATCAGCTCCAACTTTACATACTGGACATTGTGCTGGTGCAGCATCCCCTTCATGTATATATCCACATACTGTACAAACAAATTTTTTCATAATTAATTTCCTCCTAATATTTTATATATCAAATTTAATTTTTTATTTTCTAAGTTATTCTATATATACCCGTGTCATATACCTTCAAACAATTTTTTTTAAAATTTTTTATTAATTTTTAATTTCGATTTGTCAGCAGTATATTTCTGTAGTAATGACCTTTGAGTTTCATTAGCTCTTTATGATTTCCAGATTCTACAATTCGTCCATTTTCTAAAACTATTATATTGTTACAATTTGATATAGTACTTAGTCTATGAGCTATAATTATACTAGTCTTTCCATAAGTCACATTATTTATTGCATCTTGAATCTTAGCTTCAGTTGCTATATCTATATTACTCGTAGCTTCATCCAAAATAAGTATTGGTGCATTTTTTAATACCGCCCTAGCAATACTAATTAATTGTTTTTGCCCCTCACTTAAATCCTCACCCCTATCTGATAAAACAGTCTCATATCCTCCATGCATTTTAATTATAAACTTGTGTAAATTTGCTATTTTACTAGCAGATATAACCTGTTCATCAGTTGCTGTTAGGTTTCCATACCTTATATTTTCCATAACAGTGTCATTAAATATATAACTTTCTTGTGGAACTACTCCAAAATAATTTCTTAAACAATTCCTATCAACTGAATATATATCATTCCCATCTAAAAATATCTTCCCTTTTTCTACTTGATAGAAATTTGTAATCAGATTTATAATTGTCGTTTTTCCACTGCCAGTTTCTCCTATTATGGCATTTGATGTTCCAGCCTTGATTTTTAAGTTTATATCACTTAGAATATTCTTTTTTGAGTCATATGAAAAACTTACATCTTTAAATTCAATATCTCCATTTATAAAAGATTTTTTTAAATTATTATTTTTATTGTTGTAAATGTCACTTTTAGTGTTACTATTTATTTGTTCTTCTTCTTGCTCATCCATAACTTCAAAGACTCTTTCACATCCTGCTACAGCTGAAAGCAATGTATTAAATAAGTTAGCTAATTCATTTAAAGGTCTTGTAAATTGTCTTACATAACTTAAAAAACTTGCTATAACGCCTATAGTTATAACATCTTTAGACGCAAGTACTCCACCTATAATACATATAATTGCAAATCCTATATTACTAATTACGTTCATAATAGGCATTAAAAGAGATGTATAAATCTGTGATTTAAGTGAAATACTCAAAAGCCTATCATTGATTGCTTTGAAATCACCTACAGATTTTTTCTCATAATTAAAAGCTTTTACTACATTTATATTTGATATCATTTCTTCAATATGAGAATTTAGTTTTCCTAATTCTACTTGTTGTTGCTTAAAAAAAACTCTAGTCCTCTTTGCAATGAAATTGCTTAGAAACATTACTATTGGTATTAACACGATACTGCAAAAAGTTAAAATAGGGCTTAATATAAACATCATAATGAAAGTTAGCAATATGTTCAAAATTCCTGTAATTAATTGTACTAATGAAGTTGAAATACCTGTACTAATATTATCAACATCATTTGTTACTCTACTCATAATATCTCCAGTAGGACTCTTATCAAAGAAAGTTATTGGTAAATTCCTGAATTTTAGAAATAAATTACTTCTCATATCTCTAACTATGCTTTGAGATAATCTAGCTGTAAATATCCCCTTGAACAACTTAACTAAAAATTCAATTATATAAAATAAAAGTAAAATAAGTATTCCTTTTAAGAAAATAGACTTTGAATATATATCAATATTTATTATGTCAACTACTTTTCCAAGAGTATATGGTATTATAGTTGATATAATTGAATCAATTATTACTAGTAAAAAAATTAATCTAGTAATTTTTTTATCTTTTTTAAAGTACATAAAAACTCTTTTAAATGTTTTTTTAAAATCTTTAGGCTTTGCTTTTTTCTTTAGTCTACTCACCTTTTGATTTCCAGTACTCAAATTCAATACACTTCCTCCTTAATTTACATCTTCATTTACTAGATTTTGCAACTCAAAAATCTTTTTATAAGTTGGAGAACTAACCAGTAAATCTTCATGTGCAGCAAATCCAACCACCTCTCCCTCATCTAAAACTAAAATCTTATCACAGTCAATTATAGAACTAATTTTTTGTGAAATAGTTATAATAGTACATTTCTTGTTTTCATTTTCTCTTAAATTATTTATATAATCTTTTATATTTTTCCTTATAACTGTTTCTGTATTGATGTCCATCGCACTAAAACAATCGTCAAGAATTAATATTTGTGGTTTTTTTGCTATAGCTCTAGCTATTGTAACTCTTTGTCTTTGTCCTCCTGATAGGTTTTTACCCCTTTGAAACAAAACTTCATCATAAGAATTTTCAAGTTTTGTTATAAATTGATTTGCATTTGCTATTTCGCATGCTTTTACAACATCTTCTTTACTTATATCTTTACTTCCCATAATTATATTTTCTGATATACTCTTTCCAAACACACTGCTATTTTGAAAGACTACACCTATTTTTTCTCTTAAACTATCTTTAGATATACTGTATATGCTATGCTCTCCAATCTTAATATCTCCTTTATCAACTATATATAGTTTTTGGATTAAATTGACTAAAGAAGTCTTTCCTGAACCAGTTTGACCAATCACGCCAATATTTTGCCCTTCTTTTATTTTAAAAGATATGTCTTTTAATATCTTCTCATCTATATTTTTATTATACGAAAAATCTACATTTTCAAAAATTATATCACCATTTATAAATTCTAACTCTCTTTCTTTAGCATCTAAATCAGTATTTTTGATAATTACTTCTTCATTCTCATCAATTAGGACTTCACTTATTCTTTCATAAGAAGCTTTTGCTCTCACAAAAACATTAAAAACGTGTGAAATCATTATAAGTGATGTTAATATTCTAGTCATGTAGTTTACATAGGCAACTATAATTCCAATTTTAATTTCTCCAGAATAAATTAAATATCTCCCAATTAGCAATATTATTATTATAGCAATGTTAATAATTATTGTAATTGTTGGTCTAAAAAATGACATCATTGTTGTGGCTTTTCTACTATTTTGAAAAAGTTCATTATTTAATTCTTCAAAACGTTTATTCTCATAATCATATCTACAGAATAATTTAACTACCTTTATTCCACCTAAAAACTGTCTCAATTTTGAGTTTATCTTATCTGTACTTTCTTGTACTTTTTTAAACAACTTATATCCAATCTTCATGTTAAGCAATATTATAATAAATATAATTGAAACTGCAATTAAAATAATTATTGACATTTTTAAATTTAATTTTATCGCTATAATTAAACTTCCTATACACATAATTGGTGATTTTATAAAAACTCTCATCATTCCATGAACAAATAATTGTATCTGATTAATATCATTAGTAATTCTTGTTATTAGTGAGGCTCTACCAAATTTATCTACTTGCTTCAATGAATATGTATTTATCTTTTCAAATACATCCTGTCTTAAATCATAAGAAAAACACTGAGAAACTCTTGCTGAGATTATACTTCTTATTATTGAAAATACTGCTCCTAAAAAAGTTATACCTATCATTAATGCTCCTGTTGATAATATGTAATCTAAGTCCTTATTTGAAACCCCTATATCAATTATTTTAGCCATTATAGTTGGTTGTGCCAAATCACAAAAAGCTTCCAATGTTAAGAAAAATATTGCTGTTAAAAACAACACTATATATTTTTTTATATATTTTTTAAAATACCTCATTCAACCATCCCTTCATAGTATTTTCTAACTATTAAAAGTATATCACAATCAATAATTTAATTGATTATATCAATTATAAATATTTGATTTATTCTTAATTTTTATACTATATATTTTATAAATTATTTGTTTTTATTTCCCATATTTATATATATTTATAGCATACTATTATATATAATATATATGTATTAAAATTAAGACAAAACTTTAACTTTACTATTTGTGTAAAAAGTAATATAATTTAAAATTGATTATAAATCTAACTTTTTTATCTATTAAAATATTCAGGAGGTGAGAGATTTGAAAAAAACAAATGGTTTAAAAGAAATTTTAAACTGGAATAATATGAAAAATTTAAGACCTTCAAAGGGTTTAAAAAATATATTAGAAATTTTTAAAAATGACCTAAAAGATATACGTGGAAATTATGCAGTACTTATAATAGTTGTAGGACTTGCTTTTTTACCATCTTTATATGCTTGGTTTAACATAAAAGCATCTTGGGACCCATATGGGAGTACTGCTAATATGCTTGTAGCAGTAACAAATGAAGATAAAGGTAATGAGATAGCAGGACAGAAAATTAATATCGGAGACCAGTTAATTGAACAACTTAAAGATAATAAAAGTTTAGGTTGGCAGTTTGTAGATGAGAAAACGGCTCTTGAAGGTGTTAAAAAAGGTACTTATTATGCATCACTTAAGATTCCAAAGAATTTCACAAAAGATTTAACTTCCCTAATTACAGATGATGTCAAAAAGGGTGAACTTATCTATACAGTAAATGAAAAGATAAATGCAGTTGCACCAAAGATTACTGACAAGGGAGCTTCTGCAATACAGTTACAAGTTAATCAAACAATAATAAAGACAGTGAGTGAAATAGTTCTTGGTGTATCAAATGGAGTTGGTGCAGGAATTGAACATGGGCTTCCAAAACTAACAAAAGTTGAAAACTCTCTTATGGACCTTCAAAAAAGATTTGACCATATAAATAAAACGGTCGATTTAGCTGCTGATGCTACTTCAAAATTATCAGGTACAGTTAGAGATATTAAGGCTGATTTACCTACAATTAAAAAGACTTTAAATGATACAAAATTATTATCAAGTGATGTAAAAAAATTCTTAGAGGATACAAATAACAATGTAGATGAACTTTCTCCTCTTATAAAGTCTGATTTAAATTTAATGGTTGACCTTTCATCTTCTGCTTCTTCTCTTACATTAAATTTAATTGATGCTGTAAACAGTGGAAGTGAAGATGTACCAAAATTGATAGACAATTTATCAGAAAAGCTTTCTAACTTACAATCTTTAAATGATACTTTAGAAGATTTTTTAACTAAATTGAATCAGCTTACATCCAACAATAGACTGGATGATGTAATAAATAGCCTTGAAGATTCCAGTAATAAAATAGATTCTTCTATATCAACATTAAATGATATTAAAGATAAGGTTATATCTGGGCAACAGCCATCTATAAGTGCCTTAAATAATGTTTTAAGTTTATCAAATGGTATAGGAAGAATTAATTTAAATATTTTGAATAATTTTGACTCAAAAATATCAAAACCTATAAACAGTATATTTGAAAAAAGCATAAATGTAGCAAATGATATAATTACTGTTTTAGATAAAGCAGAAGCAAAACTTCCAAAGGTTGAAGAAATTCTTACTACTTCTTTAAGTCTTTCAGGAAATGCACAAGAAAGTATATCATTAATAAGAGAAAAACTTCCTTTGGCAAAAGGAATGTTGGATGACTTAGTTGATACTTTAAGTAAAATTAGCAATGGCGAGGATATGAAAAAATTAGTTAACTTACTTGAAAGTGATATATTGACAAAATCAAACTTTTTAAAGGAACCTGTTGAAGTAAAGACAGAAAAATTATATCCAATTGCCAACTATGGTTCTGCAATGACACCATTTTATAGTGTTCTTTCTACATGGGTAGGTATATTACTGCTTTCAGCATTATTATCTACATCTGTACATGGAAACTATAAACCTTATGAGATTTATTTTGGAAGAGGACTTACTTTTTTAAGTATAGCCCTCGTTCAAGGATTTATAATTGGAACTGGAGATATATTATTATTAGGAGTAACAGCAGAACATCCAATTTTACTAATAATTCTACTCATGTTTACTAGTATGGTGTTTAATTTTATAGTTTACTCTTTAGTGTCTGTGTTTGGAAATATAGGAAAGGCAATTGCAATAGTACTACTAGTTGTACAGATTGGTTCTTCTGGTGGTACATTCCCTATACAAGTTACACCTACATTCTTCCAAAGAATAAACCCTATAATGCCATTTACTTACGCAATAGGTGCCACAAGGGAGGCTGTTGGTGGTATATATCCTCCAAATTTAATTAAGGATGTATTAGTATTACTATTATTTATGATTTTGTTCATCTGCTTAAATGTACTTTTAAAAGGGCCTATAAATAGAGTTATAAAACCATTTAACAAAAAATTTGGTGATAGTAATTTAACTGGACATTAAACACTTGATTATATCTTTAAAAATCCTATAAAAATAATCTATAGTTTAAGTTTATATTAAAGGTAGTAGCTTCTCAGTTACTACCTTTTTCTAGTTAATAGACTATCCCTCACAATTACTTATAAATGACTGATATTCATTCATTGACTTTCAAAATCCCATATGCTATTATGTACTTGAAATCAGAAGGAGGATGCTATATGCCACGTATTACTAAAGAACCTAATGAGCGTAGACAAGAAATTTTAGATACTGCAATGAAGTTATTTTATGAAAATGGATATGAAAAAACTTCTATTACTGATATTGCAAAATATATGAATGTTGCACAAGGTTTATGTTATCGTTATTTTCCATCAAAAGAAATCTTATTTGATAGTGCTATAGATCAGTATGCACAAACTTTAGTAGATAAAATGCTATCTATACTAAACGATAAAAATAAAACATTAAAACAAATAATTGAAGAAGTACCAACATTTATTGATATAGAAACTGATGATAATCTTTATTACAAAATATGTCATGGAGAACAAAACAAAAAAATTCATGACCAGTTATCTTTAAAAGTCTGTGAAAAGCTTTTGCCAATTGTAAAAAAACAAATTGAACTAGCTCATTCGCGAGGAGAAATTGATGTTCCTGATTCCGATACAACAGCATACTTTTGTGTATACGGTCAACAAGGTATATTACTACGTAATGACATTTCTAATGATGAAAAGATAGAAAGAATTCGTTCTTTTCTAACTTATCTTATGAATATTTAAATATATACCAGCTCAATAATCAGAGATACATATATTTTACAAATACAATTTAGCATTATACTCTATCTCTTACTTCTATATCTAAAGATACACAGATTGACACTTTTTATACCACTCTGCATATCTTTAGATAAACTTGTAGTTACATTAATCCTTTGTAATTCTCTTCCTCTAAAAAATAACTATAACTTTTACATATATTCTAGCTTTATTTTCTTTAAATAAAAATATGCCTTTATAATTTATAAAAGCATATCATAAAAATTTAATATTAAATTACTTCACCTAACATAACCTAAGTATTTAATTCATATAATCAGTTATTCCAGATTTTAAGTTATACAAATGCTTAAAACCTTCCTCGACTAATAAATTACATGCTGTAACACTTCTGTGACCACTTCTACAATAAACTATTACCTTTTTATCCTTATATTCATAAATTTCATCTATATTATTAATTAACTCTTGTAAAGATATATTTATCGCATTTTCTATTTTACTTTCATTAAATTCATCTTTAGTTCTTACATCTAACAATAAAACATCTTTTTCATTTTTCATCATTTCCTTAAGTTGATTTTTATTTATAGTTTTGTACATAATTTAAGATTCCTCCATTTTATTTATATATTTACTTATACCCTTTATTTTTTATCAGATAACAAAATATTGTATTTTTATTTTTCTCATATATATAAAATGTAACTTATTATAAATACACTTTTCTTGAACAATAATCTGTTGATTAAAATAATTAAGAATGTTATGCTAATTATAATTATTAAAAGGGAAAAGAGGTAATTTAATATGTTTAAGCAAAGATTATGTAAGTTATTATCTAGCACATTGGTACTTAGTATGTTATTTACTGCTACTCCAAGTATTACTTTTGCTGATAATGACACAAACAATATCTCCGATAAGTATCAAAGCTCTGATATAGAGTTAAATGATTATAGTAAAGGTTCGGAGTCTTACACAAAAACTAGAGCTCTTGCTAAAGAGAAAATTCAAACTTTACTATCTAAATATGGTGCTGTAAGCGCTCAATATGCTCTAATTGATAATGGTAAAATTGAGATTTCTGGAAATGGTGGAGTATACAGCAAACAAGATAATAAAAATTTAACTAAGGATAATATGTATAATATTGCCTCTATCAGTAAAGTATTTACTACTACAGCTGTTATGAAGTTGGTTGAACAGGGAAAAGTAAATTTAGATACTCCTGTTGTAAAATATATACCTGAATTTAAGATGGCTGATGATAGATATAAAGAAATCACTCCAAGAATGTTATTAAATCACTCATCAGGGCTAATGGGAGGAAGTTTAAAAAATGCCCTTTTATTGGGAGACAATGATTCTTATAGTCATGATAATTTCTTAGAAGAATTAAAGAAACAAAGATTAAAAGCTAAGCCAGGAGCTTTTTCCGTTTATTGTAATGATGGATTTACTTTAGCTGAAATTTTAGTAGAGAAAGTATCTGGTATGTCATTTACTAATTTTCTTGATAAGTACATAAATAATCCACTTAACTTACAAAACACAAAAACTCCAGAAAATAGCTTTGATAGTTCAAAACTTGCAAAAGCCTATGTACCTTATTGGGAAGATGCAGTTCCACAAGATAACTTTAATACTATAGGTATGGGTGGCTTATATTCAAGTGCAGAAAATCTATGTACATTTGCACAAACATTTATGAAAAAATCAAATGGAATTCTTTCTCCTGCTTCAGTAAAAGCTATGGAAAATAAAGAATATTTAAATGGTCTATGGCCTGAGGGAGAAGACTCTATCCTTGGATATGGTTTAGGATGGGATTGTGTCAACACTTATCCATTTAATCAATATAATCTAAAAGCACTTACAAAAGGTGGAGATTCTTTATTATTCCATAGTAATCTTACAGTGCTTCCAGATGAAAATATGGCAGTTGCAGTTGTTTCTTCTGGTGGAAGTAGTCAACTTAACGAAGTAATCGGACAAGAAATTTTACTATCTGCATTAAAAGAAAAAGGTAAAATTAAAGAAATAAAACCTGATAAAACATTTAGTAAGCCACAACAAGTCAAAATGCCAAGTTACTTAAAAGAAAATAGTGGACTTTATGCTTCTTCAAATATGCTAAAAATCGATGTTAATGATAATGGTACTTTAACAGTATCTTCTCCATACATAGAAAATGGACCTGAAGATAAATATGTATACATAGGTCAAGATAGATTTGTATCTGAAAAAGGTAATAGTTGCCTAAAATTTGTAAAAGAAAAAAATAATATCACATATTTAAATATGAGCTCTTATGATGATGTTCCTGGATTAGGTCAGACAGCAAGTTTATACTACGTAGCTCAAAAGGTAGATGACAATGATATATCAGATAGTGTCAAAGAAGCATGGGAAAAAAGAGGTGAAAAAGGCTACTATATAGTGGATGAAAAATATAGTTCTCAACACTATATGCTTGGTTCTGTTAAAGCAATTCTTGGTGTTTCTGATAAAACTCCAGGTTTTTTAGCTAATACTAAAATAATAGATGAGAATAATTCAAATGCTTTTATAGAAATACCTGGTGTAATGGGTCGTGATTTGAGTGATATCAAACTGTATAAAGAAAATGGTACAGAATACCTAAAATTTGCAACACAAACATATGTAAGTGAAGATTCTCTAACTAATTTATCAGCAGAAAAATCTTTTACATATCAAATAGATTCAAAGGGGTATGCAAAATGGTACAAAATTGGCGATGATATAGCAAATAAAAAAATAGAAGTTAATCTTCCTCAAAATTCATCTTTTGCAGTTTATGATGATAAAGGAACTCCTGTAAATTACTCTTTAGTGACAAAGAATAATAGAGTTAGATTGCCAAAAGGAGGCGTAATAGCTTTCTTAGGAAGTCCAAATGCCAAATTTGAAGTTACGTACCAAGATGAAGTAAATGCAAATGCATTAACAGGAACTGATAGATATGAAACTTCTATTAAGATAAGCCAAGCAGGTTGGGAAAACGCTGAAAATGCTGTTTTAATAAATGATTCTGCAATTGCAGATGCTTTGGCTGCAACACCATTTGCATATAAAAAAGATGCTCCTATATTGCTAACTGGAAGTTCTCAAATAAATGAGAAGACTTTAGCTGAATTAAAGAGATTAAAAGTTAAAAATGTATATGTAATCGGTGGTGAAGCTTCTGTAAACGAAAAATCTTTAGATACTATAAAGTCAGATAATATGTCTGTATCTAGAATTTCAGGAAATGATAGATATGAGACTTCTCTAAATCTTGCTAAAGAATTAAAAGGAATTAGTAATGTATCAAAAATATCAGTAGTTAATGGTGAAAAAGGATTAGCAGATGCAGTAAGTATTGGTGCAGCATCAGCTCAAAATGATATGCCTATAATACTTACTAATGAAAATAGTAATATAACTGAAATAAATGATTTATTCAAAGATAAAAAAATAGATAAATCTTATATAATAGGTGGAGAATATACAGTTTCTAAAAATATAGAAAACAAACTTAAAAATCCACAAAGAATATCAGGTAGTACTAGAAATGAAACAAATGCAAAAGTAATAAAAGAGTTCTACAAGGATTCTAATATAAATAACCTATATGTAGCTAAAAATGGAATCAATAAACAAGATGATTTAATAGATGGTTTATCTGTTGGGGTTTTAGCTGGAAAAACTAAATCTCCTGTAATACTAGTAGGAAATTTACTAGACTATAGTCAAAAAGAACTATTTAAAACTATGAGATTTAAATCAGTAACACAAATTGGTGGAAATGGAAATGAAAATTCATTTAAACAAATTAAAGAAATAGCTTAATATTTTAAAACGGGCTATATTCAAATAATTTTATTTGAATATAGCCCGTTTTTATTACAATTATAAAATTAATCTTTATTTATCATTCATACTTAGTAATTTATCTAAGTATACTGACTTTAGCTGCTTACTAGCCAAAGCTTTTTTAGCTGGTTCAAGTTTTAATATAGCTGATAGTATCGCTCCCATAGCTCTATGACTAGCTAAGGCATTATTATCAAAAATTAGATTTTGTAATTGCCCTTTCTCGATTGCCATGAGAACTGCTCTATGTACTGAATTTGCAGGAGTTATTATTTTTTCATCTCTCTTTAATAGCATAATACTATTTTTGTGACAATTTCTAACACAAACGCCACAACCTAGACATCTATCCTCATCAACTTTTATATATTCTTTATCATTTTCTTTTACTTTACTTATTGCATCTATTGGACATGCAGATATACATTTACCACACTTTACACAACTTTCATGGTTTATATTTGGTATAAAACTAGTTGTTTGTACTGGGTGAAGATTTCCAAATCTTTTTGCTGCTACTAGCGCCTCACAGCAGCAACCACAACAATTACATATAAATGTAACTCCTTTTCGAACATTTTCTCCACATTGAACTAAATTATGTTCATATGCTTGATGAAGTAATTCCTTACATTCTACTTTATCTACACGTCTTGCAAATTTATTGTTTATTAAAGAATTAGCTACATTGTCAAATGTCATACATATATCCATAGGAGCATCACAGGCTTTTCCAACGTGTTGCATTCTATGTCTACAATAACACATGCTTATACCTATATGAGTCGATTCATCAATTATATGAGTAGCTCTTTCATAATCTAAAATACTTACTTCATTATCATTAGTCAATACTTCTTCTTGAACGTAAACTCTTCCAAGTTTTGTTTCTGTTGAATAAAATAAATCTTTAATAAAATCTTCTTCTACATTCATATACTGATAGTAAAGTTCTGATAAAAGTTTTTGGTCTATATCGTGTCTTGTTCTCATCATGGCAAACTCAAAAAAACCAGCCATTGGAGGAGGCATTATATATTTTTTACCTTTTTTATCTTCTATATCTAGTATTAGTGCCCTGCTAGCTAGCTTATCTAGCACTCTATATGCTTCACTTTCACTTATACTCCAAATTTTAGCTGCTGTTTTTACTCTAAAAGGCTTTATTGGAAGTTGTGCCACTAATTTTGCCTCTTGTTCTGTAAAAAGTACATTTAGTATTTTATATAATGTATCAGAGGGTGGAGCACCCTGTGGAAATTTATTTATTCTTTCCTCTAAGCTTTTATACATGTTTTTAGCAGTTATATGAGAAATAGTAATCACCTTCTTTTTCTTTTGTTTTCCAATATAATCAAATATCTTTCTTTATTATCTAAACTCCTACTTTATATAATACCAATTCTTTCTAAATAATTAAATACCTCTAGCAATTTATTTATTAGATTTCTTATATAAATAAAAACCGTTTAATCAGCATAATTATAGTTTATACCAATTAAACGATTTTAATAATATTTTACATATCTATAAATTATTTTTATAGTATTTTATATACTTTCCTTTCTTATATTATCTATTATATTCTCCTTATTTAATTTATTCATAGGTATATATGCTGCTATAAAGGTTATTATAAAAACACTAACTATGCATATGCCAATTGCTGTCCATGGTATAACTGTAGAAAACTCAATTACACCTGAAACTAATTTATTCATAATTAATATCAACCCAATACCAATTGGTACGCCAAACAATAAAGATAAAATACCATAGATAAAACTTTCTAAGTATATCATTTTTCTAAAACCTACAGGAGTAACACCTATTGATTGTATTATTGCTAGTTCTCTTTTTCTTAGATTTATACTTGTACTTATTGTATTTAGTATATTTGTAACACTTACTAGAGATATCACTACTATAAACCCATATACAAAAACTTTAATAGCTTTTAAATTTTGCTTTTCACTTTTGTCACTTGTATTTTCATCATGAAAATTGACATTATTTTTCTTAGCCAAAGACTCTATACTCTTCCTAGTCTGAGCACTTCCCCCTGAGTCAATAAAGACAATACCTTTCTCTAACTTTAAATCCATATTTTCAGCAACCTCATCATAAGTTAAAAATTGCAATCCCATATTTTGATAACCCATTCCTAGACGTTTTTCATCTGTTATACCAAGAATTTTTATGTTTACTTTTTTCTTTGAATCATTTTCGCCAGTATATTCACAAGTTACAGTATCTCCAACTTTGTAATTAGTTAACTCTATTACGCCTTTCTTACCCTTTGATTCAAAGTAACTTTTTCTAACAAATATCACTCCATTTTCTTTAATCGCTCTTTCTTTATCAAAAGAGCCTTTTATTAAGTTTTTTGTTTTATTTTGTATTGCAGTTTCTCCAGGAAAAATTAGTTCGTTGTTGTTAAACTCATATACATAACTATCTCCAACCTTACGTTGTTGATAATAATCCTTAATTAGATTTTCTTTAGATTTATTTATTTTATCCTTATCTACTCCTATAGAAATATACTCTCCTACAGCTACTTCAAAGTTTTTTATTCCAGATATATTTTTTAGTTTATTTATAGTATCATCCATAGACTTAGATATTTGTCTTGAACTTAAATATAAATCGTAGTTTCTTTGAGAATTTCTGATTTCTTCACCTTTTAAGAAATTCGCCATAAATCCGCTAAAAGATATAAATATTACTATACTTACTATTAAAGAAAAAAGTGTCACAATAAATTTCTTTCTATTTCTTCTTACACTTTTATATGCAAGTACACCTTCTGTTCCAAAAACTAATTTAATAAGTTTCGAATTTTTAACCTTACCTACTTTGTAATCTCCACTACTCCTTATTACACTAAGAGGAGAAATATTAGAGGCTGTTATTGCAGGTAGGAGAATTGATATAAAAATTGTAAGTAAAACAATTATTATACTGATAATTATTATTAATGGATTATATACTATTTGTAAACCCATCTGTGATACAACTGATTCTGTAAGATATTTATTTATAGCTTTAAATACTAAATCTATAGCTACTGTTCCAGACAATAGTCCTATTGGTATTCCAATACAGCTAATTATAATACCTTCAATAAAAACTAATCTTTTAATTTGATTAGTAGTAGCTCCTATAGAATTTAATATTCCAAACTGCTTTTTTCGTTCAGTTATAGAAATACTAAAAGAATTATATACTGTAGCAATTGTACATATAATTACTAAAATAGTTACCATAGTAATTATAGCTTTTATAGAACTATTTATATTTGCATACTTACTAGCTCCTTGTAATCTCAATAAATGTTCATTGTATTTTATCATTTCAGAGTTTGATGCTTTATCTTTATTTGTATATATATTATTACTTATTTTTCTTGTTATTTCATATATATCTTTAGGATTTTTTGCTGTTATTGATATATTCACTGTCTCTTTATTATTATCTATAGGATTAAAGTAAGTTAAACCAGTAGCAACTTGGTCAGTGAGTTCAAATCCTGGCCTTTTGATTATACCTACAATTTTAAATGTCTTTTCTTTTTCATTGGCAATATAATCACCTTCATGAAATACACTCATATCATCAATTTTTTTGTTATTACTATCAAACATATCACCTACTTTTAAGGTTATCTTATCTCCTATTTTTAGCTTTTTCTCCATAAGATTAACTATGTTTTCACTTAAAATAATTTCTCCATCTTTATCTGGAAATCTACCTTCTTTTATAGAAACTCTATATCCTTCCATAGCATTTTTATCATATTGCTTAACGCTTAATATACCATTTACAGTATCTTCTATTCTAGAGTATCCAAGTTGATTAGTAAGTGCATAACTTTTTATTTCAGCCGATTTTGTTGCATAGTCTATATTTTTTTTGTTTACATTGTAGAATTTAGCATGAAAACTCCCATCATTTTTTATGGTTTCTCTTATTTGATAATCCATAAAACTTTCAAATATGTTACCTATACCACAAATTAGAGCAGTGGAAAGTATTATTCCAATTATAGTTACAATAGTTCGTCTTTTATTTTGTTTTAAATATCTAACAGTTAGAGATGTATATAGATTCATTTATATCACCTCATCACTTTTTATAATTCCATCTTCTATGCCTATAATTCTATCCGCCTGAAGTGCTATATTTTTGTCATGAGTTATCATTATTAATGTTTGATTATATTTTTTCACTGATAATTTTAATAACTCTAGTATTTCTTTTGAGTTTTTGCTATCTAGATTACCTGTTGGTTCATCTGCTAATACTATAGATGGTCTATTAATTAAGGCACGTCCTATAGATGTTCTTTGTTGTTGACCTCCTGATAATTGATTAGGAAGATGATTTTCTCTGTTGCTTAGACCCAATGTTTTCATCAAATCATTCAAGTATTCTTTATCAATCTTTCTATTATCAAGCTCTGCTGGAAGTAATATATTTTCTTTGACATTTAAAACTGGAATCAGATTATAGAATTGATATATAAGACCTATATTTCTTCTTCTAAAGATTGCCAAATCCTTAGTTTTTAGATTATATATATCTACATCATTTATATAAACCTTACCACTAGTAGGTCTATCAACACCTCCTAATAAATGTAATAATGTACTCTTTCCACTTCCGCTTGGACCTGTTATTGCTATAAACTCACCTTTTTCTATAGACAAGCTTACATTTTTTATTGCATCGACTTTTGTTTCATTTTTACCATAACTTTTAGTCAGATTTTCTACTCTTAAAATTTCCATAACTACCTCCAATATTTATATTCTATACTTCATATATTAGACTCAAGCTATTACTATAAAGTGAATTAAATATTACAGATTAGTCACTATTATCATCATATATCTTATGAAATGCTATATGAAATTCAGTTCCTTTACCTTTTTCACTATTTACATAAATATCTCCATTTTGGCTTTCTATTATGGATTTTGCCATTGCAAGCCCTATACCTACACTATCCTCTTTTGAACTACTTTTCCCTCTATAGAAACGTTTAAAAATATGTGGTATATCTTTTTTATCTATACCTTCACCATCATCTTTTATTATTAACTCTGAAAATAATGGATTTTCTTTGTAAATTATACTTATATTTCCAAACTCAGGAGTATGTTCTATACAATTTTTTATTATATTTACTAAAGCCTCAACTGACCAATCAATATCACCAACATAAGATACATTACCATTGCCTTCTATACTTAACTTTTGGTTTTTAATCTCCATAGGTATTTTCATTGGTTGGATTGCTCTATGTATAAGTTCACTAAACTTTATTTTTTCTCTCTTAAACTTTATAACTTTAGCTTCTACTTTTGATAATTTAAGCATACTTTTAATCAACCAATCCATACGATTTAGTTGATTTTTTATCTTGTCTAAAAAATCTATTTTCACTTCATATGGTACATCATTATATAATAAATCACTTAGTATGATTAAGGAAGTCATGGGAGTTTTTAACTGATGTGATATATCTGAAATTGTATTATTTAAAAATATTTTTTCTGAATTTAAAAGTTCAACTTTTTCATTAAGAATTGTTGTCATCTTCAATAGCTCTGTTTTTAAAAGACCTATCTGCCCTTCTTGATTTCTATTTTTCATATCAAATTCTTTTCCTTCTGAACTATAGTAAACATACTTAGTCATATCTGATAAATCATTATATATAGTTCTAAAATATTTAAGTATCAACATAAATATCATCATAAAAATTATACAAACTAAGATTATATTTATTTTTATAGTGTTTGAAAGTAATTTGGAAGTAAGAGGCTCAGAATTTATTCTAATAGTTTTGTCATAGTTATACTTACTTAATATTTTCTCACCAAATTCTACATTTTGCATGGACTTTCCTTGTGTTATTATATCTACGATATCACTTTCTAGTTTTGGATACTTGTTAACTAAGGTTCCTATTATAGCTTGATTATTTTTTACAATCATATTTTTAGTTGTATTTATATTGATTATACCAAATCCAATTGATATAAGAATTACCATCAACATTAAAATAATATATTTACTAAAAAAGTTCTTTACTTCAGGATTATATAGAAACATTATTTTCACTTCCTATCCATTTATAACCTAGTCCTCTTACAGTTTCTATGTAAATTGGTTTACATAAGTCATCTCCTATTTTTTCTCTAAGTCTTTTTATATAAACAGTTAAAGTATTATCACTAACAAAATCATAAGTTACATCCCAAAGCTTTTCTAATATTTGAGTTCTACTCAAAACTGTATTTTTATTCTGTATAAGAATTAAAAGAAGCTTATATTCAACAGATGTCAGAAATATTTCTTTGTTATTTTTATATACTCTAGCTTCTAATGTATATATATTTAAATCTCTATATTTAAGTATCTTCTTATTTTCTTCTGTAGCGTCACCTTTTCTTCTTAAAACAGCTTTTATTCTCGATATTAATTCTCTAATTCTAAAAGGTTTTGTTATATAGTCATCTCCACCTATATCAAGACCCAGTACAATGTTTACTTCTTCATCACAAGCAGTTAAAAATATTATGGGAATCTGAGAAAACTTTCTTACATACTCACAAAATTCATATCCTGTTCCATCTGGTAACATTACATCCAATAGTACCATACTATATTCATTAGAAGATATCATTTCTTTTCCACTTGATAAATCCTTTGATATATCTACACTAAATCCCTCTTGCTCCAATGCATACTTTATTCCAAAAGAGATAGTACTGTCATCCTCAACTATCAATAACTTTAACATAACTATTTCCCTTCTTAACATTTTAATTTTAAACTATTTACATATACAACTTTTATTATACACAATTGTTTTAGATACTAAAATATATTTAGAATTACAAAATAGTCACAAACAATTACTAAAAAACATAAAAATAAAAATGCAAGTTGACACTTAACTATTTTGAAAATAGTATAGATTTTTCTCAAGTTAAGCTACAACTCACATTTTAGATATTTAATTTTATATAAACTGGTATTCTCATCTGTTTAACTATTTAAAGCTTACTTTATTCTTCCTCATATTTTTTATATTCTTCTTCTTTATAAATATTATTTTTTTTGTCATCTTCATGTAAATCAATGTCTTTTTTATCATTTTTAACACTATTTACATAATGCATCATTTCTTCTTGAGAAACATGTGGACAATTTTCACAATTTATTCTTCTTGAATTAAATTCTCTTACTTTTTTTTTTAATTCTTCATATTCATAATCTTGTTTTTTATCACTACAATCACATTCATAACCAAACTCATCATATTTATAGTCATTGTATTGATTATTTCCATAATACTCTGTATCAATCATTTGAGACATTTGAGATTTAGATTTAATGTTTTTTATCATCCTATAAGTTGCATATGCACCCACTCCTGTAATCACGGCTCCTGCAAACATCATTGGCTTACTCATTCCATCATCTTTTTTATTCATTTGTCTTTTAATTAAATATGTTAACATATTTTTTCTCCTTTCTGATTTCTATTTATAGATAGTATCTGTATTATTTTGATAAAAATTATGTTATTTTTAAATTACAATTTTTACAAATAATATAAATCATCTTGCAGAATATAAATTTATATTTTGTACTTGATAATGTTTTTTGTGTTATACTATATATATAACAAGTATTTTTATTTATAACGATATTATGGAGGTTTTTTATGATTTTAAATTTAGATTTTAATAGTGATAAGTCTATTTATGTACAAATTAAAGAAGAGATAACTAAAGCTATAGCTTCAGGAGAATTAAAAATAAATGAATCACTTCCATCTGTAAGAAGTATGGCTGAAAATATTGGTGTAAATCTACATACTGTAAATAAGTCTTATAATGAACTAAAAGAAGAAGGATTTTTAAATATTGATAGGCGAAAAGGTGCAATTGTAGCTCAACTTCCAATGGAAACAGAAAATTCAACTCGCCAAAAAAATAGAATTGATTTAGAACTTTTAGTAGCAAAATCTTATTTATCAGGTATCAATAAAGAAGAGTTCTTGACGTTAAGTAAAAATCTATTTGATAAGTATGAGGTGAAATACTATGAATAAGATTGAATGTTTATTTACAATATTTTCAACCTTAATTTTGATGTATGCTACTTTTTATTTTATGCCACATCTTATTGGTAAAAATCACATTTATGGTGTTTCTATAAACCAAGAACATAGAAACTATCCTGATTTTATAATACTTGATAAAAAATTTAAAAAACTTTTATCTATAGGATTCATTGTGATTTTTATTTTAGTTTTAGCTCTAGTTTTTATGTTTGATAAAATAGAATTTTCTTATTCTATTAGTATTATAGGGTTTTTACTATATGAAAGTATATTATATATCTATATTCATAAAGAAGTTAAAATGACTAAATCCAAGTTTTTCACTGAATTAAGTCAGATAAGTGCAGACTCAAAATTGGTAATAGATATGGATTTTATAAATGAAAAAAATAAAATAATAAAAAAATTTAAGATATTGTATTTAATACCAGTATTACTTACTTTTGGAATAAGTATTTTTATATTGCTTAACTATAATCAATTACCAGATTTAATTACTACGCACTCTACTATAACAGGAAAACCTGATGGATTTATGAAAAAATCCTATCTTGGTGTGTTTAAATTAATAGGTCTTGAGTTTTGTATAATGATTTTATTATATATAACTTCTATTGGAGCTATAAAAGCGAGAATTAAAGTAGATACAAATAAAATTGAAGAAAGTAAAACTAAAAACATTAAATATCTAAATAAAATTGGTTATTTGTTTTTTATATTGATGATTATGATGATAGTACAATTCTTTATCGTTTTTTTATCATTAAAAACAAATTCAAATTTATTAACTGTTATAAATATAATAATGCTTTTAGTTATAATTTATTTAATGGTAACATATATTAATTCTCCAAATTTAAAATCCAATTCTTCTTATACTCCAGACAATGATGAAAAGTACTGGATAGGAGGTATTATATATAATAATCCAAACGACCCATCATTTATGGTTGATAAAAGATTTGGCATAGGATGGACTATAAATTTGGGAAATCCGATTGGAAAGATATTATATATTCTTATAGCTATATTTTTAATTTTTTCACTTTTTAGTGTTATAAAATCTCTTTTACTTTAAATACCATAAAAGGTATCTTACTTGTATTATTGGGTATTATATTTTGTAAGATAAGAAATATTTCATATTATCATTGAAATATAGTATTTATATATTACTAGGAATGGAGATTTGCATAATGTTGTCAAAAACTGAAATTAAATACTTTAATGATTGTGCTTCTGAGATACTTTCATCTGAAAAAGTACAACTTATGAGAACATTTCCTCATCATGGCAATGTTTCATGTCTTGAACATAGTTTATCAGTAGCATATTATAGTTATCTATTATGTAAAAAATTGCATTTAAATGTTGAAATTCAAAGCGTTATTAGAGGGGCTCTACTGCATGATTTTTTTCTTTATGACTGGCATTATAAAGGTGATAGAAAGGGATTACATGGTTTTACTCATCCTAAAGAAGCACTAAAAAACGCAAATTTATTCTTTCAAATAAATGAAAAAGAAACAGACATTATTTTAAAGCATATGTGGCCACTTACTGTTAGACCTCCTAGATA
Source organism: Clostridioides sp. ES-S-0010-02 (assembly GCA_020641055.1). Lineage (NCBI taxonomy): Bacteria > Bacillati > Bacillota > Clostridia > Peptostreptococcales > Peptostreptococcaceae > Clostridioides > Clostridioides sp. ES-S-0010-02. The sequence goes on from CP067345.1 coordinate 2,864,239, forward strand.
CAAAGAAGCATTAATTGTTTGCTTATTAGATAAATTTTGTTGTCTAGTTGAGACTCTAAGAATACACTCACTACTCTCTCCTTATCACATATAAAATAGGTCTTTGATATTGTTATAATTTAATTTAAAAAGAGGTATTAAGATTACATTTAACTTAATACCTCTTTATTAATTTATTATTTATTTTTGTCATATGCTTATAAAATATAATCTTATCCTTGATAACTTATTCTTCTTATAGAGATACTTACTACTTTAAATAATAACATACCAGCTATTAAGTTTATCAATATTGCTGGTACCACTGCTACCATAAATAACGCTGTGAATGAACCTCCAGGAAGACCTACTATAGCTTGAGCAACTAGTAAAAATAGAGTTCCACTTATAACTGTCCCTACTGGGAATATTATTGTTGCAGCTATTAAATCTTGTTTTTTACTGTTCAATTTTTTCATAAATGGTAATTTATAAATTATATACATTATCATGAACATTATATTTATTGTAATAGTTTTATCAAGTATATTTGGAATCTGACCACCTGGGAATTTAGTTGTTAATGCTGCAAATATTCCTGTTACAATTCCTGCTACCAAACAAATCTTATAATCATCCTTATTTAGTATCATTATTATAAACATCATTGCTAGTGATATATCTGGTTGCATTGGAAGTCCTATAGCAGGTGTAAGTTGATGTATCAATAATCCCATAGCTAAAAGTATTGCATTTAAAGTTAATTTTTTTGTATTTGTTTTCATTGTAATATTTCCCCCTAATTTGTTTAATATTTATTTCATTTTCGTTCCAATTTTCCATATCATTCTCTTTAGCTTTAGAAGTTCATAACATCTCTCTCACCACCTTTTATTTTAAATTATATAATTTCTTTATTAATAGTTTTTGCAAAATAAAAAACTCCGTCCTAAATCAATAGGACGGAGATTATCCGCGTTGCCACCTAAATTATATAAAAAATAAGCTTAAAACTTAATTCTTATATATCTCATTATCAAGTACTTACATACCCTATTCGCTGTAACGTGCGACTGACGATAAAGTCTACTCTCATAAAAATATGATTTCAATTTATTCCTCTAAGGTCCATTCACTATATTCCTTCTTGCTAAGATTCCACCATCCTCAGCTCTCTATGTTGAAGCTAAACATAATTACTCTTCCTTGTCATAGGATTTTTAATTTGCTGTTGCTATTATAATATTCTAAATTTTTATAATTGTCAACTGTATTTTTTATTTTATTTAAAATTTACAAAAAGTGTAGAATAATTTTTATAAATGCTTTAAACTTTTATTTAAATATTGAATTAGGAAGGATGATATTATGTTTAGAGAAATGAGATTAAAAAAGAGAGAAATGACAAAAGAAGATACTATAGAAGTATTAAAAAATGGTGAATTTGGTACTTTTTCTACTATAAGTGAAAATGGCTATCCTTATGGAGTTGCTGTAAATTATGTATACTTTAATGATTCTGTATATTTTCATTGTGCAAGAAGTGGACATAAATTAGATAATATCTCAGCAAATAACAAGGTTTCTTTCTTAGTAGTAGCTAATGAAAGTGTTCTTCCAGATAAATTTAGTACTACATATGCTAGCGCTGTAGTATTTGGAAAAGCTTCAACAGTAGACAATGAGGAAAAGAAAAATGCTCTTGTAGAAATAATAAAAAAATATTCTAAGGGCTTTATTGAAGAAGGTATGAAGTACATAGAAAAAGATATAAATTTGACAACTGTAGTTAAAATAGAAATATACCATATTTCTGGTAAAGCTTCTCGTTTATAATAATCTAATACGATATAATAAAGTGGCTATATGTATGGTCACTTTAAATATATTTATTTATCATTATTTTTATTAATTGAAAATGCTCAAAACACTTTAAGAAACTTCCTCAATACCTATGTAGATACAACACAAAGTTACTTGTATCCAAGCTGACATAAATTTTTCCATACCCATATAAAAACTTGAAAATAATACAGTCATATATGTCAAATATCAACATAAATTACTTACTTTTTTTGCCATTAAAACTATCAAAAAAAGTAAGTAATTATTGAAAGAGAGGTTGAAAATAATTATGAAATTCAAGAAAAAACCAAAGTTTTTACTCCTCATTACATTTTTAATAATAACTATATTATCAACAGGAGCAACAGCTTTAGAAATCCATACATCATCACAAGTACATGGTGATAGTGATATCAGCAATAGAGGAAATTTCAATACCTCTGCTAATTCCAAGGTAGGTGCAGACTCACAAAAAAGCAGTGATAGCTTACCTCACAATGCACAAAACCTTAATGTTTCTTTAGACATCTGCAATGGAGGAGTAGAAATACTACCAACCTCATCCAACAAAATAATAGCAAATTACAACAACCAATACTACAATATTAAAATGATAGAACAAAACGGAAAATGGGTTGTATCTATATCAGGAAAAACAGCTAAAATGGGCAATTCTAGCTATGTTCAACTCCATATTCCAAATATAAAATGCAATATGGATGTAAATGTGCTTGATGGTAGCTTTAGTTATGATTTACCCGAAAATTGTATTGATGCAATAAATGTTACTTCAAAAGATTCAAGTATAGAATTTACTTCAAAAAATCAATACAAAAATAGCACTATTTCTCTATCCGCAACAGATAAAGAATTTCTTAAATATGGTCTAATTAATTATCCAGACTATTTTACTAAGATGAATAAAGGATTTGAATATAAGAATGGTACGAGAAAAAATCAAATTGACATTTCGCTAACAGGATTTACTAATGTTGATTTTAGAGATTAAAACATAAAAAATTGAAGACTTTAGCCTTCTTTTTCTTTGACTTTCTGTATTCATATTTATATTTTATTGTTTATTTTTCCTTTTGGATATGAGTACATATATCATAGCACTAGGTAAAATTGAACATATTACTCATCCACAAATAATAATTATAAGAACATTATTCTTTTTATTATTGACGTTATTTATACATTGTGATATTCTTTAAGCAAAACACCATTCTGTTTAAGGGAGGATTAAATAAATGGCACGAAAACCTATTTTAGAAGGTGGTAAAAGAGAAGAAATACTTAAATGCGCTTTACAGTTGTTTCTAAAAAACGGTTATGAAAGCACCTCTATTCGCATGATATTAAATGAGGTTGGTGGAGAAGTTGGAATGTTCTACCATTACTTTTCTTCCAAACAAGAATTATTTGATGAAGCCTTAAGACTCTTCATGAAAATGCAAGGAGAGCGAACTTCTAAACTGATGAGTCAGAAATCCGATAAGATTTCCCCACGAATGAGATTGGAACAACTTATAGAATGCTATGACAGCGGAATGGATGAATTTTCGAAATTATCTGATGGAGCTATTCATTGGTCAGTTTTATCATCTATTCACAGCTTAACCTTAGAAGCAATTCTGCCCTCTTTTAGGACAATGATTATTGAAATACTCAGATTAGCAGATAAAAAAGACTTAAGTGAGTCTAAATGGCTTGCGCCATTTGTACTAAAAGGTATCAGTGGATTATTACATGATAAATCATTTGCTGAATTAAGCAAAGAAAAACAGATGCTTTTAATTATAAATTTACTATGCAGAACTTTACAAGTTCCATATAGCTTGTTTGAAGAATAAGAGAATATCGACAATGAACATCTATGTATTAAAATTGAACAATGACATCAAAAGTATATCTGAGAGAAAATGGCATTAAAAACTGATATAAGATTTGGCACTCGTTATTATGAGTAAGCAAAGAAAACTGAGTTAAAAATATAGAAAACACCAACAACTCATAAAAATGTAGTGTTTATACGAGTTTTGGTGTTTTCCTTATTCTTGACTTGCATGAAAATATGATTGGCAAGAATGGGCTGGTATATACCACTCTTTCATGCTTGCCATTTTTAAAAACAGCAAAAATGATGTTTCGTAAAATATCTCAATAAGGCACATATAAATTATACCTACTCTGAATCATAACCCCATTACTGTTCTTCTTAAATACTGATTGAAATTACCATACTCAACTTTTGTCAATGTTTCTGGATAAGACATCAAAATTAACTGATGTCCATTGCATTCTTCATGGTATGGTGGGTGAATATGTTCAAAATCATTTACCTTATATCCAACCCTCTCATAAAAACCTTGTCGCTTGATGGAAATTTTATTAATGGGAGGGTCGATTTCTAGAATAACAGTTTTGCCTCGCTGGTTTAACAGCTCCAAAGCTCTTTTTCCATACTTTTTATTGCGCATTTCAGGATTGATACAGAAATGTTCCACGTAAATAAAATTCTCTGTTTCCCAGCATAAAATGATACCAACCATGTCGTTTTCATCATAAATTAAGTTAAATTGATATTCTTCATGACCCATAATTTCTGCTTGTAAAGATGGGTTTCTCTGTTCATGAAAAGGAAAACTTACATTGTATAACTTTATTGCCTCTAAATACAATTTATCTTCATATGTTCTTAGCCTCTCAAAGCGCATTTTGCTATCCTCCTATTATATAAAACAACCTTCGCACCACATCTTTTTAGTCTAATGAAACTCTAATTAGCTCTTATTTAGATTATAATATCTGTCCAAGTATAAAATGAATTGTAAGGTTAAACCATTGCTGAAAATATATCTATTTTTTATATATACTAAGACTGTTTAGATAATCTCTTATACCAAACTTAACATCATCACTTGGTCTTATATCAGAGTTATCTCCTGCTATATGAAGTATTCCATATGCTGGATGACCTCCTCTTACTGTACATGGAACTGATAAAAGTGTCATCCCCATATGTTGAGCAAATATATTCATTGATTGTAAAGCTAGTTCTCCTCCTCCATGTTGTGAACCTGCAGTAGCAAAACAACCAAATATTTTTCCACTTAAAGGTGCTCCTACCCATACATCAGAAAAACTGTCCATAAACATCTTCATTTGACCAGATACATTTCCATAATATGTTGGTGAACCCATAAATATTGCATCATAATCTAGTAATTCTTTTCCAGATTTAATTACATTTATACTTTCAAATTCATCTTTATGTTCCTTTGAATTTATCAAATAGTACTGAGGAAGTGTTTTTGCAACCTCATCACTTACTTTAAATATATCTACCTCTATATTCATTTCTTCAAGTACCTTTTTATACTCCCTTGCTAATAAATATGTACTTCCACAAACGCTATGAAAAATCACTGCTACTTTCATTTTTATCCCCCTAATCAAAATCAAATTTATTTTTTATATAGTGCTTTTATTATCAAGTACCATTAAATGATACTAAATGGATTTAAATATACATTACTTTTTATTGTTTCAATCTCTTCAAACTCATCCAAAAATCTCTTCATAACATGTTTAAATATATCTTCTGTATCAAAATGTCCACAATCTACCATACATATTCCCATATCAAGTGCATCTTGTGCCTCATGATATTTTACATCACCAGTTATTAGAACATCTGCGCCTTGTCTCTTAGCCTTTTTCACAAACTCAGAACCAGCTCCTGTTACAACAGCAATTTTTGTTATCTCGGTATTAAGACTTCCAACTACCCTTATATGCTTCATATTTAATTTTTCTTTTATTTTATTAGAAAGATTTTCTAATGTTGTACTTTCATCAAGTTTACTTATTCTACCTAATCCAAATGTTTTTCCTTTGTTTTCTAGCTTGTACAAATCATAAGCAACTTCTTCATAAGGATGTGCATCTATCATAGAACTTATCACTCCACCTAAACGCTTCTGTGGTACTACAGTTTCAATTTTAACCTCATTTACACTTTCTATATCATTTATACTTCCAAGAAACGGATTTGAGCCTTCTAATGGCTTAAATTGACCTTCTCCTTCTATCGAAAATGTACAGTTACTATAATTTCCTATATGGCCTGCTCCTGAATTACTTAGTGCCTTTCTCAACACTTCTGAATAATTACATGGAACATATACTGCAAGTTTGTATAAAGTCTCATTTTCAGTGACATCTAAAACTTTTGAGTTATTAAATTCCATAATTTCCATGAAATAATCATTTAGACCATCAAATGCTATGTCAAAATTGGTATGCATAGAATAAAGGGCTATATCATTTTTAATGAGTTTTTGTATAAGTCTACCTTTTAAGTCCGCGCTATTAATCTTATTAATTTTTCCAAATATAAAAGGATGATGTGTAACAATTAAATCAACATTTTGAGATATAGCTTCATTGATTACATTTTCATTGGCTTCTAAGGATACCAGAATCTTCTTTACATCCATATCAAAATCTCCAACTATAAGACCTACATTATCCCAATCTTCAGCTAAGCTTAGAGGATACTTTTTTTCAATTTTTCTAGTAAGACTCTTCAGTAACATATTTACCTCCTATTTATTTTATTAAATTTTCAAGTTTTCTTATTGCTATTTTACTTTCTTCTCTCTTCCTATCTATTTCTTCTCCATGTTTACCTTCTAGTTGATTAACTATAGCACTATATGTTTTTATTTTTTTTTCTACAAAGTCATAAAAAAGAGAATCTTTATTTTCTAAAAGTTTTATTCCAACTTCAAACTGTATCTCATCTTCTATTATAGTATTTTTACCTGTATATTTGGCAACTATTATTTCATATATCCTAAAATCTTCTCTCACTAAAACCTCTGTTAAAATTTCATATCCGTTATTCAGAAGATAGCGTCTAAGCTCTTCTTGAGCCTGCATAGGCTGTAATATCAATTTTTCTATACTATGTGCTACTTCTTTTTTAGCTTCTAGAAGCTCACTTATCAATATACCTCCCATACCAGCAATTATTACTTCTTCAACTTCACCTATTTCTAGTACCTCTATACCAGAACCCAATCGTAAATCGACTTTCTCTAAAAGATTGTTCTGTATGACCTCTTTTCGTGCATTGTCAAGAGGTCCTTTATTAACATCTGCCAACACTGCAAATGGAACTCTTTCCTCCTTTAGCAAATAAACTGGTATGTATCCATGGTCCGTTCCTATATCAGCTATCTTTTTACCATCTGACACCAATGATGCTATTTTTAATAATCTATCTGTTAGTTTCAAAGATATATCTCCTTTCAATCTTTTTATTTGTTCTTGATTTTAAACTAAAACCAAGATAAAAAATAATATAAAATCTCTACCACAAAATAGCCATGAGATATCACTTATCCCATGGCCTTTATTGCAAAAACATTAATGATGTATCTTTTTAATCTAAATAATCTCTAAGTTTTTTTGATCTACTTGGATGTCTTAATTTTCTTAGTGCTTTTGCTTCTATTTGTCTTATTCTTTCTCTAGTTACATCAAACTCTTTTCCAACTTCTTCAAGAGTTCTAGCTCTTCCATCCTCAAGACCAAATCTAAGCTTTAATACCTTTTGCTCTCTATCATTTAATGAGCCAAGTACATCTTCTATTTGTTCTTTAAGTAAAGAATATGCTGCTGCCTCAGCTGGAGCTGGAGCATCATCATCTGGAATAAAATCTCCTAAATGACTGTCCTCTTCTTCGCCTATTGGAGTTTCTAAAGACACTGGGTCTTGAGCTATTTTCATTATCTCTCTTACTTTATCTTCTGTCATTTCCATTTCTTTTGCAATTTCTTCTGGTTTTGGGTCTCTTCCAAGTTCTTGAAGTAGTTGTCTTGATACTCTTATTAATTTATTTATAGTCTCTACCATATGCACTGGTATTCTTATAGTTCTCGCTTGGTCTGCTATAGCACGTGTTATAGCTTGTCTTATCCACCATGTTGCATAAGTACTAAACTTATAGCCCTTTGTATAGTCAAATTTTTCAACAGCTTTTATAAGACCTAAATTTCCTTCTTGTATTAAGTCTAAGAAAAGCATACCTCTACCTACATATCTTTTTGCTATACTTACAACTAGTCTTAAGTTCGCTTCAACTAATCTTTGCTTTGCTATCTCATCACCTTCATGCATTCTTCTAGCAAATTCTACCTCTTCATGTGGCTTAAGTAGAGGAATTTTTCCTATTTCTTTTAAGTACATTCTAACAGGGTCGTCTATACTTATCCCTTTTGGTAAAGATAAATCCACAGTTTCTATTTCTATTGCAGAAGAGTCCTCATGTGAAATTACTTCTGCATCTTCATCTATGTGGCTCATATTTAAATCGTCATCAGTAGCCGAAAAGTCTATATCAGCTTTATAGTTCTTTGTTTCTGTTATTTCTATTCCCAAATTACCTAAAGTTTCATAAAGATTTTCTACCTGATCCTTATCAAGTTCAGTTTCAGAAAAAGCTTCCATTATTTCTGCAAGCGTCAATGAACCTTGCTTTTTTCCTTTTTCTATTAGTGTCTTAGCGGTAACTTTTTTTAACTCTTTTTTATTCGACTTATTTTCCACACTCAAACCTCCTTTCTCTACAAGCTTTTTAAAATTTTATTTATCTCAACTATTTTTAAAGCAATTTCCATAACTTTACCATCTACCTCTTTCATATCATTATTATTTTCTAATTCCTGTTGTTCTTTCAACAAGTTATTAATTTGTTCTTCTAATGAGTTCTTTCTGATATTTGTTATTATTCCTTCTATTTCTTTTGTGTTCTCTAAGTTTATACTATTCAAAGAAATTGAATTTAATTCTTTTAAGTATTCTTCGGATATGTTTAAACTTTTCAATTTGTCAATAGTTATTTTGTCCAATTCTTGATTTTTAATCATGTAATTTAAAATTTCTTTACTTTCATTCAATAAAAAATCACTTTCTTCTACTTTAAGTAGAGCTATTTCTCTAATTTTTTTGTCTTCTAACATTATTTTTATTAGAGTTTCTTCAACTAATTGTTTTCCATCTTGTCTAACTTCGACTTTTTCAATTACTTTTTCTTCTATCTTTTTCTGGTTTTTATTATATGGCTTATTGTAGTTTTTACCATACACTTCCCTTTTTATAGACTCGACATTAATATCTATTTGATTACTTAAATATTTTGTATAAAAATCAATTTCTACAGGACTTGTCAATTGTTTTATAATCTTAGAAGCTTCTTTTGCAAACTTCACTCGTTCTTCATCTTTTTGAATATTGAATTCTTTTTTAAGATGATCTATTTTATATTTTATGTAGTGAGTAGAAACATCCATTGCCTTTTTATAATCACTAAGTCCGTACTTTCTTACAAATTCATCTGGGTCTTTAGAGTCTTTCAAATCCAAAACTTTTACAGTAATACCTAATTTAATAAGTATATCTATAGCTCTTAAAGTCGCTTTTATTCCAGCTTCATCAGAGTCATAAGATATAATAGCAGTATCCGCATATCTTTTTATTAAAATACCTTGTTGTTCAGTCAAGGCTGTTCCAAGGGTTGCTACTACATTTCTTATACCATACTGATAAAGTGAAATTAAATCCATATATCCTTCAACTAAGACTATAGTTTTATTATCTAAATTTTTTCTAGCAAAATTTAGTCCATATAAGTTTTGTTTTTTATTAAAAATTAATGTGTCTGGAGAATTTAAGTATTTTGGTAAAGAATCATCTAGTACTCTTCCTCCAAATCCAATTATATTTCCTCTATAATCAAATATAGGAAACATAACTCTATTTCTAAATTTATCATAGCAATTAGTTCCATCTCTATTTCTTGCAATTAGACCGCACTCCAATAAATCTTGTTTTGTATACCCTTTATTAATAAGAGCATTCATAAGAGAATTCCATGAATCCAAAGAAAATCCTAGACCAAATTTTTTAATTATTTTATCATCTAATCCTCTAATCCTTAAATATTCATACCCAAGATTTTTACTTCCCAATAAGTTTGAAAGATAAAATCTAGCAGCTTCTGTATGAATATCTTGAAACTTTTTAGATTTCTCTATTTTCATTCTAGTTTCTTCATTCATGTTGGTATTAATTTCTATACCACATTTATTTGCTAAAATTTTTACAGCATCCATAAAATCTAAATTTTCCATTTGCATGACAAAATTTATCACATCTCCACCTTCACCACAACCAAAACACTTATAAATTTGTTTTGATGTATTTATATAAAAAGATGGAGTTTTTTCTCCATGAAATGGACATAATCCTTTATAATTAGCTCCAGATTGTTTTATATTCATATATTCAGATATTATACTTGCTATATCACATCTAGCTTTTATTTCTTCGATAACGTCTTTTATATCATTCATATTATCACCTTCTGGTGTAATTTTTTGTGTTAACATTTCTATTCTACACTATATTCTAAATTTGTCAATCACTCAATATACAGAATTCGACTTTTTTTATTGATATCCTTCTTATTAATCAAAAAATTTTTATTTTTTATGTTAATTACATCAATATTAGATTTTTATTTATGTCAAATAATCTAACTATTAAATTATATATCTATTATCTTATAAATTTACATCAAAACTATCACGAATAAAAAAGAGGCTCTTGCCTCTTTTTAATAAACACTAATTGATTTCATCAAATCTTCAAATTCATCAAAGCAGAGAGATTGAATCCCATCTGATAGAGCATTTTCTGGGTCTGGATGAACTTCTACCATTATTCCATCTGCTCCACATGCAAGTGATGCCATTGACATAGGTTTTACTAAATATCTAACTCCAGTAGCATGACTTGGGTCTACTACAACAGGAAGTCCCGTTTCTTTTTGAATAATCGGTACAGCCGCTAAGTCTAATGTATTTCTAGTATAATCATTGTATGTTCTTATACCTCTCTCACACATTATAATGTTACTATTTCCTTCTATTGCTATATATTCTGCTGCACCTATCCATTCAGTAATTGTTGATGCGATTCCTCTTTTTAACATAACAGGCTTATTTTGTTTTCCGATTTCACTTAAAAGAGTAAAGTTTTGCATATTTCTTGAGCCAATTTGAATTATATCACTGATACTATATAATTCATCCATATCTCTTATATCCATAAGTTCTGTAATAACAGCTATCCCAACCTCTTCTTTAACTGCTTTTAATATTTCAAGACCTTCTTTTTTTAATCCCTGAAATGAGTTTGGTGATGTTCTTGGCTTATATGCTCCTCCTCTTAAAATATTTGCACCATGACTTTTTACAAATTTAGCAGTCTTTAAAAGTTGCTCATAACTTTCTATTGCACATGGCCCAGCTATTACAAGTTTATCTTCTTTTACAGTTATTTCTTTATCATTTGTATTTATCACTATCTTTGAATTATCATTAAATAGGTTTTTTCTCATAACCTACAAGCTCCTTTACTTCTTCTATTTCTTTAGCAGATAGGAGATTTAAATATTCTTTTATTGATTTTTTATTTATTAAAAGTTCCTCATTCAAATCCATAAGTGGTATCAAAACAAAAGCTCTATCTTGAATCCTTGGATGTGGTATTAGTAATCTTTCATCAGTTGAAACTACATCATTAAAAAATAGTATATCTACATCAATAGTTCTTGGACCCCAATGTACTATTCTCTCTCTATGCAATTCTTCTTCTATTTTTTGACAATATTCTAACAACTCATAAGGTTCAAACTCTGTTTCTATCTCTACACACATATTTAGAAAATCTGCTTGTTCTGTATATCCCCATGGCTTTGTTTCATATAATTTTGATTCTTTTACTTCATATATAGAATCACTATCTCTCAAAAGTTCACATGCTTTTGATAGATTATCAAATCTATTGCCCATATTCGTCCCTATTCCCAAATAAGCCTTATTCATCTCTTGTTCTCCTTATCTCAACACCAAAGTAGTCATAAATTCCATTTACAGGAGCTTCTGGCTTTCTAACTCTAACCATAACTCCATTTACAAGGTTAAATTTATTTAAGACTTCTTCAGCAATATTCTCTGCCAAAGCCTCCAAAAGATTAAATTGTTTATTTTCTGTAATATCCTTAACAACACTATAAACTTCAGCATAGTTTACAGATTTATTTATATCATCACTAAGTCCTGCTTCTCTTGAATCAACATAAAGTTCCATGTCGACAAAAAATTTCTGACCTAGAAAATTTTCTTCTTTAAGCACACCATGATATCCATAGAATCCTAGATTACTAAGTAATATTTTATCCATTATACTACACCTACTTTCTATATATTGCATCAGTCATTTTAGCTGCCATTAAATTTTCATAAACATCATGCACTCTAACTATATCTACACCATCTCTTATTCCAAGTACAGTAGTAGCTATTGTTCCTTCCAATCTCTTTTTAGGTTCAACTGGAAGTACTTTTCCTATTACTGATTTTCGAGATGTTCCAAGTAAAATAGGATAGTCTAATTCTTTCAATTCATTTAATCTTCTTAATACTTCTATATTTTGCTCAAATGTCTTCCCAAACCCTATCCCTGGATCAAGAACTATTTTTTCTTTTTTTACACCACAGTCTATTGCCATTTTTATGCTCTCTTTAAAGAAGTCCTTTATTGACTCCATTATATCTTTGTCATAGTTTGTCCCATCTTGATTATGCATTATACATACTTCTGCATCATATTTTCCTACCACAGAAGCCATATTCTTATCTCTTCTAAGCCCCCAAACATCATTTACCATAGTGACACCTAATTTTAGAGCTTCTTCTGCAACATCTGCCTTGTAAGTATCTATTGATATTGGTATATCTAATTCTTTTTTAAGTTTTTTTATCACAGGGATTACTCTTCTTAGTTCTTCCTCTGAATCCACATAGCTATGACCTGGACGTGTAGATTCACCACCTAAGTCAATTATATCAGCACCTTGTTCAACCATTTCTTTTGCATGTTTTATTGCTATGTCTAAATTACTAAAGTCTCCTCCATCAGAAAAACTATCTGGAGTTACATTTAATATACCCATTATATAAGTTCTTTTACCATAATCAAACACAGTTAATGACACTCCCTTAAATTAAAATTTATATCTTATCAAACGATTTTTATCTACAATAATTTACTACTTCATAGTAATTAAACTCATAGCCTCAGCTCTTGATGCAATATCTTTTTCAAATATACCTCTAACTGCTGATGTAACAGTTTTTGAACCAGGCTTTTTTACACCTCTCATTGTCATACACATATGTTCAGCTTCCACTACTACTAAAACACCATATGGCTGTAGCTCTTCCATTATTATGTCTGCTGCATTTTTAGTAATTCTTTCTTGTAATTGAGGTCTTTTTGCTAATGTGTCTATTACTCTAGCAAGCTTAGAAAGCCCTGTAAGTCTTCCACCTTTTGGTAAATAAGCGATATGTGCCTTTCCAAAAAAAGGAACCAAATGATGCTCACAGCATGAATAAAATGGAATATCTTTTACTAGTACTAGTTCTTCATGCTTTTCATCTGCAAAAAGAACTTTTAAGTGGTCTCTTGGTTCTTCACTAAGACCAGAGAATATCTCTTCATACATTCTAGCAACTCTATTTGGAGTCTCTATTAGACCTTCTCTATCTGGGTCTTCACCAATTGCTTCTAATATTTCTCTTACTGCATGTTGTATTTTTTCTTTATCTACTTTATTCATTTAAACTCCCCCCATTGACTCGTGACTAGAAGATTAATTTTATAATCTTTTTTGTCTCAATTTCTTTAAAAATATAATTATAAACATCTAAAAGTTTTTGATAGTCATAACTTTCACTTACCTTTGATACTAGGTTAAAAAGTTCCTTATTTTCTTTTTTCAAAACTTTTAGCAATTTTTTATCTTTTGGTACCCATTTATCATTTATATTAAAGTACCCAATTATTATATCTTTTAAATATAAATTCGTCAAAAAATGATATTCAAAAACATCAAATTTTTCTTTATTTTTCAACTTTGATATTTTTGTTTCAATATCTTGTTTTAAAAAAGACTTTTCTTCTAAAGACAATTTGCTAGGACCTTTTAAGTAAATATCTCTGCTCATATCTTTTATAGTATTGGATATATTCTCCATATCAAATAGTACTTTAGCATCCTTCATCTCTTTCACAAAGAAGTACTCTCTATCTGACAATAATTTTTTTACACCATCTTTTGAAAAATAATTTATATCAAATTCTATTCCCTTTTGTTCAAACAGTACTCGCTCTTGTTTTTCCCCTTCTTTTACAAAAACGAATACATCAATATCATTAACTTCTACATTATAAAAACTAAAATCTACATCTTTACTAGAACCCACTAGAAATACTGCTAATGTATTTGGATTGTCTATTATTTTTTTAATATTTTCACTATATACTTTATAAGTATGACTTGCCATCTCTTATCTCCAATAAATTGTTAATATTTTAATTTATTACAAACACTCTATTATTTTATTAAAAATAATATTTTCTTTGCCAAATTCTGTCTTGTCAATTTCTGTAACTTTCATTGCTCCCATAAGACTATTTGTGACAAAAACAAAATCAAAACTACTAATTTCTGATATGTTAATTTCATTTTCCATCAACTCTATATGTAATTCGTCACAAATCTTTATAATCCTTTTTTTTATTGTTCCATTTAAAATTGGTAATTTACTACTGGGTGTATATACTTTACTTCCTCTTATAAAGAATATATTACTCATAGAACATTCTAAAATCACACCATCTGAATTTATAAATATACCATCATTGTATCCATTCTTATTTGCAATATTTTTAGTATATATATTTTCAAAATAATTAGTAGTCTTATGTCTATAAATTAGGCTATCTCCCCTAACTATAGGAGATATAGTCAATTTAAAACCTTTATTATATGCTTCTTTATTATATGGAATTTCTCTAATAGATATATTGTAACCTTCATCAAAAACGGTAATCCTAAGTGCTTTATTAATAATATTTTCTTTTTTTATGTATTTAATAATTTCATCTATTAGAAATCGCTTTTCATAATTTATATTCAAATCCAAACATGTTATCGAATTGAGCATCCTATCTATATGTGTATTTAAATCTATAGCTATACCATCTTTAACTTTAATAGTCTCAAATAACCCAATTCCAAATTTACTCAAGCTACTATTAAAGCTTAAATTATTCTTCATAATATCCCCTCAAGGCTTTCATTATAGATTTTGCTTTATCTAGTGTTTCTTGGTATTCTTCATCTGGGTCAGAATCCCAAGTCATGCCTCCTCCAACTTGGAAGTATACTTTTTTGTCTTTTTTTATTATAGTTCTAATTGCTATATTAAAATCCATATCACCATTAAAACCTATATATCCAATTGAACCAGTATATACATTTCTCTGTGTTGGTTCCAGTTCGTCTATGATTTCCATTGCTCTAATTTTAGGTGCTCCTGTTATAGAACCACCTGGAAAAGTTGCTTTTATTATATCAGTAGCATCCTTATCATCTTTTAGTTCACCTACAACTGTTGAAACCAGATGATTTACATTTGCATAAGGTTCAATTACAAACAACTCTGGAACTTTGACACTTCCAGTTTTGGATATTCTACCAATATCATTTCTTTCTAAATCCACTATCATAAGTAACTCTGCTCTATCTTTTTCGCTATTTTTAAGTTCCTCTTGAAGCTTTAAATCTTCTTCCTTATTTTTACCTCTTGGTCGAGTGCCTTTTATTGGTCTTGCCTCTATTTTTTTATCAATACATCTTATAAATCTCTCTGGAGAATTTGATAAGATATGTGCTTCTTCAAAATTTAAAAATGCTCCAAATGGTGCTGGACTAAATCTTCTTAAATCTCTATATAACTCAAAACTTGTCAATTCTGTTTCCCCACTAAACCTTTGTGTCAAATTAGCTTGATATATGTCACCTTGTCTTATGTACTCTCTAACATTTCCAACTGCATTTTTAAATTCTTCCTTTGTAAAGTTAGATTTAAGTTGAATAGGTTTTACATCTTTTTCCTGATAGCATATACTATCTATTCCTTTTTTCTCTCCTGTTAATATTTTTTCTTCTATATCAGCTATTATTTTTTCTTCTACTTTTATATCTATATCTGGAGTGGCTATGTAAGTTTTTCCCTTCAAATGGTCTATTACTATAACATGGTTATAAAATCCAAAATACATATCAGGCATCTCAATATCATCTATAGCAGTTCTAGGTAATTTTTCTATATAATTTCCCAAATCATAAGACAAATATCCTACAGCTCCACCTATAAACGGTAAGTCAGTTTTATTTACAACTTTATATTTATCTAATTCTTTTTTCAAATTTTCTAATGGATTTTCATCAGTATTTTTATATCTTAACACTTTAAATGGCTGGCTACTTATAAAAGAATATCTTCCTAACTTTTCTTTGTCCATAGCACTATCTAATATAAAACTATCATTTTCATTTCTAAAAATAGTAAATATCTCAAAAGAATTTAATTTAGTTTTTATTTCTCTTATCATTTTATTTATGTATCCTTTCCCTAGCTTCTTTTATAAAGTTTTTCAGCATTTCATGACCATACTCTGATAAAATAGCTTCTGGATGAAATTGTACTCCTTCTATTAAATACTTCTTATGTCTAATTCCCATTATTTCACCTTTACTTGTTGTTGCTGTAACTTCAAGTTCATCTGGAACTGTATCAGAATCAATTATAAGCGAATGATACCTAGTAACATTTAAAGGATTTTTAAGACTACTAAAAACTCCCTTATTACTATGGTTTATACTGTATACTTTTCCATGAACAGGTTGTTGTGCTTTTATTATGTTACCACCAAAAACATGTCCAATAGTTTGGTGACCTAAACAAATTCCTAGTATAGGCTTCTTATCTTTGAAATATTCAACAATATCTATACAAACCCCAGCTTCTTTTGGAGAACATGGACCTGGAGATAACACAATTATCTCTGGATTTAGTTCTTCAATATCTCTTAATGTTATTTCATTATTTCTTTTTACTATAACTGTTTCCCCCAATTCTTCTATGTATTGTACTAAGTTATACACAAAAGAATCATAATTGTCTATCATGAGAATCATACTATAAATCTCCCCCCAAAAAAATTATTTAATTAATTCAGAAACTGTAACAAACTTAAAACCTTTTTCTATCATCTTTGGAATAAATATATCCAAAGCTTTGACTGTATCATCAGTTGCATAGTCATGTAAAAGTATTATATCTCCATTTTGTACTTTATTAATTATTTTATCTGCGATACTATTAGCTCCAGGATTTTTCCAATCCCTCACATCTACACCTGTCCATAAAACTACTTTGTAATTATGCTTTTTTGCAATTTCTACTAAATCCTTTTCTCTGTAACTCCCAAATGGTGGTCTAAATAATGTAGGTTTCTTTCCAGTAACTTTCTTTAAAATTTCTTCACACTTAACAATCTCCTCTTCAATTTGACTAGAAGTTAAATTGCTTATATCAGGATGATTAAAAGTATGATTTCCTATTTCATGCCCTTCTTTACTTGCTCTTACCAGTGGTTCTTTATACCACTGTGCATGTTTTCCAGCTATAAAAAATGTAGCCTTTACATTATAATTCTTTAACACATCTAAAACTTGATCAGTTTCTTTAGGATGAGGTCCATCATCAAAGGTAATTGCTATTAGTTTCTTTTCCCTTGAACCATGTTTAATTAAAATATTTTCATTCGTTTCCATCATTAAAGCAGAAACTTTACTAAAATTGGCTATTAGTATTATTCCACAAAACAAGACTACTGCTATTAAACTCTTAAATATTGTCTTTTTTTTCCCTGGTGTCATTTTTAAACTTCCTTTCAAATATTTTAGTTATTTATAAAAATTTTGAGTGTAGTACGTTTTATAACTTCCTCCAAATATTACTCCAACTCCAATATTATTATAATTCCCCAAAATATTTTTTCTATGTCCTTCTGAATTCATCCAAGCTTCATGTGCATATATTGCATTAATCTGTCCTGCTGCTATGTTTTCTCCTGCTGAAGTATATATTATTCCTTCTCTTTTCATTCTATCAAAAGGAGTTTCATCTTTTTTGTTTATATGGTCAAAAAAATTATTATCTCTCATATCTTCACTGTGTTTTCTTGAACTTAAAGTGGCTTGCTCACTGTATCTTAGTGAATTCAATCCTCTTTGATTTCTAACACTATTTACAAGGTCTATAATTTCAAATTCAAAGCATTTTTTAAGTTCTTCTTTATCAGTTGGATATAATTCTTTGAACTCATCTTCTGTACTTTTATCAATTATTAAATATGAACAAACTCTATTTTTTTCATGAATATCGTAGAAAATTGTAATATATTTACCTTCCTTATTTATTATATCATATTGATTTTCTGAATTTATTATATATCTAGTATTTCCTTTTTTCTTATATTTTAATGGAGTAATCTTGTTTCTTACTGTTTGTCTATCTTGATTTATTTTTATATCTTGATTTTCACATGAGTTCATAGAGTTACTGTAAAGTGCAACTACCTCATCATTTTCAACACCAACCATTGCAAAATCTTTTCCATATTGATTATATACATACCAGTCAAATCCATATTCACTAGTATCAATTCTACCAGGCTTTCCAATATTAGCTAAAACTTGATTTAAGTTTTCTCCTAAATTTAGTTTTTCAAAATTTTTTATATTAGTCTCGTTTAAATTATTCTCTCCATTATTATTTAGTTGTGAGCTTTGATTTTTCTCATCTTCCTTTTTCTTTGAATTATCACTTAAGTTTATTTTATCTAAAAACTCATTCCATATTTCGCTTTGAAAAAATTTTTCCTTCAAATCATCTACTTCTCTCAATAATTCAGGACTATAAAATAAAACAATAAGTATTACTAATACTAAAGCAATTAATTTTTTCAATATATTCCTCCTTTAAAAAGCTTCACTAAAAATTTCTAATATATACATTATCATGTATTAATACTGATAATATATACTAATTAAATCCTATTAACATCTCTTTATATGTTTTTTATTTAATAAGTATTATAAAAAAGCTTTACCTATTAATAGATAAAGCTACAATCTTAATGAAAATATTTCATCTAAAGTTCTATCAAAGATAGATGGCTTATCAAATTTCCAAGTTCCTTCATAAACTAATTCATTATTTAGATAAAAAGTACCTTGACCATGTTTTTTACCATGCATAAACTCTCCTACATACTTCTTTCCTTTTGACCATATGTAAGTTCCTTTTCCATGAATCAAATTATTTTTCCATTCTCCTTCATAAAGTATTTCTCCTTCACTATTATAACAAATACCATATCCCTCCATCTTTCCACCTTTAAATTCTCCTGCATATATACATCCATCATTCCATTTATAAATACCTTTTCCATCTTTTTTGCCATTCTTCCAAGTTCCAATATATTCATCTTTACTGTTATAGAGCATATTCCCAATGCCATTCATCATGTCTTCCTCAAAATAACCTATATACTCATTACCGTTTGAAAATACAAAATTTCCTTTTCCATTTTTTTTATCTTGTTTAAATTCTCCTATGTACTCCATATCAGTTCCTTCATTGACAAAAAAAGTATATGAACCTTGACCTTCCATCTTTCCTTCTAAAAACTTTCCTACATATACATCTCCATTAGAAAATTTATATATTTTGTTTTTTGGCTTTTTTGTATCGACATCATCTATATCACGAATTGTTTTTCCTTCTAATTCCAAGACTTCACTTTCTGATGCAAAATCACCCTTTTTTAAAACACGTTTTTTCATATTTTTTATGCTCTTAATCTCTTTATTTACTTCATTTATATATTTTAAATAATTATCATACAAATCAACATATTCTTTAGATAAATTCATAATGCCATTCCTCCAACGTTATTCATAGATATTTTATTAAATCTATTAAATTTATTATATCCTAATACTGGTCATGTTTTCTACACATTGAGTAATTTTTTCAATTTTAATTTTAAAATAACCTCTTTTAAAGTGATACACAAATAGTAAATAAACCATATTTATTATATTTTTAAATAAAAGAAGCTGAGGACTATAATATATAAATTTACATATTACAAACCCTCAGCTTATATTTTTATAGTTTATAAGTCTTTTGCTTTAAATCCTCTTCCTTTTACCTCTGTAACATCATTTACAGATATAAATGCTTTTTTATCATATTTTAAAGCTATATCCTTTATCTTTGGTATCTCACTTGATGCAACTATTGTATATATAATCTTCTTTTTTTGATGAGTGTATGCACCCTCTGCATCCAAGAAAGTTACACCTCTAACTAAACTTCTCATTATGTCTTCTGCTATCAAATCGACTTCAGTTGACATTACCATAACAGATTTTTGATAATTCATTGCATCTTTAATAAAAGTCATTGAATATGCATTTAGAAATAATCCTATGAGAGTATATAATGCTAAATCTAAACCAAATAAAAAGCTTCCTGTAAGTACTATCAAACCATTTATTGCTAAAGCAGTATCTTTCATTTCTATATTTTTCTTAATTTTTAGTATTGCAGCTATAATGTCTGTACCACCTTGAGAAGACCTAGTTCTAAATACAATACCAACTCCTAAACCAGATAATATACCTCCATACACACTTTGAAGTAATATATCATTGATAGGTATGATATTACTTACTTCCTGAGTTGCACCTAATAATAATGAAAATACAATCATATTTAATAAACTTGAAATACAAAATTCTTTTTCTAGGTATATAAAACCTAAAATAAATATTGGAATATTGATTAAAAATGTTAATAGACCCACATTGATATTTGTCAAATAGTTTATAGATGTTGCTATACCTGTAGCACCTCCACTTAATAGATGTGCTGGTCTTAAGAACCCATTTATTCCTATAGATGTCATCAACATCCCCAGTAGCATTGTTGAATATCTTAAAGCTGGATGTTTTTGTAGGGTATTCTTAACTTCACTCATTTCTTTCTCCCTTCAATTCTTATAAATCTTTAGAATTTTAAAAACTTACTTTTATATATATTATTACTGATGTAATAGATAATATTTCAAGCAAATTTTTTCATAGAGTTTCTTGAACTGTCATCTATTACATCATCTATTATAGTATCTTTTATATATATGTCTAGTGCATTTTTTTATATTCCAAAATTTCAAAGTACTTAAATTCTCTCATTTATGCTCCAAATTAAAATTCTTCTAGCACAATATGATACTATATATTATGCAACTTGCAATATAGTAAATTTATAGTATTTTTTCTTAAATATTTATTTTTATAGTATTTTAGTAAACTTAACCATATAATTCTTTATTCATAATTAAGTTTTAAATGAAATTTTTATTTTTATAATTTCAGTACATGATTTTTTTATTTCATTATTTGCAATTTTTTCATTCAGTTTTTACTTTAAAATTTTTTTATTTTATTTTGTTTTAAGTATTCAAAGACGCCTATTGTTACTTTATATTTTTACATAAAATTCATTATAATTGGGATTAATATTACTGTAATCGTACCAGAAACCCCAATAGAAACTCCACTCATTGCTCCTTCTACTTCTCCAAGTTCAAAAGCTTTAGTTGTTCCCAGAGCATGTGCTGATGTCCCAAGTGCAATTCCTTTAGCAACTGGATGATTTATATTTCCAAGTTTAAATACAGTAGAAGCAACCATCCCACCAAAAATACCTGTAAAAATTATAGCTACTACTGTTATTGACTCTACACCATTTAAAGAATTTGCTAAAGATATTCCCATTGGTGTTGTTATAGATTTTGGAATAAGAGAGTTTATTATACTTACATCTGAATTAGCTATTTTACCAATTATTAATACAGATGCAAAAGAAATTATTATACCACAACCTATTCCTATAACAATCTCAAGCATATGCTTTTTAAATAATTCAAACTGTTTATAAAGTGGAACTGCAAGCACTACTGTAACAGGTCCTAAAAAGAAATTTATGCTATCTGCTCCTATCTTGTAATTTTCATAAGGAATTTTTGTTATGCTTAGAAATAATATGATTCCTACAATAGCAATTAACATAGGGTTACATATAGGATTATTTGTTTTTCGCTGAATGTATCTCCCTAAATTAAAAAACACGATTGTTACTATTATACCAAATACTGGTGTTTGTAATACATTATACATTCTTTTGTCCTTCTTCCTTTTTTTTTATCATTTTTTCCACTATAATTCCAGTGGTGTACATTACTACTAATGTACTTAGACATATAACTAGTAAAAGTACTAATACATTTTCTTTTATTAGGTCTAGTGATTTTATAAGAGACACTCCCGCTGGTATAAAAAATACAGCCATATTATCAAGGAAAAATCCACTTATATTTTCTATACTGCTTAAATCCAACACTTTAAATTGTAGCAATAGGAATAATAATAGCATGCCAACTATACTCCCAGGAATAAGTATAACACTTTGTATAAATGAGCTTATATACTCTCCTATTACCCATATACATAAAATTATTACTAATTGATTGAAAACTTTCATTTTCCACCTCCAAAAACTAAAGAGATTGTTTCAAACCATATATTTGTAGTCTTATAAACAAGCAAATATCTTTCTTCAAATAGAAAGTTATGATTTAATACAATCTCTCTTTAAATTTATTTTTATTTTAATTTAATAAAATACATACTTGGTTGTTTCAAAAAACTTAATTATATAAATCTATTTTTTGCTTAAAATTTCTTTTATTTTTGAATTGTTATACATACTATCTGGAACTTCACTTCTTAAACTATAAAAAGTTTTTTTTGCATTTTCTAAATCTCCATTATCATAATATAGCATGCCTAACTCATAGTATGAATCATCATAGTACTGGTCATTTTTAGTATACGTATTTATATACTTCTTATAATACTTTATAGCTTCATCCTTATTTTTCAATGCTTTATTTGTTATTGCTAATTGATATATTGATTCAGAAATGTATTTTTTAGTTTTTCCTGAGGAAACTATACTTTTGAAACTATCTATCGCTTTTTCATACTCTTTATTTTTCTTTAAATCTAAAGCCTTATAGTATAAGTCTTCCTCATTAGCTACAGTGATTTCTTTTTCTGGTTCTTTATTTTTAGCTTCATATAACTCTTTATTTGTTTTTTCTAATTCTTTATTTGTTTCACCCAGTTTTTTATCAGTTTCAGTTAACTTCTCATCTTTCTTACTTATCTGATTATTCAAGGTTTCTATTCTCTTTTTACTTTGAATAAAATATACACCCATTGCAATTACAATACAAGCAAATATAATATATGGTAAGCTATTTTTCTTCTTCTTTTTAACTCGTTTTTCCTCTTCTTTTTTACTTGTATCTTCTGGTTTCTCTTCTTCTTTTTCAAATACTGGATTATCTTTATCTATCTCTTTGAGTCTATCCAAATATCCTTCTCTCTTTTTTACATTACCTAGTTTATCATACAATAAAGATAGGATTACATATGGTTCTATTAGTTGTGGTTCTTCCTCTACTATATTCTCCAAAATATGTATTGACTCATAATTCATTTCTTCATTTATAAACCTTATAGAATGATTGTATCTGCCTAAAAATGTTTTGAAATCTTCAGATGAAATTAAATTAACATATTTTCTTGATATATGATTATTTTCATAACATAGAGCAGTATAAAAACTTTCAAATGATTTAGCAAAATCGCATTTTAATAACTTTAGAAGCCCTCTAAGATTTAATATATCAATATCTTTAGGATTTATTTCTAAAGCTTTATTTACCATATTAACAGCACTAGTTATATAGTCTTTATACGCTAAGTCCAATGCATTATTGTACCTTTTATATGATTCTAATTTTAACTCCTTTGATGTTGTATCTGACTTTGACTTCAAAGCTCCTTGTAAATTTAAAAGAGTCTCTTCTTTATAATTAGTAGTCACATAGCTTTGTTTTAATGCTTTTAGTGTCTCATCACCATCTTCTTCTTCTATGTTAAAAAAAGTTAAATCGCTTTTATTTTCTTCTATCAAAGATATATCTAAAATTTTTCTAGGCATGTTTTCTATATCTTGTTTTATATCTTTTACTAAAATAATAATCACCTCCACTTCAAAATATATATTTAAGATAACATATTTAATATGTCAAGTCAAAACTATACATTTTTTGCCATTATTCTCACAATAAAAAAGGTAATCCAATTCTTTTTATGAAAAGGTTACCTTTTTTACAATATTACTAACTTTTAATGTTGAATTTTTTTACTTTTCTATAAAGAGTAGCTATACCTATATTCAATGCTTCTGCTACTTTTTTCATTCCTTCTGTATTACTGCCATATTTTTTGATAGCATTTTCTATAGCTTCTCTTTCAAGGTCATCCATAGTCTTAACCTCTTGTTTGTATAGTTCATCCAATTTAAAAGATATTAAATCAGACATACTCCTTACAAAAGCAGTTAATTCCTTATCTTTTGAAAGTATCTTTTCTTTTTGCTCTTCATTAAATGCAGCTATACCCAATATTCCAAGTATATGTTCTCCCATTTTAACAGGAGTACAGATATCTGCTAACTCTTTACAGTTTTCTCTATTTGCACACTTATTACAGTTCTCTTCTATTTCCTTATTTATAACATAGGATTTTCCATCTTTTAAAACAAGAGAATACACAGATTTCTCTGATATTGTTTCTCCTATTTTACCTCTGAATATTCCTGTTCCTGCTATCCTAGTCAAATCTTTTGTAACTAAAGTAACATCTACATCTAACACATTAGAAATATTCTCGCAAATACTTTGAACGTAATTAGTTATATTATTTAAATTCAAAGTAATCCCTCCTATTTAGATTTATATTTTTTAATACTCTACATAAATCCTATTCTTGAGAACTTTAAGCTTGTGGTTGTGGTTGTGTCTCACTAGGTTTATTATCAGTTGGTGGTGTTTCTGGTTTTGGTTTATTATCTGTATTTTGATTATTTGTATTTTGATTATCTTTATTTTCATCTGTCTTTGGCTTTTCTTCTGGTTTTGGTTCCATAGTTCCAACTAATATAATACCTTCCTTCTTAGGATAATATGAATTAGCTATTTTTTCAGTTTTAATTTTCTTGCCATTTGCATCATTAAATGTTCTATATGTTGATACAGAGTATGCATTTCTTCCACTCTTATCTACTTTTTCTTTTCCTTTAGGCATTGAAGAATCATTGACCCTCTTCATTGTAGTTTGTGAAACTCCATCTAATTTTGTTGATATTGTTATATTTTGTTTATCCTCTGCACTTCCATATATATTGCAAACAATTTGATTTCCTGAAACATAATTTTTTATGTAAATTGGATGCTTAAGATTGTTTTTAAATAAGAAATCTATTCCGCTGTCTGCAACAGTGGCATCCCTTCCTTTTGGAACATAACTTGATGGTATAGTATGATTTTTTACATTAGTAATTTCTAAGCCTGCATATAAAACAGAATTATATAGAGTTGATGAAACTTGACAAACTCCTCCACCATAATCCTCTTCCATTTCTCCCTCTACTATAACAGGAGCACTTTTGTAGCCATTCGCTTTGCTTCTTTTTCCTGTATGTTCATTAAACGAAAAAGTTTCTCCTGGCATAAGTAAAATATTACTTATACTATCTGTTGCTAATTTTATATTTATACTTCTATTTACCTGAGAAGTTTTAAATGTTGTTGCATATTTACCTAAATTTGTGTCTATATTAGCAAGTTGCTCTTTTTTTATTTTTGCTGAAGTAGCTTTTACCACTAACTTATTTGTATACTTTCCTTTTTTAATCTGACTGTCAAAACTATTCATACTCTTAGAAATATCCATTTTAAGGCCATCAGAATCTGGTACAACCTTTACCTTATCACTACTTATATCAATTGTTGCATCTTTTACCTCTACATCTATTTCTTTAGCTATTTTTTCCATTTCTGTTTTTAACTTATTTTTATCATAATTTGTTACTACTACTAAATCACTCTTTTTACCAAAATTTGCTGAAATAGTTTTTGATAGGTTGCTAAAGAAACCATTCTTTCTATTTAAATTATATGCATTTTCTACAGTTTTATCCAAATCAGCAGATAAATTTAGGTCTTGACTTTTAACTTTCCAATTTCTATCGTTGTAATTAAATTCAACATTATCTAAATTGTATTTTTTAGCTAATTCCTGCTTAGCCTGAGATTTAGTTAATCCTCCAACACTTATGCCATTAACATATGTGTTTTTTGCTATTTTCTCCCCTTTAAACTGTATACACATTATACCTACAAATATTACTAATAATAATGCTACAGCTCCAATAGCTATAACTAGCTTTTTGTTCACATTAATCATCCCTTACTTCTCCTTACAATAAAATTATTTATATACACCTACTATTATATTACTACATAATGTGCCTTAAAAACCCAAAAACTTTTTAATTATATAATAATTTAACATTATAATATAAATAACTAATATTCACTCAATCCTTTTTCTGATATAGAATATATTTTTTCATTGTATATGTTGATAGCATAAACTTCTTTTCCTCTAAATAAACCTTTGTTTACTACAGCATAATAATAAATATTTTTTTGTTTTCCAAATAATTCTTCTAAACTTTTTTTACTTTTTACATATTTATCAGCTTTTTCTATATCCAATATATCAACCTTTTTGTATTTATTTTCTTTTTCATCAAGAGTACTAGTCAACACAAATTTAGCTTTATCTTTAGTAATACCAAATTGATAGCTTCCATCTTCTAATATTCTAAAATATCCTTCTCCATAGTCCACCTTATAATCTTTTTTACCATCTTTATATGAATATAAATCTTTAGTTTTTGCACTTATTAAAACTTCATTTATTAATTTATCATACTCATATACCTCAGCATAATAGTATTTATCGTTTTTTACCATTTGTGGAAGTGAGTTTATAGATAGATTTGCCTTTTCTTTCCCACTTTTTTTAGAGATTATATTTATAATGTCATCAGATGTTAAAGTATACAATGATAAATTCTTTTTATATTTCTTCTCTAAACTTTGTACCTTTTCATCGTCTGAATAGTCTTCTTTTAGATAGTCTATATACTGTAATGCTTTCTCATAATCACCAGAAGTGTTTGCTTCTTCTGCTTTACTTATATAGTAATCATACATTTCTTCAACACATTGTTTTTTAGCGTTTTGAGCTAGGTTGTAATATTTTTCGTCTTCTTTTAATACTTTATTATATTTTTCAATAGCATCATAATATTTATATACTTTTTGGTCTTTTACTGCAGAGTCATAAACATCTCTGGATTCTTTAATTGTTTCTACATTTTGCTTGTATACATCTAAGTTGCCACCTATACCATTTAAAATTGAAATAGTATTTATGTAAGAAATTGCCACATTGTAAGTAATATTTTCTTCTTTATACATTTCTCCAACTCTATTAGCTTGAGTTATTAAATCATCTACATTTATATTTATTTTATCTAATGATTTTACTGTATTTATTAATCCAATAAAACTTTCTTGACTTATATCTCCATCTAAATATTTGTCACCACTATTTAATAATAATTTATTTATTTTTTTAGAAATGGATTTATTAAACCTTTCCATTTTTGAATCAGAAAACTTTTTATCTACACTTGCATAGTAATCCACAGCAATAGAGTATTGTCTTTTCTCTACAATTTTTAACAACTCATTTGCTTCATTTCCTACACTAAATTCATTACTACTTAAGAAAAATACTATGATTAAAACAAGTATGCCTAATGCTGATAATGAAACTGCTACTATAGATTTTCTTTTTTCATCAATAAAATCTACAGTTTTTTCAAATAAATCTCTAAAATTCATTATAGTTCCCTCTCTATTTAGCAATATTTATATTTATGATAAACTAAATTTCTTAATGGTTATTATATCATAATTCCTGAAAAAAAATAAAAACACAAGTTAAATCGTGTTTTTATTTTACCTACCAATCATTATTTTATACATAAATATTTCCTTTACATAAATTATGATATCTTTCTCTTTATATCCCTAGAATGACTTTTTTGTTTTTTATTAGCACTGACATTTTTCATTCTTGTTGTATGTATAGTTTTGTTAGCAAATATTTTTCTAGCATTGCATAAAACAACTCCTGTAGTCAAGCATACTGTAAGCACACTCGCCATTAAAAAGTAATAATCCAATCCTACATGTACTCCCATAACTGAATTTATTAATACTAATGCAAAAGTCATTGCAAAACATATCATCATGGAGATAACTAAAATTCTTAGAATTTTTTTCAATCCAATCACCTCGTATAATCACTAATATTGACACTACTCCTTATCCATTACTATACCAAATTAGTAAAAAAATAGCAATTATTATTGTCATTTATATTACGAAAATATTAAATATTTTTAATAAATATCTTTTTTTGACATTAGTATTCCTTCATTTTAATAAAATAGTAACACTAATCTGTGCTAATTAATAGAATGAAATAAATGATAATTTATTGAGGGGTGATTTACATGCCAAATTTGCCAAGTTTAGGATCCAAGGCTCCTGATTTTAAAGCCAATACAACAGATGGCCCTATTAGACTGTCTGATTACAAAGGTAATTGGGTTGTTTTATTTTCACATCCTGGTGATTTTACACCAGTTTGTACTACTGAATTTTTATGCTTTGCTAAATATTATGATGAATTTAAGAAAAGAAATACAGAATTAATCGGCCTAAGTGTTGATAGCAATAGCTCTCATTTAGCTTGGATGTACAATATGTTTTTACTTACAGGTGTAGAAATCCCATTCCCTATCATAGAAGATAGAGATATGAAAATTGCCAAATTATATGGCATGATATCAAAACCAATGAGTGATACATCTACTATCCGTTCTGTATTTATTATAGATAATAATCAAATATTAAGAACTATTCTTTATTATCCATTGACTACAGGAAGAAATATACCAGAAATACTTAGAATAGTAGATGCTCTTCAAACTAGTGATAGAGATAATGTAGTTACTCCTGCAAACTGGTTCCCTGGAATGCCTGTTATCTTGCCATATCCTAAAAACTATAAAGAGTTAAAAAATAGAGTAAATAGTTGTAATAAAAAGTATTCATGTATGGATTGGTACTTATGTTTTGTGCCAGATAATTACACAGATGAAGAATATACTAAAAATATTGATGATACTTACAGTTGTAAAAAAGAACATACTAAAAATATTGAAAATGATTACGAACAAGAAAATATTAAGTGTATAAACAAATCTCATGACCACAAACAAGAATACAATAAGGATGTTAAAGATAGTTGTGATTGCGAACAAAAACATACTAAAAATACTAACAAAATTCATAACTCCAAACAGGATAAACTTAAAGATAAATCCTGTGATGAAATAAAATACAAATACGATAAATGTAGTAAAGAGGATAATAGCTATGATAAATGCGATAAAGAAGATAATAGCTATGAGGATTTCTATAAACAAAATTATAAAAACTATGATTATACAAGTGAAAAAAATTCTAAAAAAATAGCTATGAAAACATTAAAAGACTCAAAGAAGTTAGTTAGACCACAAATAAATGACCCATATAATCCAATAGTTGAAAATATAAATTGTCCAGATATAAATCCTATTGTAATGGAATATGTTCTTGGTAATCCAACTAATGTAGATGCTCAGTTATTAGATGCAGTTATTTTTGCATTTGCTGAAATAGACCAATATGGTAATTTATTTATTCCTTATCCTAGATTCCTAAACCAATTGCTTGCACTTAAAGCTGAAAAGCCTAGCTTAAAAGTAATTGTAGCCATTGGTGGTTGGGGAGCTGAAGGATTCTCCGATGCAGCTTTAACGCCTACATCCAGATATAACTTTGCAAGACAAGTCAATCAAATGATAAATGAATATGCTTTAGATGGAGTTGATATAGACTGGGAATATCCTGGAAGTAGTGCAGCTGGTATAAAATCGAGACCTCAAGATAGAGAAAATTTCACACTTTTACTAACAGCTATAAGAGACGTTATAGGAGATGAGAAATGGCTTAGTGTAGCTGGAACAGGGGATATGGGATATATAAACTCAAGTGCTGAAATAGATAAAATAGCTCCAATAATAGATTATTTTAATCTTATGAGTTATGATTTCACAGCAGGTGAAACAGGGCCAAATGGCAGAAAACATCAGGCAAACCTTTTTGACTCAGACTTATCCTTACCAGGATATAGTGTTGATGCAATGGTTAGAAACCTTGAAAATGCTGGAATGCCTTCTGAAAAAATCCTTCTCGGCCTTCCATTTTATGGAAGATTAGGTGCCACTATAACAAGAACTTATGATGAACTTAGAAAAGATTATATAAATAAAAATGGATATGAATATAGATTTGATAGAGTTGCTCAGGTTCCATATTTAGTTAAAGATGGAGAATTTGCAATGTCATATGATGATTCATTATCTATATTCTTAAAAACTCAATATGTGCTTAGAAACTGTTTAGGTGGTGTATTCTCTTGGACATCAACTTATGACCAGGCAAATATATTAGCTAGAACTATGTCTATTGGTATAAATGACCCTGAATTGTTAAAAGAAGAACTTGAAGGTCTTTATGGTCAATTCTAATTAGACATAATATAAAATTTTATACTTTTGCCATATAAAAAAGCAGATTGCATTATATTAAATGAGTTTTACTTAATTGATAATAATATCAATTATTTTGAAATCAGAAACTTATCTTATTATAATACAATTCTGCTTTTTTGGTTATAAGTCAATGTTTTTTTAATAGCATGCTAATTCCTAATTATATACCAATAGCTTTTTTGGCTAACTTATCAGCTTCTTCATTATATTTATTTCCAGAATGCGCTTTAACTTTCATAAATCTGACATTTAACTCCGTTTTGATACTATCATAAAAGTTTTTATATGCTATAGTTCCTTCTTTATTTGTTTTCCAAACTCCAGTGCACCACTTTTCAATACCTTCATAGTCAAAATATAAAATCAGGTTTTGAATATTATTATCAATACAGTACTGCATTGCAATTTTAGAAGCTTCTATCTCACCCGCCACATTTCTCATACCTACTAAAGTTTGCTCTTTTCCATTTTTACTATAAGTTTTTATAACTTCATTCTTCTTTAGAATTACAACACCTGAACCATACATCTTTATTGAATGCTCATAACTACCATCAACATATGCTTCTATAAATTCTTCATCTTCTTTAAATGTTGGTTTTGTTGCTCCATAAACATACTCTTTTGCTTCCTGTGATGTAGTAAAACTCTTGTATTCAGCTCCTGAAAATCCATTTACTTGTTTTTTACACTCATCCCATGTCTCATATATTCCAATTTTTTTGCCCTTTTTTACAGCATAAAACTTTTGTTTTGCCAAATATATCACTCCCACCATTAGTTTTTATGTTTCTCTCATAAATATATCTAGATTTATTAGATAATTTTTATCGAAATACTTTACTCTCATATCTTTGTTTTCAATATCTATATGATATACTTCTCCTTTTACAGCTCTTTGCCTTATATTTTCATTGATATCTTTTTTTATAGTATTTTTATCAACTTCATCATTTTCTATTTTAGTATTGACCTGTAATGCTTTTATAGTATCAAATATAACAGATTTTAATATTAGGCTTCTAGATTTATTTAAGTGTTTTTTTGCATAAGTATAAAAATCGTTACCATTCATCTTTAAAATTTTACAACCATGCAAATCTTGCTCTAGTCTTTTTAATATGCTTATATTAGTGCCAACATCAAAAATCACAAAGCATCCATAATCATATTTACTTCTTAAAAGTCTTCCCATAGCTTGCTTTACTTTTATAGTCATCTGGGGATAATTTATACTGTAATAATCTATATTATACTTCTTCATTATAGTATAATACAAAGGGTCTTTAGGGTTTAAATTAGGAAGCTTGTCCAAAGTTACACATACCAAACCATCGCCTGGAATGTCTACACCTTCAAAACATCCTTTTGAGCCAAGTACTACACACTTTCTATTTAAATCATTAAGATGTCTAACACCTTTTTTATTAGCATAAATTTCTAAATTTAAACCATGCAAATATTTTTTTAATATATCATAAGTTTTTTCTTGTCTATTTTTACTATTAAAAAGAGCTAACATATGCCCTTCTGTAATGCATGATATATTCGATATAATTTTACTTATTTCATTTGGAAATTCAGCATTTTTATACTCACAAATATCAGAAAACGCTACTACAGAAACCATATTCTTATAATCAAAAATTGGTTCTATAATTTTTTCTATATTCTTAACCCTATCTATTCCCAATGTAGTTTTAAAATAAGACATATTTTGAGATAAACTTAAGGTTGCTGATAAAAATATTCCTTTCTCTAGCTGAGATAAAATATTTTCTTCAAATAAATCTGCTATTTTTAATGGAACTACTCTAAATTCAAAATCATTATAATTCTTTTCAATTTCAACTATTCTTGCATAATCATCATTCTCATCATACTCCAAGAAAATTTCAAAAACAATTTTTATATCCTCTAAGTCTCTTGTCTTTGCTTTTCCAAACTTGTATATATCTGTTTCTTTATCTATACTATCATCATCAATATTCCTATAAATTACAATTATTATTGAAACTAAATTTTTTATTATTTTTTCACAACTTAGCTTTATCTTTTCACTATACAATCTATAGCTAACTTCAGTATCTATATCATCTTTTTTTATTTTTCCTGCAATTTCATCTATTTGTAAATTTAATTCCCACCTTAAGTTATAATTGCTTACATTACCATATTCACTACAATTGCCAAATGCTAATATTGAATCTATTTCTTCAATAATAAGATTTATACTCCTAGCAATCTTTTGTTTATTTTTTCTTTCAATTTTTAATATATGATAGAATTTATCAAAAGCCTTTATTTTCTTCATGTTTGTAGTAGTTTTTTTATACATAAAACTACTATCTTGTATAAATTCATAAGGATAAATTTCTTGTAATAAGTATCTTAAAGACTTTGAATTTATGATACTTGAAAAAAAATCATATCCTTTTTCAGTTAAATTGTGAGCCTCATCTACTATTATATTTTCTAAAGGCTTTTCATCTTTATATGGCCATTTAGCCAGTAAAGAGTGGTTTATTACTGTTATATGTTCATCTTTTAACTCTTCTGTCCTATTTTTATATAGACAATCTTTTTTACATTTTTTAGGTTTACACATGTTTGGGTCACAACTTATATTTCTTAAGTGAGTATTTATTTCCTTGAAGTTATCCAACACCCAATAATTTATTTCTTCTATATCTCCATATTTACCACCTTCAACTAATCTTTCTAAAAATATTAAAGATAATATTTCTTCTTTAGTAGGTTCTTGAGACTCATAATCTGCTATATATGCTTCTAATCTATCTATACATATATAGTTGTTTTTTCCCTTTATATATCCATAACTTACTTTACCATTTAACCCTAAAGAATTTAACACATTTGGAATATCTTTATTTATCAATTGTATCTGCAATTCTTTTGTATCAGTAGAAATTAGCAATCTTTTTTTATTAATTCTAGCTTCTAATATAGCTGGCAATAAGTATCCAACACTTTTTCCTATCCCTGTTGGCGCCTCTATGCACGCAATTTTTTCGTCATCTTCATTATTTCTAAACAATTCTCGTATTGCCTTAGTAAGCTCATACTGACCTGGTCTATATTCATATGTAAATCCCTCTTTACTCTCCCATATATGCTTATATTTTAATAATTCTTCATATTTCTTTTCTTGCTCACGTAAAATTTTTAAAGTTTCTTTTTCTTTTATATTTTCTTCTTTTGGATTAAACTCCTCATGCTCTTTTATAATACTTACATCATGAGATAAATCATAGTTTGCTTCTTCTAAAAATTTACTCCATTCCCATTTTCCAAGATTAAACTTATTTAGATATGAATTTATTTTAAAACTTAATGGCTCTAAATTAGTTTTCTCATGGTTATTAAATCTTATTAAAAGAGAATTTACAATATTTATAGTATCAATAGCATCTGATAAAGCTCTATTCTTGGTCTCAGATTTATCACTAGTTAAAATACTTTTTAAATACACCAAACTATAATCCTTATGATATGGCTCTAAAATAATTGCCAACTCAATTGAATCAATAAATTTATTTTTTAGCTTTGGCATATAGTACTCAAAAAACTTTCTTTTAAAACTTAAATCATGACATATAATCAGACTATCTCCTACAAAATTTCTTAACTCCTCTTCTACCATTTTTAGATTAAAAGCATCTTCTAAATCAATTTTTTTAAGATTATCACATAGAGAGAATACTTCTATAGGTACTTCAGCTTTATTTTTTATTAACGATTGATATGTCTCAGCTTTCCAATCTTTAATTTTAACAGCTCCAACTTCTAAAATTTCTGAATTTAAATAGTCTATTCCACTAACTTCTATATCTAAAAAAACAACATCATTCAATATACTTATTATATTATTCATTTTTTTATCCCTTCAAGTTAAACCAATTTCACTTCTACACAATAATTGCTCCTTATATTTTATCATTTATAATGTATTTTGTTTAAGATAATTAATGTTATTTTATATATCTTAAAAGAAACTTCTTTAATTTATTATTTGTATATATGAATATTTTTAACTATAAATATTCAAACTATATTATAAGAAAGATTTACTTGAAATTTTAAATAAGAGGTGACATTGTGAAAAAAGATAGCCTGAAAAAATACATTATGATAGGAGCATTCGCTTTAATACTTTTTGGAATTGCTAGTATGAACTTTAAATCCCTAGATAAAACAAAAACTCAAATTTCTAGTCCAACACTTGATACACATGAATATGATTGGTATTTTAATCCTAGAGAGGATGGCAAACAACCATCCCCTATAAAAGAAGCCAATTTTTTTAAGAAATATGATTCATATTATGTAGGAAACCCTAATGAAAAAGTTATATACTTATCATTTGATGCTGGATATGAAAGTGGGAACACTCCAAAGTTGTTAGATACACTAAAAAAACACAATGCAAAGGCACAATTTTTCGTAGTTGAGAGTTATATAAAAAGTAATCCAGATTTAATAAAACGTATGGAAAAAGAAGGTCATTTGGTTTGTAATCACTCAAAAAGTCATCCATCAATGGCTGGAATTACAGATTTTGAAAAATTCAAAGAAGAAATTACAAGTGTAGAAAAAGCATATAAAGATGTTACTGGAAAAGAAATGCCTAAATATTTTAGACCACCAATGGGTAAATTTAGTGAACAATCTCTAAAATATACACAAGACTTGGGTTATAAATCTATATTTTGGAGTTTTGCTTATGTAGATTGGTATGAAAAGAAACAACCTACTCATGAGTTTGCTAAAAACAAAATTTACTCTAGAACACATCCTGGTGCAATAGTTTTATTACATCCAAATTCTTCAACTAATACTGAGATATTGGATGAAGTACTTACACATTGGGAAAAAGAAGGTTACAAACTTAAAACACTTGACTATTTAAGCAGTAAAAAATAACATTTTAATTAAAATAAAACTCCCTCATGAATTATAGTAAAAATAAATCTATTTATAAATACTTTAATTCTTGATGGAGTTTTGTGTTTTAGAATTATTTAAAAAGCATTGTCCATTCATTTATCTCTTCATATCCTATATCGTAATATATTTTTCCTGCTATTTCATTATTATAAAAAAGACATGGTATTTTCCCTTCTGACAATAGTTCTTTACTTAAATTGTACACCATATAACTAGCAAGCCCTTTTTTTCTATGCTGTTTGTCTGTACTTACAGAAACTATCATTGCTAAAAAACTAGTTTCCATACCAGTTGATACAGTACTAATCATAGTATTATTATCTTTTATGAAATATGCTCTTACGTTACCTTCTTTTAAGTACTCTTTTCTTGCTTCTATGTAATTTGGACTTACCTTATATCCTGATTCATTTAAAAGTTTTCCTATTTCATCAATGTCTCTTTCATATGCCTTTTCTATCCTATATTCATTCATAGTAGAAAAATCCAGCTCTTTTATTTTCTTTAATATACAAAATTTATTATCCAATTTTTCATAAAAATCTTTGTATATACTCACTAGTCTATCTATTACACACTTTTTTCCACTTATACTTTCTATATCTAATCCTTTTATATGGCTTTTCATTTCTTCTACATCAAAATTATTTTCTAAACTATAGATTATAAGTGTTGACTTATTTTTTAATATTATAGAAGTTATACTTCCTTCTTTTGTCTGAGACCATACTTCTTGAGAATCAGAACTAAATCCATAGTTTTCAACATATCCAATTATAAATAAGTTTAAACTTTCTTCATGTGATACATATTGCCAGAATTTTTTTTCTAAAGTATTATCTATTTTTACAATCAAGTGTACATCCTCCTTTTGTGTTAATAATGATATACCTTATAATTTATAGTATCATTTAAAGTTATTAACTTCTACTAAATATTCTAAATTTTTGTAAATAATTTAAATTTGTAAATTTATAATTTTTTCAGAAAAATCAATCAGTGATTATATTATATTTTCTACTTTACAAAATTGAACTATATTTTTAAATTTCTATGCAATATGTTGGTATTTCTGTTTATATTCTTTTAATGCCTCATCCCAGGCTTCTTCTACTGAGATACCTCTCTTGGTTGCAATCCTTTGTGCTAATTCTATTATTCTCATAGCTTTTCTTGATATATTCATATATTTTCCTCCTCTAAATTATCATAAATTATTTTAAAATTATTTAATTTGTATCAAATATATTACTTACTTATATATTACTAACTATTTGTGTACTAAGTGTGAACTATATTAGAAGAAATTTAGAACTTAATAAAACACAAATTTTATATATACTTCATATAGATTTGTCATATTATAAAAACAGTGATATAATTTATTATCATTTTATGGAGGTGATATATTATAAAAATAAGAGATGAATATACATGCCCTCTTGAAATTGTACATGATATCATTAAAGGGAAATGGAAGACTATAATTGTATTCAAGTTGAGACAATGTAATAAAACATTCTCTAACTTAGAGCATAGTATAGATGGAATAAGTCAAAAAATGTTAATCCAACAATTAAAAGAACTTAGAGAATTTGGTATTGTTGATAAAATCAGTTCAACTGGATATCCATTACATACTGAATATTTTCTTACCAATCGTGGCAAAAAAATGCTACAAGCTGTAGAGATAATGCAAGAAATAGGTATAGAATATATGCTTGAACATGGACAACAAGAATTTTTAGACAATAAAGGAATCTGTTATAATAAATAATTCTATACATACCAAAAAGTAAGTAATTTACATTTCATTTAGCAGTATTATAATTAAAATATATAAGGAGGTATAAATATGTCTATAGCTTTAATTTTAATTGATATTCAAAATGATTATTTTAAAAATGGGAAATGTGAATTATTTAATACAGAAAAAACTGCTGAAAATGCTAAAAAAATACTGACACTCTTTAGAAAAAATAACTTACCAATTATTCATATACAGCATATATCAATGAGTTCAACTTCATCATTCTTTCTCCCCGACACTTATGGTGCAAAAATAAATAAAAATGTTTTTCCACTTGAGAATGAAGAAATTATCATTAAAAATACACCAGATAGTTTTTTTAAAACACGTTTACAAAGTTGTCTTGAAGAAAAAAACATAGATAAATTAGTGATTTGTGGAATGATGAGTCATATGTGTATTGATACAAGTGTAAGAACAGCAAAGAAACTTGGATACGATATTACGCTTATAAGCGATGCTTGCACAACAAAAAATTTATTTTGGGATGACAAAGAGATTAATGCTGAAATTGTACATCAAGTATTTATGGCATCCTTACAATCTAGTTTTGCAGATATAAAAAATACAGACATTTTTTTGTCTAATTATTGTAAATAAAAATATTTACCATTATAAAGAGCAAACTTAATTAATTTAAGTTTGCTCTTTAATCATATAATCTTATATATCCCTTCTAGTATTTTTATATATATAAAATACTTTTTCTGATTTTAGATTTAGGTGCAACAATCATATAATTTTCAAATGTTACTATATCCACATAAAAAATGTAGTGTTATAGTATATATAATATTACATAAAAGGGGGTGCTAAATAGATGAATAATCATATACTTATTCAATTTGAATATATAGCAAGAATCATTATTGCTGGTTTATGTGGAGCTTTGATTGGATATGAAAGAAAGAATAGGCTAAAAGAAGCTGGAATCCGAACTCATTTTATAGTAGCACTAGGATCAGCACTTATAATCATTGTTTCTAAATATGGGTTTGATGATGTAGTAGGTACTCCAGGTATTGGT
This sequence comes from Clostridioides sp. ES-S-0010-02, assembly GCA_020641055.1. Lineage (NCBI taxonomy): Bacteria > Bacillati > Bacillota > Clostridia > Peptostreptococcales > Peptostreptococcaceae > Clostridioides > Clostridioides sp. ES-S-0010-02. The sequence continues at coordinate 2,902,719 of CP067345.1, forward strand.
TTAGACCCTGCCCGTGTTGCAGCACAGGTTGTCAGTGGGATAGGTTTTTTAGGGGCTGGATTGATATTTATCAGAAATCAATCAGTGAGTGGACTTACTACAGCTGCTGGTATATGGGCGACAGCAGGTACAGGGCTTGCAATTGGTTGTGGATTATACTTACTTGGTATTGTTTCAAGCATTATTATCGTTATCACGCAAATACTACTTCATAGAGATAGGAAATGGATGAAACTCCCTACAGCAGAGCAGGTCTCTCTCAAAATTTCTAACAGCACTGATTCAATCTCATATATTGAAGAAAAATTTAAGCAGTCTAAAATTGAAATTATAAATATGAATATTAAACGCATTGATGGAGATTGGCTAGAAGTAATTATCTATACTAAATTACCCAAAGGATATAAAAAGACAAATCTGTTAAAGTTGTTTAGTGATAATCCTCTTATAGAATCTTTAGAGATATAATATAAAAAATAGACTAGCTAAACACTAGTCTATTTCTTTGTTACTAATAACATATTTTACAAGCTACATATCCATTTGCTTCTGCTTCTTCTCTACTCATTGAAATTGCACCTTCCATATTATGTGCAGTAGGAGAAGAATGATATTTATTTGATTTAGATTTTCCTCCATTTGCATATACAGTTTCAGATGTTTTTTGGTTGTTTGGATTTGATTCTTCAGTTTTAGGATTTTGAACTTGAACGTTTTCAGTTGACTTATCGACACTTTCTTTATCAAGTTTTTCTGCTTTTTCCTTCTGAGCTAACTCTAACTCCTCTTGTTTTTTCTTTTCTTCTAACTCTTTTTTCTTTTGTTTCTCTAAGTTATCTTTTTCTTCTTTTGCTTTTAATTCTTGTTTTTCTTTTACTTCCTTGTCTTTTGTATCCTGTTCTTCTTTTCTTTTTATTTCCTGTTGCTCATTTAAGTTAGGTTCCGTTGCTACTTTAAACGTTGCTCCCCACCATACCCAATTGAACATTAAGAGTATAAACACTACAAATAGGCTTATAACAACTTTTAATGTTTTTACTATTTTATTACTATTTTTATTTACACTTTTTACTAAAAATAGAATAGACAATAATAATAATGTTAATGGTAATAATAAAATTCCTATAATAACAATTAATATCTTTTGCCAACTTTTTAATACTTTAAACTTCTCAAACATAAATTCCCCTCCAAAACAATAAGTTAACTACTTTATCATCCATGACTATCAATCTAATAAGATTTAAGTCTGATAAATATTGATGTTAATTTTTAATAATCCCTTAATTTTCATCCTATATCCCCCTGTTTATACATTATTAATTAAATTATATAATAAACAAATAATAAATGTTGTCGAAAATCAAAATTATATATTGTTAATTGGGTATAAAGATAATTATTACTAATTTTCAATCTAAACACTATCTACTTATACTTTAACCAATATAAAACATAATTAAGACTTATTCTTATGTCACACATAGAATGGAAATGAAACAGTAAATATTTTAGAAGTTCTTAAAATACAATTTGCCACCGATTTTATAATAAAGTGGCAAATTGGTGGCAAATTTACATTTTTTTACGTTATTTATTGTCTAGTTTATTAAAATTTAGCTATTTATTTACAGGAACTTGAATTTCAGTTACAAATTCATCTACAATTCCAGTTTCATGTATATCTATTTTATATATCTCTATTGGCGCAGCATTTATTTTATAATTATTTTCTTCTATAAATCTAAATACTTTTTCCATATATATTTTATTATTAGAGTTACTTCCAGTATAATTTAATGTTACATAGTACCCCTCATCAAAAACTATATTATATATCTCCTCATTATCTTCCAAAAAACAAAATACAGACTTAAACTCATTAAAGATACCATTATTGATTGCTTCAATAGAAAAAGCAGAACCAATATTATTATTTCCAAGTATATTAAATCTGTCTTCATATTCTTTTTGAAGCTTTTGAATTAAGAAATCAAAATCCTCATCTCTTTCTATATCAGCATTTAATTCTAAGGCTTTTCTTTTTTCTATATATACAACTTCTATCTCATCTATTTTAGTATTTTGAATCACACTTTCAATTGAACTTAATCTTGTTATGATATTTTCCTTGTGACTTACAAGTTCAAGCATCTTTTTGTCAATTAAATCAAGTTCTTCATTTAATATAGTTTTTGTAGATTCTATACTTCTATCGTCTAAATATTCTTTTATCTTTTTCATTGGAAAATTCAAACTTCTAAATTCTTTTATCAAATTCAATTTCCATATATCAGATATATTATACATTCTATATCCATTGGTATCTCTAAATGGTTTTAGAATTCCTATTTCTTCATAGTACATTAAAGAATCTCTTCCTATACCATATATTTTAGATATTTCTCCTATTTTATAATAATCTTTCATTTATATATAAAGACCTCCATAATTATATTTTTTCTTAAAAATAAATAACTCGTCTATTTCCCTAATTCTATTTTAGAATATACTAAAAAATCGTCTAAAACAAGTTTTCAAAAATAAATTGTATTTTGTTAACTATCTAAATATATCTATATTTTGTTCATTATTCTATTATAATATTGATTATGATGTTTCTGACTCTACGCTTTTCAAAAGATATATTTGACTTTGTATTTACATCTATGCCATTATGTTTTTATATGATATTTTTTATTTCCAAAATATACCTTTATAAATTTAATAATATTGATATATTATTTCAGTATATTGTTCAAATATTAATTAACATTTAAATATTTTTAATATAAACACAGTTGGTATCAAAAAATCAAAGTATCTTATGGAGGAATGCTATGCCAAATTATGATTATATAAAAATGTTAAATAAAAAAGTAGAACTATTGTCTAAAGATTTAGAGAAAAGAAATTGTAAATTAAAAGTCTCAAACGAAATAGATTTTTTTACTAAAATGCCAAATAGAAAATGTATATATCAATATATTGATAATTGTATTTCAAAAAATACTTCTATTGGAATTATGTTATTAAATATTGATAATTTTAAATTATTCAATGATATATACGGATACCTAGTTGGAGAAAATTTATTAATTAATCTCATTCAAAAACTATTGTATTATGTTCCAGAATCTAAAGGAATAGTTGGCCATTTAAAAGGAGAAGGATTTTTGATTGCTATCCCAAATATATCAAAGGAAAAATTAGATGATATGGGAACATCTATTATAAAATCTGCTAGGGAATTAAAAATACAACTTCCTAATGAAAAAGAAGTCTATTCTAATGTTACATTTAGTATTGGTAGTACAGTTTGGAATGGTAAATCAGATGTAACTACTTTAATACTTTTAAATCAAGTATATAGTGCTTTAAAAAAAGCTAAAAGTGAAGGTAAAAATAGATACATTTCATTTGATTTTAATGATAATAATTTTTATAATAAATTAGAAAGTGATAAAGAATTTTTATCAGAAATATCATATGCTTTATTGGATAAACAAATTGAGGTATTTTACCAACCACTTTATAACATAAAAAGTAATACTATAGTTGGATGTGAAGCACTTGCACGCTGGAGACATCCTCTTAAAGGGCTTCTCACTCCAGATAAATTTATATCTTTATTTGAACACTCTGGACTTATAATAGAATTAGATTTATATTTATTTGAAGAAAACTGTAGAAATATAAGAAGATGGATTGATAACAATGATGTGTTTGTATCAATTTGTTGTAATTTTTCTCGTCTTCACTTTTTTAACCCTAATTTTCCAAGTACTTTAAAAAATATTACTGAGAAATACAGTATATCTACATCAAATTTTAGCATTGAAATTACAGAAAATATATTAATAGAAGATACAAATACAATTATTCAACAACTAAACGAATTACGTTCTTTTGGTTTTTCTGTATCAATAGATGATTTTGGCTCTGGATATTCATCCTTTGGTATGTTGCAAAATCTCCCTTTGGATATAATAAAAATTGATAAAATATTTTTATCCCATGACTTAAATGATTTTAAAAATACAACAATTTTGTATTCTATAATAAATATTGCAAGAGCTCTTGGTATGCTTACAGTATGTGAAGGTGTTGAAACAAAACAACAAGTAGAGTTTATCAAAAGCATAAACTGTGACATTGCTCAAGGTTTTTATTATGCAAAACCTATGGAATGTAAGCAATTTGAAAAGTTACTATCTAAAAAAAATACTTCAGATAAAATGTTTATCAAATATTCTGATATAGGAAAATCTTTAATAGAAAAAATCTTTGATGCATTTTTTATTATGCAAGATATGCAAAAACTAAGAGCAAATGTTATTGAAAATATTAAATGGTTTGATTTTTATAACAAAAAAGAACTTATATCTTTTTCTGAGGTGATAGAACACTTTGAAAAACATATCAAAGGTAAAAAATTTTCTATTCTTTATAAAAGTATAACTCCACATGATGTTGGTTCAGATTCATTACTAATTAGTGGAGAAGCTGTTTTATCTGATGAAACTACTGATTATCAAAAATATAGTAATTTCTATTTTAGTGCAAATTGTATTATTTCAGAAAATAAATTAATCTTAACAAAAATACATTTAGATTTAATTAAAACTGCTGGTTATATAAATGAATTTGAATCATATTCAATACCTAAAATGACAAACACTCATCTCGATGAAAGTAGTACTTTATCACAATTTTATTCAATGCTACCTGTAGGTATCATTCGCTATGATTTACTTGGTGATATGATTATTACATATATGAATGAGGAAATGTTTGATATTATAGGTTATACAAAAGAACAATTTTTTGGTGAAATGAGTGGCAACTTAAGAGCAATTGTTCATCCAGATGATTTAGATTTTGTTTATAAAAAAAGTTTAGAAATGATTGACACAAATAATATTAATCCTTTTTTATACAGATTTATAAAACGTAATGGTCAGATTGTTACAGTTATGTATAAACAATGTAATCTTTCTGCAATTGATGGAAGATCTATTGCACAAGGTATGTATATCGATGTTGATAAAATAAAAAATTTAATAGATATTTAATTTTAACTGTCTCAACTATAAATAAATTACAAATACTGTTATAGATTTATTAAATTAAAATTCCAATTTATGTATAATTAATAACAATCGTTCGACAAATTGATGATAAAATTCCCACTATGTGCTATAAGTTAATATATAATGCAATAAAATTAATTTAAATTTAAGTCACTAGGCTATTTAGAGTAACTATTTTTGATTTATTTGTGTTTTTATAATAAAATCATTTGATGCTATAAATCAGAGTTAACATAGATAAAATAAGTTTTTATATAAAAAACCTACTTTTACTTAAAATATTGCATAAATTTTTCTTATTTCATAGAAATGTCATAGTTCAACAAAGTTTTCTAATTTAAAAGCATTAATGTATAATATAATTAATTTATATAATATTAAGAAAGGGGAATATCATGAGCACACTCTCAAAAAAAGCACCTGAATTGGTAAGACATATTTTAATGAGTTTTTATGTAAATCGAGATATTAATGAGGTATTAAGATATCTGTCAAAAGATATTACTTGGATTGGTCCAGGAGAACAAGAGTTTCTCACTTCTTTTAATGAAATAAAAGACTATTTTTATGCTGGTCAAAATGAAGTCCCTTCTTGTGATATGAATAATGAAACATTTGAAGTTGTAAGTGAAGATAAATATAGATGTATTGTAGTAGGAAAATATACTATTCGTACTAAAGAAAATGACCAAATGATTTTAGAGGTGTGTCAGCGTTGTACATTTGAAATAATTGAAAATAATGGACAGTTATTGGTGAGACATATGCACATATCAAATCCATATAGTGAAATGCAAGTTGATGAATTCTTCCCTAATAAAATAGGAACACAAAGTTATGATTATTTGCAAAGATTACTAAAGGAAAAAACAGAAGTAATTGAAATGATTACCAATAATATCAATGGTGGATTAAAAGGAAGTAATGATGATGATACATATTCATTCTTCTATGTCAATGAAGGATTACCCAAAATATTAGGATATACATACGATGAGTTTATTGAAATGAGTGGTGGCTCTGCAGTAGGTGCTGTATACCCACCAGATTTACCTAAAGCACTAGAAGATTGCCAACGTTGTTTTGCAAAAGGCACTACCTATTCATCTGAATATAGAATACGTAAAAAAGATGGAACATTAATGTGGGTATTAGACTCTGGAATGAAATCCTTAAATAGTGATGGTATCGTAAAAATTAATAGCATTATTACAGATATCACTCAACTAAAAAATATAGAGTCTGAATTAAAGTTAGAGAGAGAACGCTATCGCATTGCTTTACAAAACATTACAGATATTATGTTTGAATATGACATTGAAAACGATAACTTTATGATATATCAACGAGTTGAAATAGACCGAAAAATTGAACTAGAAAATTTTGAAACGAAAAATTATTCTAACATATTGAAAGATGGAAAAAGTATTCATCTTGATGATATTGGTAAATTATTAGAAGTACTTCGCGGAAATCTTCGTGAAACAATTGAAATACGACAGTTAGAATCATTAACTAAAGATGAATGGAGATGGATTCGTGTTCAATGTTCAGTTATTTATGATGGTGATCATAATCCAATCAAAACAATTGGCGTTTTGAAAGATATAACTGAAGACAAATCTAAATTAGAAAAATTAATTGCTCAAACTCAACGAGATCCATTAACACAGCTTTATAATCAAAAAGCATCAGAAAATTTTATAGATGAGTATCTTAACAGTACTAAACAAAAAAATAATGAAGCTTTAATGGTCATTGACATTGATGACTTTAAAACTGTAAATGATTCTTTTGGACATTTAGAAGGAAATGAAGTTTTAGTTGCTGTTTCAAAAATATTAATGCAAAATGCAGATGATAAGGATATAGTTGCTCGTATTGGCGGAGATGAGTTTATGATATTTATGAAATCGTTGACAAAGGATTTTGTAATAAAAAGTATTAATGATATTTTAACTGATGTAAGCAAAATAAAAGTAAAAAACAATCATCAAATAACATTAAGTATTGGTATCGCTTTTGCTACAGATTCAAGTAAATCATATAAAAACTTATTTTCTAAAGCAGATGAAGCTTTGTATTTAGCAAAAGCAAGTGGTAAAAATTGTTACAGAATATGTGAATAATATATTTATTTAACATATTCCATATTAATATAAATTTAATTTATAAGATATATACTTTTATAAATGCTATAATGAAGCACTGTAAACAGTAAATTCTTCCCAAGTTAAGTTATTACAATCAATATAATTTTTAATAATTCAACTTCTTTACTATATGCTCCAATCCTCTAACTACTACTTATATATTAAACTTTCTGAGGTTAACATATAGACCTCTTTACTGGTTTTTATACTATCTTTTAATCTTATACATATTTTATATATAACGAAATATTTTTGTATAAAAACATTTCGTTATATATAAGTTTCTAATTTTATAATCAATAATATAAGTTAAAATATTTGTCAATTTAATAAGATGTATTTTTAATTTGTGTTATTGTTTATAAGTCATCTCGATGATATACTGAAATTATTTAAAACATCTTTCATATGCTTAAAGAATAAAAGTACTATGAAAACAAAAAATTTAAAGAATATCCCCCTTTTACTGACAGTTTTTTCTTGGCATCAAAAGATGGAAATGCGATTTTTCCAAATGTCAAAAACTTGATATTTCAGGAAGTCGCTACTTTAAATCAATTAATAAACTTAAAATACCTCTAAATCTAGAATCTTAATCAACATTTATAGTATATTCAAGTTGTAGTGCTAAGTTTACCCATTTACTCAAGTATCTAAATCTATTGTTAACTCTTTTTCATACTTTTTATAATTTTTTAATTTTTCTACTTCCACTTCAAGTAAATTGGATAAAATATTTTCATTTATGCTATCTTCATTGATTAATTTATTAAGTAAATGTTCTATATAATTACTATCTATCTTTTTTATTTCCATAAAAATTAGCCCTTCTAAATAAAATTTTATTAATTTATTTTTATTATATTATATTTGAAATTAAATCAATTTGTATTTGTAATTTTTTAGACACTCTTTATACTTATACTACTGCTATACTTTGATTAGGAAAATTAAATCTAATATAATTTTGTGATTATTTAAAAAAAGTCATATCTTAAAGGAGGTTTTTCTATTGAAGTTAAAAGAAAAATGGATTGATTTATTAAACCCAAAATATATTGAAAACGAGGAAAAAAGAAATAAAATACAGATTATAATATTTTTTTCTATAACTTTTGGTTTAACTTATTTATTAGGTTTTCTATTATATTTCAATAAGTTTATTGACCCAGAAAATTTTGGATTATTTATGATGATATTGCCCTTATCCTCAGTTGCAATCGCAAAATTTTATACAGAAGGAATGACTAATGATAAATATAAATTTTATTCATTAATAATATTATTTTTTCTAATTTACTTATTTTTACTTATTATTGAATTATTAAACTTAATAAATAATCAGCAATTTCAATCATTAAATACTATATTGGTTATTATAAGTAGTTTATCTATTATTCTTTATTCTGACAGTATAAAAGATTTGTCTCCTATAAAAAATATTAAAGTAGGTTGTTTATTAATTTTTTATTTCATGTTTTCCAAAATTATTCCAGAATCACTTAGCCTAATAATACAAGGAAATCAACCTAACTATGAAGGTATTTTTAATTATATATTCTCTTCTATGATGTTATTCTTATATATATACCCTTTTTTTGGTGAAGAATATGGTTGGAGAGGATTTTTGCAAGATATATTTTTTGATAGATTTGGTAAAAAAATTGGTATTCTAGCACTAAGTATGTGTTGGAGTTTGTGGCATTTACCTCTAATATTTACATTATATACACCCGAAACACCAGTATTAGGCTTAATAACTCGCTCAATATATATATTTGGAATTTCAATATTTTTAGGATATGTATACATGAAGACTAAAAATGTATGGTTTTGTGCTATAATCCACGCTTTAAATAATACATCTTTTCTTATATCAGGTTCTAGTATTACCTATTGTTCAACTATTACTTATTCTGATATATTAGAAATATCCATACTTATTTTAATTTTTTATGTTCCATTTCTATTTACAAAAGAATATAAGCAAAACATATAAAAATTATTATGTAAAGGAGATATACTATATGAACTTTTGGAATACCTATCTTATATTTATTGGAATAGGAATTATAATATTAACTACAATAATATACTTAATTAAATATAAAATTATTTTTTGTAGTGAAAAATATTTTAATAAATTAGAATCAATGTATGGAAATATAGATAAAAAAAGAATTGTTAAGTTGGAAGTACTTTATCGTTATGTAATAGGACTTGAGTACATAGTTATAGGTTTATTCATAAGAAAATTAGATGTTGCAATAATAGCATTAATATTAGTATCTATTATAACAATAGTATCCTATTATCTAGTCAGAAAGAAATATATAACTGTATAAATTATTTATAATAAAATGCTAATATAAGTGATAATCAAAAGAAGGTGATATGATTACTCTATCACCTTTTGCTTAGTCTAATATTGTATGATTTCATCCTGTTTTTGTTAACTAACTCTATTTTTATATAAAATCGTTCAACAAATTGCTGATATAAACTCTTAAATATGCTATAAATTAAAGTATATTATTTACAGAATGTAGATGGACTAAGGAAGGATTTTTAATACGCCTAAATCTAATAATGAGATATATAATATGGATGAATTGAAAAAATTCATAAAGAGGAAATAATTGATATAGAAAATATTATGATTATAGTTTTAAATTTTATAATAATATGAAAGAAATGAACTCTATTGAAAATATAAGAAAAGGCTAGAATTAAGTCATCCTTGAAATCTAAAAATAACCCTGTAACCTCATTTTATATTACTTTGTATGTAGCATTTTTAACAACCTTCTTTGTAATTATAATTAGTAAATTAAAAATATACTTTATTATCATTGAAAGTTTTATCTTGATTTTCTTTATTCTTATTCTAGGTAAAGCAAATAAAAAATCAATAGAGTTTAAAGAATACCAGATATATTGCATGACTTCATTACAAATGTTGGATGACATGGAAAATAAAAAATTTATAGAAAGAAAATATATAAAAAGAAGGTAACAAATAACTCTAGTTGCTACCTTCTAACCATCAATTCTTAAGTTTTGATATACTAAAATTTTCAACTTGAGACTTAAATAAATGCTCAATCTCGTCAATTATACTTTGTATCTTATTTTCATGTTCTAAATCATAATATATATTTATCTCACCGATGCTATTTATACTTATAGAATATTCTTTTCTTTCTATTATACATATGCTTCCACAATCTGATAAATCATTCTTGTATATTGATTTTAATTGTCTTTTTATCTTGAGAAAGTCTATCGCTGGATAAATATTATTTGGATAAAAACTCTTATCATTTATTAACATCTTATCCACCCCTTATCATTCTATTTATTAAATTTATACCTTAATCAAAATCATATTAAACATATTTTCCATATTTTTCATAATTATTTATAATAAAATATTAAATCTATATTTTGGCTTTTACAAACTCTCTAGCCTTATCCATTGTAGACCACACATCATTGTCATATATCTGAGTGAATTTTTTTCCTATAATCTTACTCATTTCTTTTATTTTATTGCAAGTTACTCCACCAATTACATACAGATTTTGTGTTTAATGTGGCTTATAGGCTTCTATATCTGTAACTAGATAACTTTCTTTTACTCTCTTGTAATATAGTCCTAAAATGTCTGCTGATACTTTATCATCACCACTATAAACAATTGTTTATACATTTGCTTCACATCATTATTTACAATACTCTTATTTAATATACCTTCTACAATTAACTTGGCCATACTTTCATATACAAGTTTTTTAGTTCTCTAATAATCTTCTTTATTGTCACAGAAAAAACTTTCAATTAACATTGCTGTAGGCTTTGAATCATTTAAAATATATCCACTAATATTGGTGCAACTCCAAGCAAAATAAATAATTCAAATTCTAAGTTTTATACAAAGCAAGAAGCACAATTGTTATTAGAAAAATAGAAAAATATCCTTATAGGTATACCAATTTTTCTGATGCTAACTCTTGGATTGCATTTTGGTAAAGCTGTATCACTTAGATGGTCAGTTAAAATACTTTTTTTCTATTTGTCAGTTAAATGTCAGTAATATAGATAATACAATTTACTTATAAAACATTTAAAATCACTATTGTTTAATAAAATTTATAATTATTTGCTATTTGCTGTTGACATTGGTACTATACTATAGTTTATCATCTATATTAGTAATAAATAAAATTATTAATTAATAGTTTCATAATTTTTATAATAGCTTTACAAGGAGTGATAATAAATGGATACAAAAATATCTATAGACGAAAACATAAGTTTGGGCAAAAGGTTTTTTAAATACTTAGCTCCATCTGTAGTTGCAATGTGGGTTTTCTCATTATATACAATGGTTGATGGAATATTTGTAAGTAAAGGAGTTGGAGAATTAGCCTTAGCTGCTGTTAATATATCTATGCCTTTTATTAATTTTATATTTGCGGTTTCTTTGTTATTTTCAACTGGTGCATCTACTATAATCGCAATTTATCTAGGAAAAAAAGATATCAAATCTGCAAATGAAGTTTTTTCATTTAATTTAGTATCAATAATTATACTATCATTAATTATATTGGCAGTAACCTTTTTTAACTTAGATAGATTGGCACTATTTTTAGGTGCCACAGAATCTACAATTGGTATGGTTAAGGACTACCTAGGAATAATAATATTTTTTAATGGTTTCTTTATAGTCTCCTATTCTTTAGAAGTTATAATAAAAACTGATGGATTCCCAATATTGGCTACTGTTGGTGTTATAATATCAGCCCTTACAAACATCATACTAGATTATTTATTTGTAATAGAGTTTGGATGGGGTGTAAAGGGTGCTGGTATTGCGACTGGTTTGTCTCAAGTTTTTTCTACTGTTTTTTTCTTAATACACTTTTTTAGAAAAAACTCAACTTTGAATTTTTCTAAATTTAAGGTTAATTTTAAGACACTTAGAAAAATTCTCTTTATAGGTTTCCCTGATTCAACTACTGAATTAAGCTGCGGTATAGTTGTTTTACTTTTTAACTTGAGTCTTACTAAATATATAGGAGAAAATGCGCTTATTTATTATAGTGTTATAAACTATATAAACACATTGGTTCTTATGACTATGATGGGTATCACTCAGGGTATGCAACCACTTACTAGTTTTTATTATGGTGCAGGAAACATAGATAATGTAAAGAAATTATTGAAGATGGGTGTAAAAGCTACAATAATAGCTTCAATAGCTGTATTTGCAATCTGTATGACTTTTTCAGAACCAATAGTTTCTCTGTTTATTCACCCAGAAGAAACTATATTATTCAATGAAGGGGTTCGTGTATTTAAAATATTCTCTATATCATTCTTGTTAGTTGGATTTAATGTAATAATTTCAGGATTCTTTGTTTCAGTAGAAAAACCATCAATTTCTACAGTTATATCTCTTGGTAGAGGTCTTATAATCGTCTCTCTAAGTTTAATTGTAATGATACTAATGTTTGGTGGTCAAGGAATATGGATGACTACTATTGTTTCTGAATTTATATGCCTTATTGCATCAATAATTTTCTTAAAGAAGAATTTTTCTACATTAGATTCTAGTCTAAAAAAAATAGCTTAAACAAAAGTAGCAATAATAATATATAAAATACAGAATACCTATTATACAATCTTGCAAACATCAATACTTTGCATACATTAAGATTGTATAATAGGTATTTTATTTATGTACTTATTTTATTTCTAAATAACCATAACCATCTTTTATTACATTTCCTTTTACTTCATATTCTACAGGAGTTCTAAATACTGGCCCATCTACTACAAATGTATGATATTCTCCATGCTCTCCACATGGGTCTGAGCCTGTTTCTTTTATCTTTTTCACAAGTTCTCTGGTTAATTTTTTTCCTAGAAATTCCTCTCCTAAATGCTTTAAGTTTACTTTTGTTATGACACTACAAAATCCACTATCTATAAATTCATATACCAATTCCTCTCTACTTTCTTGCCACAATGGTAGTTCTACCTTCATACCAACTGCATCACATCTGTCAGAGTCCCACTTTTTGTGACTTTCTATATCTATATCTCCATATGCACATATTGTTGCTCCCATGTTTTTAGCTTTTATTAAAGCTCTCTCAAAACTCTCTTCATATCCTTCTACTCCACATTCAGCAACTAACAGAGGTAGCCCAATACTATCACTTACTTGTTTAAGCATCTTATGCTCTAAGTTATGAGTCCATGATTTTCCATGTTCTTCACTTATAGTTGTCAAGAGTGCCACAGGCTTATATCCTTTTTCCAACATTCTATTTAATGCTAATATACTATCTTTACCACCACTAAATGACATTACAAATTTTTCATCAGCCATTCCTAACACCTCTTTCTTTTAACTTTACTTACTATCCTAATTATACCAAATTTTTAAGTTATATAGCAAATTATATAGTATTTTAAATCATTAGTTTACTATAAAGAATGTACCTAAAATTAAAAGTATAACCCCTATGTATTTGTATAAATGCATTGTTTCTTGTCCCAAAATCACACTATCAATAAAAAAACCGATTAGAACTTGAGATACAAGTGTTAATATAAGTGTATTTGATACCCCTAAGTTTGGAATTGCTTTTACTGTAAAATATATTATTAGCCCTCCAAATACTCCTCCTAGCAATAACTTATAATTAAAACCATTTAAAGATACTAAACATTTTAAATCTCCAGCAACTATTATACTTGCAAGAAAAAATATTGCTCCTACAGTCAAACTTATAAAGGTGGCAACCAATGCTGTTGTACTCTTACCTAATTCTCCATTTATAAAAGCTTCAAGAGCAGTAGACCCACCCGCCAATAATGCAAATATTATTGCCCATAATTTTGTCATGGACAAACCTCCTCCTATATAATTCTATTAATAAGAGTTTATGATACAACCTATTAATTAATTACTAACTAGAGTTTTATTTTTATACTATGTGGCTTTATTTGAGTATAAATTTCTGTTATAATTGTTCTATTGATTTTGGAGGTGATTTTATGTATACAAATTTTAATATCAATTTTGATAACTTTAATAAAAAGGAAAATGCTACTAAATTTATGATAATGGGAGTGTTACTTGTTATATTGGGATTCTTGTGCCTTACGTTTAAGACTCTAGGTATAAAATTAATTTCTTGGACTTTTGGAGTTGCACTTTTATTCTTTGCATATTTAAATCTTAAAAACATTAATGAGTTAAAAAGATATGCTACTAAAGAAGAAATTAAACCATCTACCAATGTTCAATGGATTCTAATAATTACATGTATACTACTTTTTATATTTCCTCAAAAAATACAGAGTATTTTCTCATTACTTTTGGGCTTTTATTTAATTTTTAATCAACTCGTAGTGTTTGTAAATAGTAAAAATAATCCATATTCTAAGTTTACAACTTGGAATATAGTTAAAACTTTATTTGGTATATGCCTTATATTGTCACCACTATTTTTATCTAGATTTATAGTCTCAATAATGTCATTTTTTATAATATTATTTGGACTTGCTCTATTTTTTTCTGGAAACAAATCTAGAAAGTATTAATTATTTTGTTGCTTTATTCTTCATTACTTAAAATAGAATTTGTTTAAGTCACCTATTTGTGGTAATATGTTTTTTGTACAAATTTAATGTACAATTTTATTAGAAATAGGTGATTACTTTGGATAAATTTAAATATGCTTTTGATAATAAAAGATATCATACTTGGAATTACTACCTTAGAAATACATTTGGAGAAAAAGTCTTTAAAGTATCAATAAATGCAGGATTTACTTGCCCAAATATTGACGGAAGTATTGGCTATGGTGGTTGTACTTATTGCAGTAAAGAAGGTTCAGGCGACTTTGCTGGAAATCCTAAGGATAATCTTATTAATCAATTTTATAATATAAGAGAAATGATGTTAAAAAAATGGCCTCATGCTAAATATATTGGCTACTTTCAAGCTTATACAAATACTTATGCACCTCTTGAGGTTTTAAAAGATAAATATGAAACTATACTATCTCTTGATGATGTTATAGGCCTTTCAATCTCAACAAGACCTGACTGTTTACCAGATGATGTAGTTGATTATCTATCTGAACTTAATAAAAGAACTAATCTATGGGTTGAACTTGGACTTCAGACAATTCATGATTCTACATCTAAAATTATAAATAGAGGACATGATTATAAAGCATTTGTTGAAGGTGTTGAAAAATTAAAGGCTAAAAATATAAAAGTAGTTGTACACATTATAAATGGTCTACCTGGTGAAGATTATAATATGATGATGGAAACTGCTAAGGCAGTCGGCAAAATGAATGTGGATGGTATAAAAATACATCTATTACATGTTATAAAAGATACTCCTATGGAGAAAATGCTTCAAAATGGGATGTTAACTCTTATGAACCAAGATGAATACATTAATCTTGTTTGTGACCAACTAGAAATATTACCTGAAACTATGATAATTCATAGACTTACTGGCGATGGTAAAAGAGATGAACTGGTTGGACCTTTATGGAGTTTAAAAAAATGGGAGATTTTAAATCAAATTGATGATACATTAAAATCTCGCAACTCCTATCAAGGTTGTAAATTTATTCAAGATTAAATAAATGATTAAAGATAACATAATAGCTATAGATAGCTTTATATAAACATAAATCTATCTATAGTTATTTTATTGTTTCCAAAGCAAATTTCATATTAAAAATTACAATGAAAAATACCCCTATATAAATATATAAGGACAAAATACATATTCTTAAATACTTTCTGTTTTCTCAGTTTGTTTTAATTTATTAGACTTATAGAACATTTTTATTCCATCATAAGAAAGATTAAGTGCTATTACAGCTGATATCAACATTAACATCACTCCAAACAGCTTTCCTATAGAAAAACTTTCTCCTAGCATAGTGCATCCAATTATAACAGAGCCAACTAATTCTACTGATGCTACAACACCTGCAACAGATAACTCTACACCTTTAGATATACCTGCTGCATAAAAAATATATGCAAGTGCCGCTGGAACAACCCCCAACATCAACATACAAGATAAAATATTTAAATCTTTAGCATAGGTTAATATTTCCCATGGTCTAGCAGAAGGAATCATAAATATCGCTCCAAATAAAAAGCTGTAAACTAATATTGTTGAACTTGAAAATTCTTTTAAGGCATTCTTACTAATAGTTGGCATAAGTGCATACGCTATTGCAGATAATATTCCAAGCAATAATCCCATAGTACTTAAGTTTTGAAAATTTAAACTTCCACCAGTTACTGCCATAATAGCTCCAATAAAGCAAAAAATCAGCGAAAATATTTTACTTCTAGTAATACTCTCTTTATAAAAAAATTTTGAAAATACAGCTAAAAACAATGGCGATGTATACAATAAAACTGCTGCTACAGATACACCTACAGTATCAATAGCTTTAAAGTAACATAAATTAAACATAGCTTGACATATAATTCCTATTATTACTGAATAAATAATTCCTCTTTTGTTTATTTTCAAAATATGTGGTGTTCTTATAGCTGAATAAACACCTAAAACTATAAATCCAAAAAATAATCTTGTAAATGCTACTTGTTCTGATGTCAATCCACTTCCCATCAGAAACTTTCCAAACAACCCAAGTGTAGCCCATAAGATTCCTGCTGTTGCTATAAATACATACCCTTTACTTTTTTCTCCCATCTTAAATACCCCTCTACTATTATTTAGTCAATACACATCATTTTTATCAAGCAAAAACCATGCCACTTTTATTTTATTTATATCGACACTAAAAACTTAGAATTTGCAACAATATTACTAGTTTTTCAACTTTTCTATAGTTATTTCAAGTATATTTTAAGTTGATTTAGACTCGCTTTAATTGTAAAATAAGTTATATATAACTTATTCAAAGTTAAAATAGACTGAAGTTTATGTATTATATAAAGATTATACTTTTAATTATATTTAATAAATTAAATATATTTTAATATATCATTAAAAATTTAGGGGGACAATAGGGAAAATGGATTTAGATTTAGAGTTTTATAAAAAAATATTAGAGGCTTCTCATGACGAAATATGTGCATCTGATGATAAAGGTATAATAATATATTGTAATAAGGCATTTGAAGAAAATTATGGTCTAAAAAAAGAAGATATTTTAGGAAAAAATGTTTCTTTCTTAGAAGAATCTGGATATTCAACAAAAAGCCCCATACCAGTAGTATTGAGAACAAAGTCTAAATTTTCACTTGAACAAGATACTCAAACAGGAAAAAAACTTATTATAACTGCAAGTCCTGTATTTGATGAAAATGGTGAGCTAGAATTCACTGTTGAAAATTGTAGAGATATAACCGAACTTAATAATATAAAAAATAAACTTGAAGATACAAAAAAACAAGTAAAAAAATACAAATCTGAAGTGGAAACACTATATAGAACCGCTCTTAGGATTGAAGATACAGTAATTATGGATGGCATAGTTATGAGACCTATTATGAATACAGTCAACCATGTTTCTAAAACTGATGTAAGTGTACTATTATTAGGAGAATCTGGAACAGGAAAGAGTTCACTTGCTAGATATATACATCACAATAGCAACAGGTCAAGTGGTCCATTTATAACTATAAACTGTGCAACCATATCTCCACAACTACTTGAATCTGAACTTTTTGGATATACTTCAGGTGCTTTTACAGGTGCAAGTACCAAAGGTAAAGTTGGTCTTGTAGAATTGGCTAACGGAGGAACTCTTTTTTTAGATGAAATAGGTGATATACCACAAAATCTACAAGCAAAATTTTTACAATTGATACAAGATAGGACTTTTACTCCAGTCGGAAGTTTAAAAAATAAAAAAGTTGACATAAGAATTATATCCGCTACAAATGCTGACTTAATTTCTAAAGTAAAAGAAAAAAAATTTAGAGAAGATTTATATTATAGATTAAATGTTATAGAAATAAAACTCCCTCCACTTAGAGAAAGAAAGGATAATTTAGTAGAGATTATAAAATATTATTTTAATAGATATTCAAGTGACTTTAATCTAAACAAGACAATTTCAAAAGAAGCTATAAGTATTATTGCAAACTACAGATTTCCAGGTAATATAAGAGAGTTACAGAATATAATTCAAAAAATCTTACTTACTTGTAGAGATAATCATATAACAACAGACGATTTACCAAGTATACTCACTAAAAATGTAAATATTGTAAATTATGGAAATAACCCTCCAACATACACAACCAATGTAGATAATTCTCTACATATTGATTATAAGAACAAAAACTTTGACACCTTGATTATGGAGTATGAAAAAAATGTAATTTTGGATGCTTATGAGAAATTTGGTAGTTCTTATAAAGTAGCTAGACAACTTGAAATTTCTCAATCCAAGGCTAATAGGCTAATTAGAAAGTATACTAATACTTAATTTTAAATTTGATAAATAAAAACTTAACATTATTTACATATTGTAAATTTCGCCAATTACTGGTATTATGAATATGGTTGAAATTATTTAAATAAATGTGATTGACTTAATTTCATATATTTACCATTAAACTTTTATCATAAATATCATATCATAATAATATATTTAATAAGTCTAATAAACTATACGAGGTGTAAATATGTTAATGAATACCCATTTTATTATGGCAAAATCGATACTTAATAATATAGATGAAAATAAAACATTCTTTATAAGCGAAAAAAATTTTATATATGGTAATATAAAGCCAGATGCTTTTTCTAAATATAAATTAAAAAAACATTATATGGATGAATCATTTAATATGATTGCTTCTAAAATAAAATATCTGTGCAGTCTTACTATAGACAGTGTTTCTAAATATTTTTCAGTAAGTAGACTTAGTCAAGAGCTTGGTGTTATCTGCCACTTTTTATGCGATTTTTTCTGCTTAGCTCATAGTGAACGCTGGGAATTTAAGCATAGTTTGAATAAACATGTTACTTATGAAAGAGAACTTGGAGCATTTGCAAAGGATGTTGATTTATCTAAAATTAAAGGTAATACTATAAATAGTGGATTTGAAAAATTTTTTGTTAAACTTTACAATGAATACAAAAAGAAAAGCGACTATATGAATGATTTAAAATTTTCAGCGTATACTTGCAATAGTGTTATAAATTATATATTAGATTCTATTTTATCTAATACAATAAAATCATACCATATAGCAAATTGTGGTTAACTTAAGAATTTTAAACTGACAATTAATATAATCAAAATGACTGCTCTACAGAATATAAAATCTAGTTTTATAATTCTACTGAACAGTCATTTTTTTATACTGAATAGGTAATACCTTATAAAATTGATTAATTAGTAAATCAACAAACAAAAATAATTTACTAATTTTTTATTACTTCTCATCAATCTTATATCTAACTGTTTATTTTTATGATAGCATCTATAGCACTTTTTACACTATCTACTACATAATTTGCACTTTGTTTTACTTCTTCTCTTGCCTTTGACATTACAAAACTATATTTAAATCCCTCTAACATACAAATATCATTTGGAGAATCTCCAATAGTAGCAACTTCATCTGGACTTACATTTAGAGTTTTTATTACATGTTCTATGCTACCTCTTTTCGATACACTTTTAGGAACTATGTTTAAAGTATAAGTACTAGAAAAATATATTTCCAACACTTCACTAAACTCACTTTTTAAATATAATTCTATTCTAGACAACTCTTCTAAATTTTCAGAGCATATACCAATATTGCCTATAAGATTATCAAAACTATCTCTTTTCTCAAAATCGGGGTCCACTATAAAATCGCTAGAATAATGTCTAAAAGCTGTTGTGTCACTATCTACAATTACATCTCCTTTATATTTAAAATACAATTGTGCATCAGTTGATTCAAATCTATCAATAACTTTTTTTACTAATTTATCATCTATAGTTTGCTTAAAAATCACATTATAATCTTTATCATGTATAAATGCACCATTTTCACATATATAATAGCCATTCATATCTAAGCTCCCTTCGATAATATCACGAGCCTGTTTGAAAACTCTACCTGTAGCAACATTAAACTGTACTCCTCTTTTTTCTATTTCCTCAATTGCTACTATATCTTCTTTTGTTATAGCTCCATTTTCATATAAAGTTCCATCTAAATCACAAAATATATGTTTTATCATAAATTAAAAGCCTCCAAAAATGATTTTATATTATACCAATACTTTAAATATAATCAATATCACAATAGTTTAAAGTTTTTCTAATTGTATTCTCAACTCATTAAGTAAATCTCTAGTAGCTCTCAATCTTATTTTTCTTCTATCTCCATTAAATATATTTTTTTTCACTATTATTTTTCCATTTATATATATTGCAGTATAAACCAACCCTACAGGCTTTTCCTCAGTTCCTCCACCAGGTCCAGCTACTCCAGTTGTAGATATACCTATATTAGCTCCAAGCCCTTTAGCAACGCCCTCAGCCATTTCTATTGCTGTTTGTTCACTTACTGCTCCAAAGTCTTCTAAAGTTTCTTTTTTTACTCCCAATCTTTTCATTTTGGCTTCATTAGAATATGTTACACATCCTTCAAGAAATACAGAAGATATTCCTGGGTAGTTTATAAGAGATGAAGATACCAAACCTCCAGTACAAGATTCAGCCACTGCTATTGTTAAGTTTTTTTCTACAAGAAGCTTAGAAACAGCATCTTCTAATGCAGACTCTCCTTCAGATACTGAAATATCTCCTTCAGTATATACATATTTACCTACTCTGTCCTTTATCTTTTCTTCTACTGGTCTTATAAATTCAAAAGCTTGTTCTTCATTTTCAGCTTTTGCAGTTATTCTTATTGTAACTTCTAATTCCTTTGCATACAAAGCAACTGTTGGATTAGTTTGTTCATCAATTATATCTAAAATTTCCAATTCTAGGTTTGACTCCCCTATTCCATACAATCTTAAAGTTTTTGATACTAGCATTTCCTTTGTAAATTGTTGTAGGTAAGGTTTGACACTTTCATTAAACATTGCCTTCATTTCTCTTGGAGGTCCAGGTAGTACTATTATACTTTTATCATCTTTCTTTAAAATAGCTCCTGGTGCTGTTCCATTATTATTTTTTAATACTATAGCATCCTTTGGAAAATATACTTGTTTCATATTATTTTCGGCCATTTTTTTTCCTGTTTTAACAAAGAATGATTCTAAGACTTCTAATGATGGTTTATGTAATTCTAATTCCTGTCCAAAATACTCTGCTGCAGTTTCTTTTGTCATATCATCACCAGTTGGTCCAAGACCTCCTGTAGTAATTACTAAATCACTTCTTTTTAAGCTTTCATCAAAACATTCTAAGAGTCTTTGCTTATTATCTCCAACTGTACTTTGATGGTATACTTCTATTCCCAATGCTGCAAGTTCTTTAGCTAAAAATTGAGAGTTTGTATTTACTATATCTCCCAACAGTATCTCTGTTCCTACACTTATTATTTCTGCTTTCAAATTTTATCACTCCTTGATTTATAGCCACTAAGACTAGTCTTAAGTTCATACCACTAATTTTAGCAAAAATAATGATATAAATAAAGTTAAAAAATCATTCAAATCTATCTGTAAGTTAGATTATCACTCTAAAACCACACATAATATAAACTTCACATGTAGTGGTACTTTCATCATCAACCATTAATTCATATAATTAAGTAAGTAAATTAAAAAATTTAATTTAAAAATAATAAAATTTAAAATAGGAGTGTATAATATGAAAATAGCAGTTATAATGGGTGGAATATCATCAGAGAGAGAAGTTTCTTTAAATTCAGGAAAAGAAATATATAATAATCTTGATAAAAGTAAATACGATGTTGTAAAGGTGATAATAGATGATAAAAAAGATATATTTACAAAAATACCAGAAGATACAGATTTTGCAGTACTAGCACTACATGGGAAATTTGGTGAAGATGGATGCATTCAGTCAGTACTTGAGACTATGGATATACCATATTCTGGATGTGGACCTCTTTGTAGTGGAATGTGTATGGACAAAAACATCACTAAAAAAATGCTTAGAGATTCAGACCTTCCTACTGCTCCATGGGCTTTAGTAAAATCAATTGATGAAATAAATTATGATGAGATAGACAAAATAGGCTATCCAGTATTTATAAAACCAAATTCAGGAGGTTCAAGTGTTGCTACATTCTTCATCCATTCCAAAGATGAAGTTGAAGAAGCAGTTCGTAAAGGTTTAGAAGTTGATGAGTTTGTAATGATTGAAAAATATATACCAGGTGGAGAATATACTTCATTCATATTAAATGGCGAAGTATTTCCTACTATATCTATAAAATCAGACTCAGGATTCTTTGATTATGAAGCTAAATACTCACTTGAAAAAGGAGCAAAAGAAGAAGTTATTTATTTAGATGATGAACTTCAAAAAAGAGTAAATGAGATTTCTGAGACTTGTTGGAAAATTTTTAATTGCAAAGCATATGTAAGAGTTGATATGATTATAAGTGAAGGTATTCCTTATGTTCTTGAGCTAAATACTCTTCCTGGCATGACTAAAACTAGTTTAATACCTAGAAGTGCCGCTGCTAAAGGTCTTGAGTATAGCCAATTATTAGATAAACTTATAGAATACTCTTTAAATTAGATAATACAATTTGAGGTGGTAATTTGATATTTTCAAATCTAAGATTAAATGATAGTGAACCAATTTATATACAAATTAAAAATTATATAAGTGATATGATATCAAAAGGATTAATTCCAGACAATAGTAAGCTCCCTTCTACAAGGGAGCTTAGTCAGCTTTTACAAGTTAGTAGAAATTCCATAGTCTTAACTTATGAAGAACTAAAATCAGAGGGCTTAATCTACTCTGTTTCAGGAAAAGGTACATTTGTTAATTCAAAAAATAAATCTTCAAACACTACATGGTCTTTAAATTGGGATTGTTTAGAGAATACATACTCTAAAAAAGCTAATGAATTAGATATTATAAAAAGCGAAATACCTTGGAGCTCTAACCTAATATCATTTAAAAGTATATCTCCTGATGGAGATTTATTTGATATGGAGGAATTAAAAAAATCTTTTTTAAATAGAATCTCATTAGAAGGTCACAAACTACTTAACTATGGATATGCACAAGGTTATAAACCTCTTATTGACTATTTGCTTGAATATATGACAAATAAGGGCGTTGATATTAATAACAAAGATATATTAATTACAAATGGATTTACAGAAGGCTTTGATATTATTATGTCCTCTTTCACTCAAGAAGGAGACTATATAATTTGTGAAAATCCTACTCACAACACAGCTATAAAAATTATGAAGTCACACAATCTCAATATTTTAGGTGTGGATATATCTGAAAATGGTTTAGATTTCAATATGCTCGAAAATCGTTTAATTGAGTACAAAAATAAAATAAAATTTGCATATATTACACCTTCTTATCACAACCCAACAGGGATTGTAATGACCCCTGAAAATAGATATAGATTCTATAATCTTATGAAAAAATACAATATAGCAATTATAGAAGATGGATTTAATGAAGAATTACTCTACAATAGTTCTCATATATTTCCCCTCTGCTCTCTTGATAATATGAATAATGGTGTTGTATATATTGGTAGCTTTTCAAAAATTTTATTTCCTGGAATAAGAATTGGATGGATTTTTGCAGATAAAAAAGTTATAGATAAGTTAGAAAGTGTAAAAAGGTGCAGAAATATACATGTATCTTTTTTAGACCAAGGTATTTTATTTGATTATTTAAGTAATGGAGGATTTGAAAAATACGTAAAAAAAATACGTAAATTCTATGGGGATAAATTTAACTTCGCCTATGAATGTGTAAAAAAATATATGCAAACGGAATATATCTTAGGTGATGGTGGTTTGCATATATTTATCAAACTTAAGAATATAGATACTAGAAAGCTATTAGAAAAATGTTACAAAAAAAATGTTATCTTCATGCCTGGAGATTTATTTTTTACAAATGGCTTTGGTTCTGACACTTTAAGACTTGGATTTTCGAGACTCTCTTTTGAAGATATTGAAACTGGTATAAAAATAATAGCAGAAACTATAGATGAAATGTCCTAGGTTAACTAAATATTGTTAGCCTAGTTTATTTTTATGAGGTATAATATATATAGTTTATATGAATCTAACATGGGGGATAATATGAGTAAAAAGTCAAAACGAAAGAAGATTAATAAATTAAAGCTAACAATTGTAATAACTGTATTATTTCTTGCCTTACTATCTATATATGAGATATTTTTCTCTAAATCCAACAAAGAAGATAATATAAAAAGTCAAGAAACTATGCAAGATAAAAACAATACAACAGAGGATTCTAAAAATAATCAAAACTCTACTAAAAAACAGGAAGATAACAACATTAAGCCCACTTTTTCATATTCTTCAATACCAGATAAGATAAAAAACAAAATGATTGGTAAATCTATGCCTTCTGATGAACCTATAGGATTTGATAGTTTATCTTACTTGCAACTTACCTACTACGGATTTGATGAAAAAACTCATCAAGGTGAGATGATAGTAAATAGTGAACTAGCTTCAGAAGTTGTCGATATTTTTAAAGAGTTATATGAAAAAAAATATCCAATTGAAAAAATTAAATTAATAGATGATTATGATGCTGTAGATGAAAAATCTATGTCTGATAATAATACATCTGCATTTTGTTATAGAACTGTAGCTGGTACAAATACTGTCTCAAATCATGGTAAAGGACGTGCTATAGATATAAATCCATTACAAAACCCACATGTTTCTGGAGACAATGTTAGCCCTAAGGTAAGCACTGTTTATGCAGATAGGTCTGCTTTAAAATTTGGAATGATAAAAAAGGGTGATGATTGTTATAATGCTTTTGTAAGCAGAGGTTGGAGTTGGGGTGGATATTGGAAAAACCCAGACTACCAACATTTTGAAAAATAATAGATTAGAAATAAAGGTGAATTATATGAATTTAATGACATTGGAAAATATAAGTAAAAGCTATTCTGAAAAAAAATTACTTGAAAATATATCTCTTGGTATCAATGATGGAGAAAAAATAGGACTTATTGGTGTAAATGGTACTGGTAAATCTACTTTACTTAAAATTATTGCAGGAACTGAAGAAAGTGAAACTGGCAATATAACAAAGGCTAATGGTATTAGAGTAGAATATCTTCCTCAAAACCCAACTTATGATGAAAATTCAACTGTTCTAGAACAAGTATTTAATGGAACTTCAGAAGAATTAAAACTCCTTGGTAAATACCAAGAAACTTTAGAAAAACTTAATTCTAACTTTACAGATGAACTAAATAAAAAATTATTATCCATGCATGAGAAGATAGATGCTTTAAACCTTTGGGATTTAGAAAGCGAAGCCAAATCTGTACTTACAAAGCTTGGTATAAATGATTTCAATCAAAAAATAATAGAACTTTCTGGTGGTCAAAGAAAAAGAGTTTCTCTAGCCTCAGCTCTTATTACTCCTTGTGAGCTTTTAATACTAGATGAACCAACAAACCATCTAGATAATGATACCATCGATTGGCTTGAAGAATACCTAAATTCAAGAAAAGGTTCATTGCTTATGATAACTCATGATAGATATTTTTTAGACCGTGTTACAAATAGAATAATTGAATTAGATAAAGGTAGATTATTTAGCTATGATGGTAATTATTCAATATTTTTAGAAAAGAAAATGGAAAGACTTGCATTAGAATCAAGTATTGAGGATAAACGACAAAATTTAATTAGAACAGAACTTGCATGGGTTAGACGTGGAGCTCAAGCTCGTAGCACAAAACAAAAATCTCGTCTACAAAGATTTGATGAACTTGTAAATAGAGACTCTTTCAAACCTGATGAAAATATTGATATATCGGTTGCCTCAAGTAGGCTTGGAAATAAAATAATAGAAATACACAATATATCTAAATCTTTTGAAGAAGTTACAGTTATAGATAATTTAGAATATACTTTAGCACGTACAGATAGAATTGGCATAATAGGTAAAAATGGTATGGGTAAATCAACTCTAATAAACATAATAAATGGGAAATTAGCCCCTGATAGTGGATATATCTCAATTGGAGAAACTGTAAAAATAGGTTGCTTTTCTCAAGATGATTCTCATATGAACATTGACATAAGGGCTATAGACTATGTAAAAGAAGCTAGTGATTATATAGAAACTTCTGATGGTACTAGGATTACAGCTTCTCAAATGTGTGAAAGATTCCTTTTTAATGGTACCATGCAGTATACTTTGATAGGCAAACTATCTGGTGGTGAGAGAAGAAGACTACACCTTCTTAGAATTCTTATGACAGCTCCTAATGTACTTCTTTTGGATGAGCCTACAAACGACTTAGATATAGAAACACTAAAAATATTAGAAGAATATCTTGATGAATTTAAAGGTGTAGTAATTACAGTATCACATGATAGATATTTCCTAGATAGAATCTGTAATAAAATATTTGCATATGAAGGAAATGGAAAAATTCATATTTATACAGGTAATTATAGTGACTATCTTATTTATAGAGAGATTCAAGGAATTGAATTTGAAGAATCTAAAAAAGAATCACTTAAAAATGATGATTCAACTGCTCCAAAAAAAGAAAAACCTAAAAATGATAAAAAACTTAAATTCTCATACAATGAGCAAAGAGAGTTTGAAAATATTGATTCTGACATAGAAAAACTTGAATCTAAAATTGCAAAACTTGATGAAAGTACTTCAAAATTTGCAACTGATTTTACTAAACTTCAAGAAATTTTAGATGAAAAATCAAAATTGGAAAAAGAACTTGAGTACAAATATGAAAGATGGGAATATCTAAATAATTTAGCTGACGAAATAGCTAATAATAAATAATATTAAAACATCTAAGTTTAATAACCTTTACTTTAAGTTTATAAGTTATAAATATTTAAAAGAGCTATATGTCTTTAAAAACATATAGCTCTTTTTTAACTATCTTCTAATTTTTATATTCTGATATATCCTATAATAATTCTTTATTATAAGTCTATATCCATTCTTTCAACATAGTGACAATTGACATCAATATGATTTAAAAAAACCAATAACCTTTCATAAAGTGGATAAGATTCTTCTCCATATTTGGATTCTAAGTTTTCACCTATTTCCCTAACAGTCTTTTGACCATCAATTTGTAAAAATACAAAACTAGAATATTCATCTAGCTCTATTTTTTTATATTTAGGTATTCTAGCTTTTAACTTTCTAAAAAACTTTTGAATCTTATGGTCCTGTTTTTCAAGTATAGTTACAATACCATTTTCATCTACTTCATATTCAAGTCCATCAGTAATTTTAAATACAATATCTAAAACATCATTACTCTTGCTCATTATTTTTTACTTTAGATAAAATGATAGGTAATGTTGTAAGTACAACTAAAACTATTAATAAAGCAATTGCCATTGAATTTGTAGCAGCAAAACCACTTGGTACTTTTGGAGTTATAACTCCAGTTACTTGTAATATTATACCTATTAAACCAATGATAGATCCACCTGCAACAAGACCAGAAGATAAACTTATACCATTAGAAACTTTAGCTTCTTTTTCTTTTTCAGATTTAGATACTAGTTCAACAAATAAACGAATTAATGCTCCAACTAATATTATAGAAGTTGTTGCTATTGGTAAATAGAATCCTATAGCTATAGTCATTATTGGTAAGTTTAATGCATATAACACAATTGCCATAAATACTCCAACAATAATCATAACCCAAGGTAAACTACCTGACATAATACCAGAAGTTAATGTTGACATTAAGTTTGCTTGTGGTAATGCAAATTGTACATTATCACCAGTAGCTTTAAGTTGGTCAGAAAGTAATAAGATTACTCCTACAACAACTATAACACCAACTATACTTGCAACTGTGAAGTAACGTTGCATTTCATTTTTGCTACCACCAATGATGTAAGTTACTTTTTGAGATTGAGTATATCCTCCAGCTATAGCAATAGCAACAACTATAAATGACCCAAATAAAAGTAATGATTTATTAGCTTCTAAATCAGTCCATCCCATTATAACAAATACTAATGTTACAATAACTAAAGAAGCTATAGTCATACCAGAAACTGGAAGATTTGATGTTCCTATTGTTCCTGTTAAACGTCCAGCTACTATGACGAATAATAAAGATAATAAAAGAGATATGATAGCTCCAATAATTGCCATAGCAATATTACCAGAAATCAAGAACGCTGCTAAGAACCCAACTACTACTCCACCTAATAAAAGTATCATTTGTATAGATGAACCTTCTTCTGCATCTCCAGTACTTGATTTAGCTTTAAGTGTTTCTTTTATAGAAGCGATTATAGTTGGGATAAGTTTTATTGCACCAATAATACCTCCACAAAGCATCATACCAGCACCTATATATTTTACATAACTACTAGATATAGCTCCAACATCCATTTGGTTAAGAGGCATTGCAGGATTATTCCATACCATAGCTCCATCTTTAGCCATATCAGTAAAGTAACCTATTAAAGGTGCAATACCAAAGTTTGATAAGATACTTCCTGCAAACATTGTTAAAGAAACTTCAAGCCCTACTATAAACCCAATTCCTAAAAGTAGAGGGTTTACTTCAATATCAAATTTCCATTTGTAAAATTTACTTCCTACAAGACTCATTACATTGTTTGCTACATTTAAGAATGAACCAGTTAATACAGTGATAAATCCACTTATTACAAATCCAATTCCCATGTATTTAATTGAGTCTCCACCAGCCTCTGAAGCAACAAGTGTTTCAGATATAGCCATTGATTCTGGGTACATAAGTTTACCATGTTCTTCAATTATTAAATAATTGTGAACTATTGCTGCAACTCCTATACCAAATAAAACACCACCAACTCCAACAGCTAAGCCTTCTAAAAATGTGATTTGGCTTCCAATTAAGATAACTGCTGGTAATACGAAAATGAATCCACTTGCAACAGATTCCCCACCACTTGACATACCTTGGATTAAGTTCTTACCAAGAATACCCTTTTGGCGAGCAAATGCTCCAACAAAAGCAGAACCTATTATAGCTCCTGGAATACCTGCTGCAACTGTAAGACCAGCTTTCATTCCAGAATAAGTTGTAGATGCGGCAAAAATGGCAGCTAAAATGATACCGATAATCAATACAGCTACATTTCCACCGGTTCTGGACTTATCTGTGATGTATGGAACGTAATCTTTTCCACTAACCTCACCATAAGCTCCCTTAGGTAATTTTTTGTTCATAAAATTTTCACCCCTTTTCAGTTTGTATATATTATAACATATATACATATAAAACTTAACTTTTTATTATTTTACAAATAGCGAGTAAAAACTACTAAAATTTAATCCCATATTATTAATTTCTATTTTTAGATATTTTTATGCTAATTTTCTTTTTATTTTTCGATTATACTAAAAAGGATTAAGATAAAAAATAAAAAATTTTTTTATATTAAAATTAAATTTGTTATAAAAACACTTTAAAACACGGAAAAGTATAAAAAATACAATAATCATCCTTATAAACAGATTTTCACCACAGTAAAAATGTACAGAAAATTCTTTCTTTTATGTCAATTGATTCATTCTTGAAAATAGGTGTCATAAAGAAACTTCTATAGTTCCTTTATAACACCTGTCATAATACAAAATCACTCTGGCAATGCCCTTTTATTTACTTTTCCAATTGGTGTAACTGGTATTTTATCTATCCTCATTATTATTGTTGGAATCATGTATGGAGGTAAATGCTCATTTAAATATTCTCTAACTGTTATGTCATTTATTTTTTCACTATCCTCATCATCAATCACATAATATGCACATATATACATATCTCCATCCTCATTTGTTCTTGAGATACAAACAACACTTTTAATTTCTGTAATATTGTTTATTATGTTTTCAATCTCATACAGCTCTATTCTAAATTCATCAATTTTTACTTGATTATCCATCCTACCAATATAATCCAAATTTCCATCATCTAGCCATCTTACCAAATCACCAGTTCTATACATTAATTTATTATGTTCACAAGTTTTGTAAGGATTTTCTACAAATACTTGCTCTGTTAAACCTTTTTTATTTAAATAGCCTCTTGATATTTGGATTCCTGATAGACAGAGTTCTCCTGGAACTCCAATTGGGCATAGTTTATTTTTTTTATCTAATACATATGCATAAGTATTAAAGATTGGCTTACCTATTGGTATTTTCCCATACTCTTTATCCACATGAAAAGAAGTTGATACAACAGTAAATTCTGTTGGTCCATACTCATTATATAACTCATAGTTACGTTTTCTATATCCTTTTAATCTTTCTCCTCCTGTCTGCACAACCCTAAGTGAACTGTTGTTACAGTTTTGTATAAATAATCTTGCAAACGCTGTTGGTAATGCTAATATGGTTATATCATTTTCCTCACAATACTCATTTACTGTATATTCATCAAATTTTGCTTCTTCTGGCATAATGTTTATTGAAGCACCCATCAATAGATATGGAAATAGTTGTTTCATTACAGCATCAAAACTAAAACTTAAATATATCCCACATATATCATTTTCTGTAGCACTTATAGCTTCTATACTATAATAACACATATTTACTAAACTCTTATGCTCTATAGCTATAGTCTTTGGTCTACCAGTTGACCCTGATGTAGATATTGTATATGCACAGTTTGATGGTGTTATTTTTTCAGTTAAGTCATATCTAATTTTAAATATATCTTCATCATTTATATCAATTACTATTGTGTTTTCATTTATAACCTTACATCTAAGTTCGTCTGTAGTTATTACTACTTTTGCATTACTATCTTCAAGAAGGTAATTTAATCTTTCTTCTGGATTACTTGTGTCTATCGGGAAGAATGCTCCTCCTGATTTCATAATTCCTATGGCTGTAACAATTATATTAATGTCTCTTGGCAACATTACAGCTACTATATCTTCACTTTTTACCCCTATATAATTTAAATAACCTGCAAGTCTATCAGTTAACTCATCAAGTTCTCTATATGTCAAATTTCTATTTTCATCTCTGGCAGCTACATTATTAGGTGTTCTCTCAACTTGTTCCCTAAATAAATTAATATAACTTCTGTTATATGGTATCTCACATTGATTATCATTAAAATCTTTCAATAATATTTTTTCTTCTTTCTTACATACAAATTCTAAATCTTCTATTAAAATATTGTTATTCCTTATTATCTGCTCTATTATATAATCAAATTGATTTAATATCCTTCTAATAGTTTCTCTTTTGTATATAGATGGCTTATATTTTATTTTTATTTTTAATGCCCTTTTAGTATAAACTATTACAGATAAATCATATCCTTTTTTTTCTATGTCATAGTCATATGATAAATCAAAACTTTTAGCTACAAATATTGTATTTATAAGTTTAGTATTCAGATGATTTTTATTCTCTATATCTGATAATAAATAGTATCCATATTCTAAAGACCTACTCCATTGCCTTTTTAAATTTTTTACAACATCTATAAACTTTTCGCTTTGTCGAACCTTAACTCTTATAGGAATTATATTTATTGTTTTTCCAAAAACTACATCATCTTCATATGTATACTTTTGTAATATAAGTCCATAGATAGTTTCTATAATAGAACTTATGCTTATATTATTCATTTTAGAATATTGAATTAGTTTCTCATGTTTTTCAATATCAATCTTAAAAATTTCATCTACAACTTCATCAGAACAATCTTTATAAAAAAAATCATTTGGAATTTTTGCTAGATTGGTATAATCATCTAACAAATCCATCCAATAATTCATAGCTCGTTCTAAATTAACTTCATACATATCAAAATTCCCCCTTACTACTAAATCTATAGAAAAAATTCTTTTGGAATTTCATTTTTTTAAATACAGAAATATATTAATAATATATATGCAAGCTCTAAACACATGAGCTTGCATAAACTTATACTTATATATTATGACTATTAAATTCGTAATATTTATAATGTTTAAAATATATTATAACACAGATATGATTTTATTTTCTTACATTTATATAATATATAAATTATAAATTGTTATTTAATTAATGTATAATTATATTGTTTAGAATATGATATATTATATTAATTAAAATTTTATAAGAATAAGTTATATTTATTGAAAGGAGCTTTACAAATGAACATTTATGCTCACAGAGGTTTTAGTGGAAAATATCCAGAAAACACTATTCTCGCTTTTAAAAAATGCTTAGATATGGATATATACGGAATAGAACTTGATGTTCACAAGACTAAAGATGGAAAAATTGTAGTTATTCATGATGAAACGGTTGATAGAACTTTTAATGGACATGGTTTTGTAAAAGACCTTACTTTAAGAAAACTAAAAACATTGAACTCATCCTTTGAGGGTTACCAAAACAATAAAGAATGTAAAATTCCAACTTTAGAAGAAGTCTTAATCTTAATTTCGCCTACAGACCTTATCTTAAATATAGAACTAAAAACTGACAAAGTAAATTACACTAATATAGAAAAAGATGTTTTGAAACTTATTTTAAAGTATAATATGAAAAACAGAGTTCTTATATCTAGTTTTAATAGTAATAGCTTAAAAAATTTTCATAAGTTAGAACCCAGTATAAAAACAGCTTTATTATGCTACTTACCTATAAATAATGTAGTTGAATTTGCTAAATTTCTAGGAAATAGCTATCTTCACCCTCCTTTAATTTTAGTAAATGAATCTCTAGTTGAACTTTGTCACAAAAATTTACTAGGTGTCAATGTGTATACTGTAAATGAAGAAGAAGATATGCTACATTGCCTATCTCTTAATGTAGATGGTATTTTTACTAACTATCCAGATATAGCTTTAAACCTTTTACAATCAAAGCAATATAGCTAGTTATATAGTAGTTTATACTCCTTGACTTTTATATGATTAATATGTACAATTTTATTAAATTTAGCTTGGAGGTATACTTATGGATAACTTATTAAATGAACTTGAAGCTTTAAAAAGTAATTTGGATAATTTACCAATAGAAAAAATAGAAAATTACGATTTGAGTAAAACAGTTTTATTTATAATTGATGTCAATAATGGTTTTGCAAAACAAGGTGCCTTATACTCTCCCAGAGTAGAATCTTTGATAAAACCAATTGAAATTTTCGCAAAAAAAATATCAAATAAACTAAATAAAGTAATTGCATTTACTGATTGTCATACACCTAAATCTATAGAACTTTTAAGTTATCCTGTTCACTGTTTAGAAAGTGATGTGGAAAGTGAACTAGTTGACGAACTTAAGTCTATAAAAAATCTACAAGTTTTCCCTAAAAACTCTACTAATGGATTTTTCGCACTAGAAAATTTAGACTTTGATGGGATAGACAATATAATTATAGTTGGTGATTGCACAGATATATGTATATATCAATTTGCAATAACTCTAAAATCTTATTTTAATCAATATAATATCGAAAAAAATATAGTTGTTCCTATGAATTTAGTAGACACTTATGACATTCCTAATGTTCATCCTGCAGAGATTTTAAACCTAGTATTTTTTAATAGTATGCTTCAAAATGGAATTAAGGTATTAAAGGAAATTAGCTTATAATAAATACTTTATAGATTTATATAGGGATACAACTTTGATAATAAGATTGTTCTATACAAATATTACTTAATACAATTAATTTAACATAACTAAAGTATATAAATATAGAAATCGCAATTTAAATATTCTTCTATACATCTTCTGTAGGAGAAATTAAATTGCGATTTCTATTTTTTACATAATACTAATCAACTATACCGCTTCAATAGTTAAATTTACTTTTTAATAATCGTATTTATTTGTAGTTTCACACATAACTACTTTTATCTTTTTATTAAACATATTCTTATATTCTAATAAAAACTCATTTAATTCTGAGTCCATAAGATTTATTTTTTTGTCACTACAAAGCATTATTTTTTCTTGATCTATTATTACATTAATATCATTTAAATCATTTTTTATGAATGTTGTTATACAACTCTTAGGTTGAATTTTTTCACCATATTTCTCATAAAATCCTGCACTCTTTTTAAACGATTCTAAATCTTCTGTAGATACTTTGCTGGAAGTATTATTACTCATAAAACCTGCTGTAGAAGGGTCGATTCCAAAGTTTCTAAGTTGTTTTTCTACTTCTTCAGTGTCCATACCATATCTTTCCATGAACTGTTTTTGTATTTTCATAAACTTTTCTTGAGATATGTCATTATCTTTCATATAATCAAATATTTTTCTTGAAAATTCAGCCATCGACATCTTTCCATCCATAACAGAAAAATATAAGTTATATATGTATTGCTCAAATTTATCTACATCAGAATCTTTAACTTTGTTTTTTAATTCGTTAAAGTCAATTATTCTATCATCAGACATTTTTTATCCTCCTAGCTAAATTTTTACTTGTATAAGATTATACCATACTTCTAATATATTTATATATACACTATTTTTTTAATTTAACCATTTTTTCTGTTGCATCTAATTCACACATTCTTCCTAAAGGAATAGTTATCATTGGTATACAGTGCCCAGATTGTAGATTATATATAGCTGGCTTATTAACCTTCTGCGCAAATTCCTCCAATAGTTCTATTAAATCTTCTTCTTTGATACAGTCTTTAAAATCTCCAAAAATTATACCATTACATTCATCCAGTTTTCCTGAAGAATACAATTGAGTTAACATCCTGTCTAATTTATATTGACATTCTCCAATTTCTTCAATGAATAAAATTTTATCCTTTGCATCTATTTCATATTTAGTTCCTATTGTAGAAATTATTAGAGATAAGTTTCCTCCCATTATTATTCCCTCTGCTTTGCCTTCACATACAGTATAAATCTTTTCTTCTTTTGGATTTTCTAAGTATAACTCATCTTTAAATTCTAAAGCATCTACTAGAGATTTATAAGTAAATTCATCCCATTTAGCTACATTCGCTGCCATTATTCCATGATATGGTAAAAGACCACAATTTTTATAAAAAGCTAGATTTAAACCTGTTATATCAGAAAAACCTATAAATGGTTTAGGATTTTGTTTTATTATTTCGTAATTTATTTTATCTAGTATTCTTGTTGTTCCATAACCTCCTCTTAAACACATAATTATATCTACTTCTTCATCTAAGAACATCTCTTCTATATCTCTTACTCTAATATCATCATTCCCAGCTAAATAACCTTTATAATTTAGTCCACAACTTTCAGAAAATTTAACTTTATAACCATACTTCTCCAAATTAAATTTTATTTCTCCTAGACTTATATTTCTCAATGGTCCAGAAGGCGCAATTACTCCTAACATCTAAACACCTCTTCTTCTAAAATGATATATTCTAATTTATGCTAAACATCTCTACTATAATTATAAGACATTTTATTTATACTTGATACAGAATAATGTTTTATATAGAATAATATAATTATAATAATGAAGAAAAATAAATTTTTAATTTTAATATAGTTAGGATGTGTTTTATGATTAATATTAAAGCTCTTTGCCATGATATAAATGATTGGGTTATAGATATTAGAAGAGATTTACACAAAACTCCAGAACTTGGCTTAGAAGAATTTCAAACTAAGAAAAAAATTATTAAATATTTAGATGAAATAGGTATAAGTTACATTGAATATGAAAATCACACAGGAGTAACTGCATATATAAATGTAAATCCAAACTTTGAGACAATTGCTATAAGAGCTGATATAGATGCTTTACCTATAACAGAAAAACTCAATCTTCCTTATAAATCCATTAATTTAGGTAAAATGCATGCATGTGGCCATGATGCACATACTGCTATTTTACTTGGCACTTGTAATATACTATTTAAATTAAAGGATTATTTAAATGTAAATGTAAAGTTTTTTTTCCAACCTGCTGAAGAAACTATTGGTGGCGCTAAACTTATGATAGAAGATGGATGTATGAAAAATCCAGATGTAAATTATATATTTGGTCTTCATGTAAATCCCAATATTGATAAAAGTTTAATTGAACTAAAATACAATACTTTAAATGCATCAACAGATACACTTTGTATAACTGTATATGGCTCAAAATGCCATGGAGCTTATCCTCATCAAGGTGTTGATGCTATAGTTATCTCTGCTCATATCATAACTGCTTTGCAGACAATTGTCAGTCGAAATACAAACCCCACTGATTCTGTAGTTATTTCTTTAGGAAAAATTGAAGGCGGAATTAAAGAAAATATAGTTTGCGATAAAGTTGTTATAAAAGGAACCTTAAGGACTTTAACGCAGGAAACCAGAGATTTTTCAAAAAAACGAATTAGAGAAGTTTGTGATTTTACTTGCAAAACATTTGGTGGAAATATTGATGTTGAAATTGAAGAAGGTTATCCTTCCCTTATAAATTCAAATTCTCTTGTAGATTATGTTAAACAAAATGCAGTAGAATTATTTGGAAAAGAAAATATTTTGATTAAAGATACACCTACTCTTGGTGCTGAAGATTTTTCATATTTTTTGGAATATTGTGAAGGTGTTTTTTATCACCTTGGTTGTGCAAATCAGGGAAAAAATATTAATTCTCCTCTTCATACAGATACCTTTGATATTGATGAAGATTGTCTTATTACTGGTGTTATGCTTCATTCAAAAAATGTATTATCCTTTTAATTATATGCTTCTATCTCCTTTTTATATTGACTCTCACATGGTGTTAGGGTTTACTCTAAAATTACAAATAACAAACCAAATAATTGGAGGTAATATTATGAAACAAATTTTAGTAAACCCTATAGGAAAAATACGTGTTCAAGGTGAAGAAATTTCTATCAAATTGGATAAAAAGTATATACCTGCATTAAAAGCACTTGATGAATTTAGTCATTTAAATGTAATCTGGTGGTTTGATGGATTTGATGATGTTGAAGCAAGAAGTATCTTAGAAACTCCAAAGCCTTATAAAAAAGCACCTGATGTTATGGGAATATTTGCGACAAGGTCACCTATTAGACCTAACCCAATAGCATTAACTACTGTACAAATTATTAGCATCGACCATGAGCATGGTATAATAAGAATTCCATATATCGATGCTAATGATAATAGCCCTGTTATCGACTTAAAACCATATACTCCAAGTATTGATAGAGTTGAAAATCCCTCAGTCCCTGAATGGTGTAGTCATTGGCCTAAATGTGTAGAAAAATCAGGGGAATTTGATTGGGAAAATGAATTTGAATTTTAATTTATTTTAGATAGAGTATTAAATTAAAGGTAGAGTATTAAATTAAAAAATTCTAATTTAATACTCTACCTTATTATATTTTAATTCTATAAAATATTCGTTGTATTTCATTTTCTTGAATTATATAATTGATTTTATCCACTTTCATATTGGCAAATTATCTTGTATACTTAATATAAATAATTATAAAGGAGAATACTCATGACAATATTTAGTCTACAAACAGCAAATTTATTTGGATGGATAGCTATTTATAGCCCCTTAAACATCTTCTTTTTTACTAATTCTATAGAATAATTCTATAATTCCACTCTTTCTCCTAATCTTAAAACACTACAACCATTAAACAAACTTAAAAATAATATCTATCAATGTTTTAAGTATGTTAAACTAGTAAATGTAGCTACTTCTGTGTTACAATTTTATATAAATATTGTATATAGCAATAATAGGATAATAGATACTAGTTAGTGTTATATTTCTAATATCAGTTATTTTTCAGTTACAGATTTAATAATAATTAATAATGAGAAATAATATTTTTCTACCTCTTATTAATTGTATGTTTACTGTTATCTGTTATTATCATTAATAATAAATTTAAGGGGGCTTATATTATGAAGTTATATTTAAGTGCCGATATAGAAGGTACTTGTGGCATTGTAAATTGGGATGAAACAAAGCTTGAATGTGAATTTTCACAACACTATAGAACACAAATGAGCAAAGAAATAGCAGCTGCATGTAATGGAGCTACTCAGTCTGGTATGCATGAAATACTTGTTAAAGATGCACATGATAGTGGTAGAAATATTAATCCAGATATTTTACCTGAAAATGTCAAAATCCTTAGAGGATGGACTAAAGACCCACTAGTTATGATGGCTGGTATTGATAAAAGTTTTGATGCATGTGTATTTACTGGCTATCATTCTGGAGCTACTTGTAATGGGAATCCACTTTCTCATACTATGGATATTGACTATGACTATTTTAAAATAAATGATGAAATAGCATCTGAATTTACTATAAATGCTTATGCTGCTGCATACTATAATGTTCCTGTAGCATTTTTAAGTGGAGATGAAATGCTTTGTGAAAGTGCAAAAAAACTAAACCCAAATATAATCACTGTTCCTGTTTCAAAGGGAATTGGAAATGGCTCAATTTCAATCCACCCAAATCTTGCACTAAAAAAAATAGAAGAAGGTGTTCAAGAATCTTTATCTGGAAATTTATCTAGACACTTAATAAAATTACCAAACAAATTTAAAATTGAAATAAAGTTTAGAGAACATTACAAGGCTTTTAAAGCTTCTTTTTACCCAAGTATGAAAAAAATAGATTCTCAAACAATACTATTTGAAACAGAAGATTATTATGAATTTTTAAGAATGTTGTTATTTATATAAATTTCATGTTATACATAAGGAGTTGATTAAGATAAGTAATAAAAGAAGGATTCCTTTAGGCGAATTTATTTCTGTATTTTTATTTTTTTGCTGTTTTTTTGGTATAACTTTTTGTATTTTCACTGTTATAGGAATTGGCTTCTTATCATTCTTAGGTTTTGAATATAAATCTCTTGGGTCTGTACTAATTTTCTTTTTAATATATTTTTGTATAACTACCCCAATTGATTTTCTATGCACTACCATTTTAGATATATTTAGATATGTAAACAAATTGCCGTATTCAATTTATAAATTTTGCGAATTTATAATTGATTTTATACTGACTTTTTTAGCTATGAACATAATTGATACATTTATGGATTCAATAATGATTCCTTTAAGTACAGAAATTTTATTTGCCTTACTTTCTTATCTCTTATCTGAATGCATGGATTTTTTTGATAAAGATAAGAAAAAATCTTAATAAAAAGATAGATTACTTAATAGACGATTTATATATCCCTATTATCTAATCTATCTTTATTTGTGTAATCTTTTATATTTAAAATATAGTTTCTTCTATTTCTTTAGTCATCTTTATAGCATCATCAAAAAATTTATCTATATGCACCACTTCATCACTCAATCTTGAATACTCTGCTGCAAATGCCATTACATGACTTTCTATAGCATCTTTTGCTGCTGCTCTTCCTTTTTCTAAGTCTTTATTTAAAACTAATTTAATAAATTCAGTTATGAGATTTCTATCATATTCTTCTACCATATCTTTCTTATTTGATGGATTTATAACTACTTCTTCATTTTTTCCAAATTCTTTAATTCTTATCTCATTTTTATTTAAATCTCCACCAACTTCTCCCTGACTAAACATCATCTTTATAGTTCTTCCATTTTCTTTAGTAAATGCACATAAATTAAAAGTAGCAGTTACTCCATTTTCAAATTGTAATATATTTACCATGTTATCTACTACATTATTATCACATCTGTAAACACATCTTCCATATGGACTTGTCTCAAGTATCTTTAAAAGATTCTCTTTTGTAGGATTTATATGCACAGCTCTATTTATATTTCTGTCATTTTCTAGGTAAATTTGTTTTGCAGAATATGGACATTTCTTTTCTACCAAACATTGAAGGCAATTCTGTGCCATTTCTCCCCCAGCATTTTCATTATTAAGATGCTTTAAACTTCCAAATGCAGAGATTTTTTTACATCTACTACCTACCAAATATAATAGAATATCCATATCATGACAACTCTTCGCCAAAATCAAAGGGCTTGTCTCATTACTATTTCTCCAATTCCCTCTAGTAAAACTATGAGCAAAATGCCAATAGCCTATATTCTCATTATATTGTATACTAACTAATTCTCCTAATTTTTTACTTTCTACAATTTCTCTTAATTTATTGTAAAATGGAGAATATCTAAGTACATGACAAATCATAAAAATCTTATCTTTATACTTCTCACATAGGTCATTTATATGTACTAATCCATCTAAACTATTAGACATTGGTTTTTCCAATAATATATGATAACCTTTTTGAAGAGCTAAACTTGCTACATCATAATGTCTATCATCATTTGTAGCTATTATGACTGCATCTGCCATTTTATCCTGTTTAAAGAATTCTTCTAGACTTTCAAATACATTTTTGCTATTTAAGTTATACTTCTGTGCAAATAATTCACGTCTTCCTTTTTTTGGCTCTGCTACAGCAACTATCTCACATGTATCAGAATTTTCATAAATATATGGAGCATATGCATATGTACCTCTATTACCTGCTCCAACCACAGCAACTTTTACTTTTTCCATACTTTAAATTATCCCCTTTATATTATTCTACTACTTTATTATATTCTATTTTTAAATATATTTGGATATTTTTGATAAAAGAAACAGCAGTTATAGTTTTTTACTTTTAACTGCTGTTTTAACTTAATATGCTATTCTTTTTTAGAATCATATTATTTATTTTTAATGTAAATTTTAATACCATTTTTATTTATTTTGCTTGTCAATTTCTTTTTCTAGCTTGTCTAATTTTTTATTGTATAAAAACATATAAAATGCTGCTGAAAAGACTATTACATATCCTACAACACTTAGCATATCTGGATAAACATTAAACAAGAATATACTCAAGATTGCTGAAAATATTATATTACTATAGTCAAATATAGAAATTTCTTTGGCTGGCGCATACTTATATGCTAAAGTTATACCAAATTGACCTAAACTTGCAAATACTCCACCTAGTAATAAATATACAAGTTGCATAAGAGTCATTGGTTCATACACTGCAAAAGCTATTGGTCCTACAGTAACTAATGAAAAAACTGAAAAGAAAAACACAATTGTATAATAATCTTCTCTATCTCCAAGAATTCTTAAACAAGTATATGCCATTGCTGCAAATACAGCTCCTGCAACTCCTCCTAGATATGGAATTACTTCAACACTAAATGTTGGTTTTATTATAAATAAAGCTCCTATAAATGCAATTATAATTGCCCCTATCTGTTTTATGTTTATTTTTTCTTTTAGAATAATTGCACAAAATATAACTACGAGAAAAGGACTCATTTTATTTAGCATATTAGCATCTGAAAGCATCAACTTATCAATTGCATAATAGTTAAATATAACCCCTAAAGTTCCAAAAATTGACCTATATAAAAGAACCTTCATATTTTCTTTTTTACCTGTTAAACTTCCTTTATGTTTTATGATTAGCCAAAACGCTATTATAGCCGATACCAAGTTTCTAAAAAATACTTTTTGAAAACTTGGTAAATCGCCTGCCAGTTTTACAAATGCAGACATCATTGCAAAACCAAGAGCTGATGCTATTATAAACATTATACCTTTTATTCGATTTGATTTGATTGTACTACTCATATTTACCTCTTTTCTATACAAATACATAAACCTATATTTAAAAACTACTTAAAAAACTAAAATTTCTAAATTAAATAATAATTATCTAAATATTCCAATTTATACTATAATTAAAAGTATAAATTATGTCAAGTAACTAATAAATCTTTTCAATTAATAACAATAATAATTATAAGTAAAAAGTTATATCTTTTTATAGATTATTCGCCAAATATATACTATAATTTTATATAGTATAGACTTTTTTTAATTTATTATTTAGATTTTTAGTGGATTTTTTAATTATGGAGGTATTTAAAATATGGAAATAAAAAGATATGAAGGAACTGGAAGAATGAGTAGAGCTGTAGTTCACAACAATACAGTTTATTTATGTGGACAAACTCATGCTGAAGGAGGAGTAGTTGAGCAAACTACTGAAGTTTTAAATAAAATAGAAGATTTATTAAACAAATATGGTTCAGACAAACAACATTTACTATCTGTTACCATTTATTTAAGAGATATGAAGGACTTTGAAGCTATGAACTCTGTATGGGATGCTTGGGTTGAAAAAGGATTTGAACCTGCTAGAGCTTGTGTTGAAGCTAGACTTGCTAGAGAACACTTATTGGTTGAAATGAGCGTTGTTGCTGCTACAAAATAATTGTTTTAAATTTAATAAGCAAATATAATTACTTTAACCTATAAGGAGATATAGTATTGATTAATACTACATCTCCTTATTATTTAATTCATCAATTTAATTGTTTTCTATTGGCAATATCAACCTAGATGGATATTTTCCTCCATGATAAATTGCATTTTTTGCTTTTATATACTCAATACTATTATAACTATCTTCAGTGTTACTATTTTGGAATATAAAGTTTTTCGCACTAGATGTTATATCTAACCTAATTCTATGCCCAGTTTTAAATGTATTTGATATTTTTGAAGTTGTTATTGTAAACTTATAAATTTCTCCTTCTTCCATAAATTCTGACTTGTAAAAACTATTTCTGAATCTAGCACTTAGTATACCATCAGCTAATTTAATTGAGTTTCCATCTAAATCCACATCCATAATTTTTATAACCCAATCAGTATCTTTTGCCGAACTTGATGCAAAAAATTCCAACTTTATATCACCTGTTATAGTAAATTCTTCACTAAAAGCATCTGATGTGTAGCACAACATATCACTTCTTTTCTCCAAATCTTTATAATTATTTGGAACTCCCACTTCATTTTCTGACATATCAATCAACTGTATTGAAGGGTCTTTTGGATTATATATGTAACTATCATAATTTTCTTTTGAACATTCTTCAAAAGATAGTTTTCCATCTCCTAAAGATGTATTAGCATTTCCACCACTTATTAAATAGATACTTTTATCTATTTTATTTGCTATTGGCCAATTATCTGCCATCTTCCATTCATTCGAACCTACTGAATAATACTCTATTGGAGCAGTCTTATCTATATCATTTTCTACTCCTTTTAAGTATTTATCAAACCATAATAGATAGTTATAGTCTACATCATATCTCAATGAATTATCTCCAAAAGGAATATCATTTATATCCCTTATCGTGTTTGAATTATGCATCCATGGACCTAATATAGCCTTTCTCTTTCCTCTTTCATAATTTTTTATTACATCCAAAGCTTCTGTAGTACCCATACCATTATCATCATACCATCCAGATATGACTAATGCAGGCACATTTATTTTATCTTTTTTTAGATGCCAATCCATCCTATCCCAATATTCATCCTTTTCTACTCTTTTTATCCACTCTTCTAAAAATTCTATTCTATATCCAAGTGCTTCAATAGGTATATTTTGTATCGGTCTTATATTTAAAACATCATCCCAGTCATCTCTTAGCATTTTACTTCTATCGACTTTACTTCTTGATACCATAAATGCCCATGCAAGCATTCCAGATACAAAAGCTCCACCTTTTCTTGGTATGTCAATGAAAGGACTACCTGCTGTAACTATACTAATTAAAGCTTTTAGGTGTTTGTTTCCTGAAGATGCAGCTGCCCATTGAACATAACCAAGATATGAGGCTCCCATCATTCCAACAACTTCATTTGACCAGTCTTGTGCTACTATCCAATTTATAGTACTATCTCCATCTTCTCTTTCATAAATCATAGGCTCCCACTTACCTTCTGATTCATTTCTTCCCCTGACATCTTGTATTACAACAGCATATCCCCTTTGTACATACTTATAATATATTTCTTTGTCATTTTCTTTTCCATATGGAGTTCTCATAAGAATTGTAGGTACTTTTTTAGTAGAGTCTTCAAACTTAGGAAGATATACATCTGTAGAAAGTTTTATTCCATCTTTCATATCAATCATATAATTTCCATCAAATTTTATAGGATATATCGCTTCATTCTTATGTGTTTTCTTCCACTCTTTTAATATCGTATAATCCTCATATTCATCCATAATTAGTATAGTACAAGTTTCCCTGGACAAGCATATAAAACCAACTATTTTATTATCCAAAACAATTACATCTAAAGGAAATTTTTTATTTCTTTGAACCCAGATATAGTCATTAAACTTAGAATATGTTTCTCCTAACTCATTTACAACCATACTTTTATCTG
Organism: Clostridioides sp. ES-S-0010-02; assembly: GCA_020641055.1. Taxonomy (NCBI): domain Bacteria; kingdom Bacillati; phylum Bacillota; class Clostridia; order Peptostreptococcales; family Peptostreptococcaceae; genus Clostridioides; species Clostridioides sp. ES-S-0010-02. Next base: position 2,947,432 of record CP067345.1, read on the forward strand.
TGTTTATTAAGCTATTACTATAAACATTAAAGTTTTCAAATAAGAAGTTTAAATCTATTTTTGTAAGATTTAAATAATATATTCCTTCATCTTTATTCATAGGTTTTATTTCTTCTATTTCATTTGTAAAAGGATTTAATTTTTCAATAAGTAATGTTTCATCAAATACTACATTACCACTATACAAACCAGATATATATAACTTAAACTTTTTCAATAAAATTCACCTCCTAGAGACCAAGAACCATTTTTATTGCATATGCCACCGATATACCTGCATAATTTCCTAATACTCCACCAATTACCCCCATCACTACAGCTACACTTACAAGCGAATTCCATTTTGCTGAAGCGGCTACTAAAGCTGACGTTGGACCATCAGCAATTGCTCCAACTATAGAAAGTATTACATATTGATACTTTATCTTTAACATTCTAGTTACAAATAGATGGAAGACAAATGAAGCAAAGATTATGCTAAAGCAATAAAATGTTATAGTAAAAGTTGAACCTAAAAATTCTTTTATATCTACTGAAAATCCTATTGTACATAAAAAGAATAATGCAACAAACAATCCTAAATCTAAATTCCCCTTTAATTTTTTTACTGGTTTTAATTGAGCAATTATAATTGAAATTGTTGTAACTAAAAGAATTCTTGCTGCACTGCTAAAGCTTGAACTAAAATATCCTGAAAGAATTGTTGCAACCTCTGTAACAACAAAGCCTATAGCCAGCATCCAAGCGATATCTTTTATGCTCCACTCTTTTGATTCCATAAATTCTTCATTCTGGCAATCTTCTAACTCTGATTCTTCTAAATGATATGGCCAAAACTTTTGAAACTTCTTAGAATTTTTTAATATTGCTGGAAGTGCAAACATAAATATTAATGTTGGAACTCCAATTACATAATCAGCTGCATTCGCTGCTGCTAGAGTTTGTCTACTTACATTAAGACCTGTTCCAATAGCTGTAAGATTAGCACTTCCTCCAGTATATGTACCTACAAACATCCCTGCAACTTTCCATCCTTCTGATATTTCACCTGCAAATACCAATCCAAATAAAAACGCCATTATACTTACTGTCAATACTGCCACAAAAATTGCTATTAAAGGCTCTCTTGATAGCTTTGTCATTTCTTTTAAATCAACACTCATCAACATTATAGTCATAGAAACTGGTATAGCATATGTAGAAATAGTTCCATACAATTCTGTACTTACTGGAACTACCTTTAAATTTGAAAGTATTATTCCCATTATGATTATTGTAAGTGCTGGTCCTAGACTCTTAGTTACTTTATATTTTTGTAAGTAAAATCCAAATGCAACCATAGCTGTCATTATTGCAAGTATACTACCTGTACTTGAAAAAAGTGTATTCATATTTAACCCCCTAATTTCATCATAAGTTTACTTCTATTCCTAAACCTGGTTTGTCGATAAGATTCATAATATCTCCATCCATTTCAAATCCTCCAGATATACTTTCTAACTCTTCACAAAACATAAAACTATCAAGGTCAGCTTCTGTTATATTCTTCTTAGATGCTATTAAATTTGCTGCTGCTGTTATACCAATCCTTGTCTCAAGCATACATCCTAACATACAATTAACCCCACTTGCTTCAGCTATATTATTGATTTTTATTGCAGGGTAAATTCCACCAGATTTCATTAACTTGATATTAAATGTATCAACTGCATTTTTCTTTATAGCTTTAATTGCATCTATTGGTGAATGTAATGACTCATCTATCATAATCTTAGTATTACTCTTATTTCTTATGTAAGCAGTTCCATCTAAATCCCAATGTGGAAGTGCTTGTTCAATCGCATCAACGCCAAATTCTTCTAGTTTTTTGATAGTATTTATGCTACTATTTACATTCCAGCCTTGATTTGCATCTATTCTAATTCTTATATTATCTCCAACAGCTTCTCTAATTAATTTTACAGCTTCAATATCTTCTTCAGGTCTTATTCCAGCTTTAAGTTTCAATATTCTAAAACCTTCTCTAACTCTTCCCAGTGCTTCTTCTGCCATTTTCTCTGGTTTATCTATACCTATAGTTACATCTGTTTGAATTTTGTTATCATATCCTCCAAGAACTTTATAAAGAGGTACATTCATAATTTTACCTTTAAGGTCATACAAAGCTATATCAATTGCTGCTTTGGCAGAAGTATTACCTATTATGATTCCATCCATAATTGTATGTATAGTTTCAATATCTAATGGGTCTTTACCTATAAGTTCCTTTTTAAACATGATTAATATAGAAATTACAGTATCTAAAACTTCACCTGTAACTGCTGCAAGAGGAGCAGCTTCTCCAAATCCACAGTAACCTTCATCAGTCTCAATTTTTAAGATTATGCTCTCTCCATATTCAATTGTTCCAAACGAAACTACAACAGGCTTTCTTAATTTGATTCTTAATTTTTCAAATTTAATATCTGTTATTTTCATGTTAACCTCCTCATTTTTTGAAGTAATAATTTAATTTTTTTATTTTTATACTTCAAATTATATTATTACTTCAATGTATCTGTCAATATAATTTACTGAAAATTTAATTTTTTCTAAAATATCCTACAATAATACCTTTAAAATTAATAATCCTATATTAAATTTTTCTGCATTATATTAATTCATCAACAATTTATTTTTATAAGATTTTATTTGCACCCCACTAATTGCTAATTCTTAAAATCTTCCATTCATCTTTCTTGCTACTACTTCTATGTTATGCTATAATTACTTTGTTTTAATCGAATATTTTGTATAAATTTTATTATTTGGAGGTTCTTATGCTAGGGGAAAAGATGAGAAATATAAGAAAAAACAAGAAAAAAACACTAAGTGATGTTTCCAAATTGACAGACTTATCTATAAGTTATATATCTCAAATCGAAAGAGATGCTATTGAACCATCCCTGTCTTCATTAAGAAAAATCGCTGAAGTTTTAGATACTCCTTTATATATGTTTATGGATGATAATAACACGGATGATTTAGTCATCAGAAAAGAAGATAGAGTTATGATGAAGTTTCCAAAAAGTGAAATGTTTTATGAGATAGTATCTCCAATGCCAACAGCTGATTTTGCACCTTCAATCTTATTTTTAGAATTTGAACTTAAACCAGAAAGTGAAGATACTAAAGACTATATCTCTCATGCATCAGAAGAAGTGGTTGTATTGACAAGTGGTATAGTTGATATTTGTATAGGTGAAAATATAGTAAGATTAAATCCTGGAGATTCAACATTTATAAAAGCTAATACTCCTCATAAAATTATCAATCCAAGTAAAGATAAACCAGCTCGTGGATATGGTGTTATATCACCTCCCATTTGGCCAATAAAGTCCAAGTAAATATCTACAATACAATTGTTTAATATGTAAAATGTTTTAATACATAAAACCAAAACGTAAGCTCTTTTAAAATTAATGTATTTACTCAAATAAAAATAGCTATTTGACTAATTCAAACCATTTTAATAATGGCAAATAGTAAATAGCTATTTCTAAATTGTACTTTAAATTGTAACAAAAATTAATATTAATTAAATTTAAATTAAACCGCTATATCGTTTAATACTTTGGCTTTAACAACTCTTATATTTTTCATACTTTTATATATATCTTGAATCTTATCTTCTTGTTCTTTCAATAATCTATGAGCTTCATATATATCTACAAACTCAAACTTTACTACATCATTTGGCTTTGCTTGTGCTAACTTACACAAATCTACACTTATAACATTTCCTATTTTAGTATAACCACCACTAGTTTGTCTATCTGATAACATTATGATAGGTTTCCCGTGTCCAGGTACTTGTATAGCTCCATAAGAAATACCATCAGATATAATATCTGCTCCATTAATATGCTTTATACTATCTCCTTCTAATCTACAACCCATTCTATCTATTTCATTTGTAACTTTATATTCATTTAATAGAAATTTTTCTACTTCCTCTTTAGAAAAAGCATCAAATTGAGGTCCTTTTACTATTCTTAGTACTATTTCTGAACTATAATTTGGAATGTATTTTGAATTTAATTTTTTGTTTATTGTAAAATCTTTTTCTTGAGCAAAAGTATTTATATAATCACCTTTTTTAAGTGCTCTACCTTCAAATCCACCAATCTTAGCTCTTGTATAAGTTGATTTACTTCCCATTGCAAGTGGAACATCTATTCCACCAGCTATTGATACATATGCCCTAGCCCCTGAGTTTACACCTCTAAATGATAATATGTCACCAGGATTTATTTGATATGACCTCCAATTTTGAATCTCTTTTCCATTTATTCTAGCTCCTAAATCTCCACCAGTTACTGCTATTTGTGTATATTCATCAAAGGTAATTGTAGGACCTAACATTAGAACCTCCAAAGAAGCTTCATCTTCAGAGTTTCCAACTAATATATTTCCCACTCTATGTGCATATTCGTCCATTGCTCCACACCCAGATACACCATATTGTCCATATCCAACTCTACCTCTGTCTTGTATTAATGTTTGGAAACCTCCTAATTCTACTTTAAATCCCATATATACCACTCCCTGTATTATCACTATTTTTAAACACTTAAATTATTTTTTTCAATTTCTATAAATTCATCTAAAGTTATTGGAACAAACTTTATAAAATCTCCAGCTCGAAGTAAAATTTGTTCTTCTCTATTTTCGTCATATAGTTTTAAAGGTGTTCTACCAATTATTTGCCATCCACCAGGGCTATCTATAGGATATACACCTGTCTGAGAACCAGCTATTCCCACACTTCCACCATAAATTTTAGTTCTTGGTACTTCTAATCTAGGTGTAGCTATTCTTTCATCCATTCCACCTAAATATGGAAATCCAGGAGTAAATCCCAACATATATATTAAATACTCTCTGTCTGTGTGTATATTTATGACTTCATCTACAGTCAGATTATTGTAACTTGCAACAGTTTCAATATCTATACCAAATACCTTATCGTAACATACTGGAATTTCATGTATTTTAGGTTTTGGCAGCTCTATACTTTCTAAATTATTTTCTATTTTTTTTAAGCTTTCAATTAAACTATCAAAATCTATTTTCAAGGGATTGTAGCTTATCATAAGTGACCTATATGTTGGCACCATTTCTGTAACAATACCTTTAAGATTTGATATTTCTATCGCTCTCATAAACGAAATTACTTTTTTATTTATATCTTCCGATATTTCATTTCCAAATTCAGCAACTACTGCTTTGTCTCCTGATAGCAAGTATCTAGTTTCCATAAATGTCACCTCTTTTAAATTAAGCAAATAAAGTACTCAGGCTACTAAGAGAAGTTATCCCTGCATAAGCAGATATTAAAACTACTATTAATCCAAATATCAAAAGCCATGTAGGATGTTTATAATCACCAACAATATCTTTTCTCTTAGATGCTATAAGCATTATTCCTAAAGTTATTGGAAGTATTAAACCATTTAAAGCTCCTGCTAAAATTAATAAAGTTGCTGGCTTTCCTATAAATGCCATTATAAGTGTTGATATAGCTATAAATGCTATTATAAAATACTTTTCATTTTTTGCTATGAAAGGATTTAGCGTCTTTAAGAAAGAAACTGATGTATAAGCAGCTCCTATAACTGATGTAATTGCAGCAGACCATAATACAAGCCCAAAGAATTTATATCCTATCGCTCCTGCACTAAATTTAAAAGCTGAAGCTGCTGGATTTTCTGGGTCAAGTTGAATCCCTTTTGAAACCACTGCTAATATTGCTAAAAATAAAAGTACCCTCATCATAGTTGCAACTAATATCCCTAAAAGAGATGATTTAGTTATTTCTTTTATATTTTCTTCACCTGTTATTCCACCATCTATTAATCTATGTCCTCCAGCGAATGTTATATATCCTCCAACACTTCCTCCAAGTAGAGTTATTATTGGAAATATCAGTGTCTTTGGATTTTCTGGTTTTACCATTCTATAAACTGCTTCTCCAACAGGAGGATGATTTGATATTGCTACATATCCAACTATAATTATCATACCTAATGCTAAAAACTTAGTTATCTTATCTACTAAAGAATTTGAATTTTTTGACATAAATACAAATATTGCTATTAATCCACTTAATACAGTTCCTAATGTCATATTCATATTAAACATTACATTCATACCAAGTGCAGCTCCACCAACATTTCCTATATTAAAAGCTAATCCACCAAGGCCTACTAAAAAGGCTACTAGGTAACCTAAGCCAGGTACTATTTTATTTGCTATATCTTGACCTCTAAGACCTGATACACCAATTACTCTCCATACATTCACTTGAGCTCCTATAAAAAGGATAGTTGTAATTAGTACTACAAATGAAAAACTTGGCCCAAAATCTTGAGTAAACTGTGCTGTCTGAGTTAAAAATCCTGGCCCAATTGCTGATGTTGCCATTATAAATGCGGCCCCTATAAGTGCCCCAACGTCTTTTTTACCTTTTTCGTTATCTGTAATATTTTTTGTACTCATATTTTATTTCCCCCTCATATTATCAGTCTTACAATGTGTCCTCTGATGAACAAACTTCCATATTTTCTAATGGACAAACTTCTATACTTTCTAATTCAAAACGTTTTCTTATTTCTTTAACAAACTCTATTGCTTTTGGATTGTCTCCATGCACACATATAGAGTCCGCTTTAATATGTATAATTTCGCCAGTTATAGTTTCCACTGTTCCTTCTTTTACCATCTTAACAACTCTATCTATTGCAGTTTTTGTATCATGTATAACGGCTCCCTCTACATTTCTTGGAACCAAAAATCCGTTGCTATCATAGGCTCTATCTGCAAATACTTCATTTGCAAACTTAAGTCCAACCTCTTTAGCTGAATTTATCATTTCACTATTATATAACCCTAACAATGTAATATCTTTATTAACTTCATATATAGCTTCACAAATCGCCATAGCTAAATTTTTATCTTTTGCAGCCATATTATATAAAGCTCCATGTGGCTTTACATGCTGTATATTACATTCATTTGAAGTTGCAAATGCCATTAATGCTCCTAATTGATACTTTGTATAATCTTTAGCTTCTTGTTTTGTTATTTTCATCTCACGTCTTCCAAATCCTATTAAATCTAAAAACCCTGGATGTGCTCCTATTTTAACTCCATTTTCTTTAGCGAGTTTTACTGTTTTATCCATATGGCTAGGATCTCCTGCATGAAATCCACAGGCTATATTAGCTGATGAAATATATTTTAAGACTTCTTCATCTAAACCAATCTTATATGTTCCAAAACTTTCTCCTAAATCGCTATTTAAATCTACTTTATACAATTTATGACCCCCCTTGCTAACATTTTGATAGAATAAGTAGTTTTAATTTTTAAATTTTGTTTATTATATATATTGCATGAAATATTTTATTACTTGTATGCAATCTATTTTTTCAACTATTTTAATACATTTAATTAATATAATTTTACCATTTAAGGAATTTTTTTGCAATTAATTTAAATCGACATTCATTTGTACTTCTTTTTCAAAAACATTTTTCCCATTTTTTAGTTAATAATTAATTATTTATAGATGAATTATAGCTTTTAACTTTCATTTTTAAAGCATTTTTCAATTTTAATAACTTTGTATGCAAGACAGAAGTGTTTTTTTTCATTCATTTGTTTATTTCATCTATATAATTATCTATTTTTGTCCATAGAATGTCTTTACATTCCCTTAAATACTTCATTTCATACTTTGAATGGAAAAATTTAAATATGTATACTAAATGCATGTTAAAATATTATTTTAAAAAGACGACAATATTTGTACATAATGTAGACATATAAATTTATAAATTATACAATAGTATTATTAAGATTATATATTTTTTAACATAAATTTTATATTGGAGGAAAAACAATGGAAAAAAACTATACTATGCCGATATACCAAAAGATAGCTTTGGATATTGCAAATAAAATATATACAGGTGAAATACAGGAAGATTCAGTATTGTTTGGACGCTCTGTTTTGGCTGGTAAATACAATGTATCACCAGAAACTATAAGAAGAGCTGTTAAAATTTTAGAAGATATTGGCGTTGTTAAAAGCATAAAAGGTAAAGGTGTTATTGTACTATCACCAGACAAAGCTTCTTCTTTTATAAAAAAATATAGAGACATTACAAATATATCATCATATAAATCAACACTTTACAATTTAATAGATACTAAATCAAATCTAGAAAATGAAATCTTAGATACTATAAATAAAATTATAGATTATTCTAATAGACTAGAAATAATAAACCCCTTAGTGCCCGTTCAGTTCACAATAAATTCTAATTGTAAGTACATTGGCCAAACAGCTGCACAAACTAAGTTTTGGCAAAATACAGGCGCTACAATTGTTGCAATCAAAAGAGGTGAGGAACTTATAATCTCTCCTGGTCCATATATTGAATTTTTAGAGGGAGATATTCTTTTGGTTGTTGGAGACCAGCATATTTATAATTCTATACCAATGTTTTTATACGAAAATGAAAAATAGATTATACTATTTGGTTACAACTATGCAGAAATATAAATTTGAGAATAAAAAAGTAAAAATAAAAAAGTAGAGCTTTACAAAGCCCTACTTTTAAGTTTAAACACATCTAACCTTTAAATTTCTGACTCATCTTCTTTTTCCCAACTTAAAGCTCTTGATACAGCTTTCTTCCAACCTTTATATAATCGACATCTCTTCTCTTCACTCATATTTGGATTAAACTCTTTTTCGACTGACCATTTTGATGTAATTTCATTTCTTCCAATATAGAATCCTACACACAATCCTGCTAAATAAGCAGCTCCCAAAGCTGTAGTTTCTACTATTTTAGGCCTATCTATATCTACATTTAGTATATCTGACTGGAATTGCATTAAGAAATTATTATTACTGGCTCCTCCATCAACCTTTAATGACTTTAATTTTAATTTTGAATCATGTTGCATTGCTTCTAATACATCTTTTGTTTGGTATGCAATTGATTCCAATGTCGCTCTAATTATATGCTCTTTTTTTGCACCTCTTGTAAGACCCAATATTGAACCTCTAGCATACATATCCCAATATGGAGCACCAAGACCTGTAAATGCAGGTACTACATACACACCATTAGTATCTTCTACTCTATTTGCATAAAATTCACTGTCGCTTGCAGATTCAATCATTTTAAGTTCATCTCTAAGCCATTGGATAGATGCTCCACCAATAAATATACTTCCTTCTAATGCATAAGTTACTTTTCCATCAACACCCCAAGCAATCGTTGTAAGCAAACCATGTTTAGATTTAACTATATTGCTACCCGTGTTCATAAGTAAGAAGCAACCTGTTCCATAAGTATTCTTTGCAGTACCTTCTTCAATACAATGTTGACCAAATAAGGCTGCTTGCTGGTCTCCTGCACATCCAGCAATAGGTATTTTAGCCCCTGATAACATACGCTCATCTGTATGCCCATAGACATAGCTAGAAGGTTTTACTACTGGCAACATACTTATTGGTATATCTAATTCTCGTAATATATCTTTATCCCATTCTAAGTTATTTATATTGTACATCATTGTTCTAGATGCATTTGAATAATCTGTTATATGTACTTTCCCACGTGTTAAGTTCCATATTAACCATGTATCGATAGTACCAAATAACAATTCGCCTTGTTCTGCTTTTTCTCTAGCACCTTCTACATTATCTAGTATCCACTTTATCTTTGTTGCTGAAAAATATGCATCTATCAAAAGACCAGTTTTTTCCTTTATTGATTCCTCTAATCCTTTACTTTTGAGTACATCACAGATTTCTGATGTTCTTCTACATTGCCATACTATCGCGTTATAAATCGGTTTCCCAGTATACCTACTCCAAACAATGGTCGTCTCTCTTTGATTAGTTATACCTATTGAAGCAATTTCTTCTGGTCTTATACCTGCTGTTTCTATTACCTCTCTCATTACCCCACTTTGTGAACCCCATATTTCCATAGGGTCATGTTCTACCCAGCCAGCTTTTGGATAAATCTGTTTAAATTCCTTTTGCGCAATTTTTATTATTTCGCCTTTTTTATTAAATAATATAGCTCTTGAACTAGTTGTCCCTTGGTCTAGTGCCATTACATATTTCTTTTCCATTATTTTATTCTCCTTATCATATAATAATATTATTAACTTATTAAAAAGAAAAATCTAATATTACATAATTTTAGTACATATTACTGCTTAAATATAAAAAATATAAATCTAATTAGATTAAATACTTATATAATAAGGCATCTATTTTACGCCATATCTATATATTAATATTATACATTATAGCTTGCATATTGATTAATAAATTTTAAAGGTTTATAATAAACAGTGTTCATAATAATTTTAATGAAAGAGGTGGTCATATGCCTAAGATTTTAGAAAATGTAAAGGAAGATATACTAAAAGTGTCTCGAGATATGATTTTGGAAGAAAATTACTCAAATATTAGCATAAGAAAAATAGCCCAAAGGTGTGGTATAAGTGCAGGTACAGTGTATAATTACTTCAAATCAAAACAAGAAATAATAGAATATATTATAAAATCAGAATGGGATTTATTGATAAGGAGAATTGAATACTCTAATAAAAATAGTAATAATTACATTGAAAAACTAAATATTATCTTTACAGAAATAAGAAATTTTATAAACAAAGTTCATAATATTCAATATGACGATTTTTTAGATACTTTTGAAATGGAAAGATTTATCGAAATGAAAAAACAAAAAAATGATTTTCATGAGCAACTTTCAAATAAAGTATATGAAGCTTTACAACAAGAAGATTTCTTTAATAATGATAAATTAGTATGTAATATCATAATCAAAATGTTTTTTTCATACTCAACCTATCTTCATATAGAATTTAAAGATTTAAATCCGTATATTGAAAAATTAATACATTAAGGTGGTGTTTACCTTGAATTCTAATACTAGTGTTCAAAGCAAAGATAATAATCCAAAGTTATTTTTAGTACTCACTCTTTATCTTTTAGGTATATTTATGGGAGCTATTGATACTGGAATAGTATCACCAGCAAGAACAATTATACAAAATAGCCTAGGTGTAAATGAAAAAACAGGAATTTGGATGATTACTATATATACACTAACATATGCATCTGTAATCCCTATTTCTGGTAAATTAGCAGACAAAATAGGAAGAAAATATGTATATTTAGTTAGTATATTTCTATTTGGTAGTGGCTCATTAATCTGTGGATTATCATCATTATTTTCCAACTTTTACATTTTACTAATTGGCCGTGTTATACAAGCTATTGGTGGAGGCGGAATTATGCCAATTGCTACAGCAGAATTTGGAACCACTTTCCCAGAAAACAAAAGAGGTATGGCTTTAGGTTTAGTTGGAGCAACTTATGGTATAGCAAATATTTTAGGTTCAAGTATAGGTAGTACAATACTAAGTATATTTGGAACTCAAAATTGGAAGTGGTTGTTTTTTGTTAACCTTCCAATATGCTTGGTTATAATTATTGGAGGAATACTATGTATTAAAAATAATAAGTCTACATCTACAGAGAAAATTGATAAATTAGGAACATTAATGTTGATATGTATAATAGTATCTTTGTTATATGGTCTTATGAATATAGACTTTTTTAATTTTAAAAATTCTCTACAAGATACATCAGTTTATCCTTATTTATTGACATTTATAATACTTATACCTATTTTTATATTTGTTGAAAATAAAGCTAAAGACCCTATTTTGAATTTCGAATATTTTTTGAATCCAAGAATACTAATAGTACTCATTCTGTCTTTAATTGTTGGTATTGGAATGATGGGTATGGTATTTGTTCCACAATATGCTGAAAATGCATTAAAAATAAATGCTGGTTCTGGTGGATATTTTGTTGCTATATTAGGATTATTTGCAGGTATTGCCGCTCCTTTGAGCGGAAAACTTATTGATAAGTTTGGCGCAAAAAAGATACTGTTACTTGGATTTTCAGTATCTATGATAGGCTCTCTTTATCTGATTTTAATTGCACTAAAAACCAATACAGTATTTAGTGTATGTGTAAGTCTTATATTTATGGGATTAGGAATGGGATTTACTATGGGAACACCTTTAAATTACATGATGCTTTCAAATACAAAAATAGAAGAATCTAATTCTGCACTTGCAACACTGTCTCTGATACGTTCAATTGGAACTTCAATTTCACCTGCAATAATGATTGGATTTATAGCACATGCGGGATTATCTGTACAGGATAATATTATGGATATAGTTGGTAAACCATCAACACCTAAAATAGTTCAACTTGAAGAACTTGAAACTATGATAGATGATTTAAAGTCAGACCCAGAAATGGCTAAGAATTTGAAAAATATTTCTATACCAAACATGAACGATTCATCAAGTATTAATATGGATATGACAGATGGCAAACTCCCAAAATACTTACTAGACAAAGTTCAATCAGCAGATACAACCAATATTACCAACATCACAAAAGAAATATCAACAACAATGTTTGATGAAAAAGTTCCTTCTGTAATTACGAAAATAGAATTAAATGTCCAAAAAGGAATAGATGGTACTCAAAGTGGAATAAATGGTATTGAAGAAGGTGAAAACAAACTAAACAGTGGCATCAAAGGAATTCAAACTGGTATTGACAATATGATAAAAGCTAGAACTGGTATTAATCAAGGAATAGCTGGAATAAAAAAAGGTATCGCTGGCACTGATAAAGGCATAAAAGGTATGGAACAAGGTATAAAAAAACAAGATAAAGCTATAAATGAAATGACACTTGCTTATAATAAAATACCTACAATACCACAGGGTACTACTCCTTCTGATAATGAAAATTCATCAAATAATCAAGAGCAAAATAACACTAGTAATTCTGACTCAAACAGTAATAAAAATGATTCTACAGAAAATAAAAATAACAATTCTAGTGAAAATAAACAAAATTTAAATGAAAAAAAAGAAGCTCTAAATTCTCAAATACAACAACTAAAAAAAGCAAGAGCTGAGTTAAACACCAAATTGCAAAAAACTAAATCTCAAAGAAAAGAATTAAGTAAAAAACTTAAAAACATAGAATCTCAAAAGAAAGAACTTCAGAGAAAATTAAATGATTCCATAAATAAAAAACAAGACATGGAAAAAGGTTTTGACACAATGGAACAACAGAAAAAATCGCTTCAATTAGTTCTAGCAAAAACACAGGAATTAAAAGATGAAATACCAAAAGCTTTTAATAAGTCAAAACTAGATTATATAAATTCTATAGAAAACAATAAAACAAAAATAGAAAATACACTACAATCTACTCTAAATTTAGGATTTAGACAGATGTATATAACAGTTTTTTGTGTAAATTTACTTGCATTCATAGTATTGTTATTCTATAAAGAAAACAAAACTAGATAAACAAATCCAATAGTATTATATTGTAAGCCTATATTATATTTTAAACATTTGAAATTCTTTATCTTTAACTAATATAAACTACAGTATAATACTATTCTCTTTCTAATATCTATCCTTAATATAATTTATATATATTCTTCATTATTAGAAAATTATATTTTCATACCCAAGTATACTTTAAAAGTAATCTATAAAATATATTATTGAAACTATTTTATTTTCAATATCTACTTTTGTCTATTAAAAGATATCTATAAATCAAAATAAACCATATATTTTCAATTATAATATGTTAAAATCATAGTATGAGTATATTAATTTAAGCAAAATGTCATTCAGACTTTATTTTAGTAATTTTATAGAAGAAAAGGAATATACCTCGATTTTTAATGTCATTTGGACTTCATTTATAAAAAGAAAGGAGTGTGTTTCATGGATACTTTAGGAAAAAGAATTGCTTATTTGAGAAACTCCAGAAAACTTACCCAGCGTAAACTTATGGATATTTTAAAATTTGAAAACTTAGGTAAGTTTGAAACTGGAGGTAGAAAGCCTAATTGCGATATATTAATGTCAATAGCTGATTATTTTGATGTTAGCACTGACTGGCTTCTATATGGAAAAGAAAAAGTAAACTCCAATAATAGTGTTAAAGAAAATAAGGAAGATTATTTGTATAATCTACATGTAACTGATGATGAAATGATGGTATTAAACCTCTATAGGCAATTGAATGAACGTGATAAAATAAAAATAGAAGGAATGCTAGAGTTTAAGATATCTGAATATAAAGAATTAGAAAAACATTCTCCTACTGAGGATAACGATAAACCAGTTTAAACATACATAATTTGATACGAATTTACATCATTTGTAGAGATTCTTTTTTTGTGATAAATTGGCAACTAAAATATGGATATTAAATTGCTCAAATAAACTATGATTTAATTACAAATACATTTATTGTAGCTGAATTAACATATCCATATTTTAGTTTATATGTTTTTTATATGTTTTTAAAAATATTCTATATCACTATGTAATTCTTTCTATCCCTAATTAATATATTACTTACGTCTTTAATTCTTCCAACATCTTTTTATATACAATTGTACATCCTTCGTAATTTTCCTCTTTAAGAAGGATTGAGCATGAAGTAGAATATTTAGTTAAAATATCCAATTTTTCCATGTTTAAACTTCGTACACCATTGAGAGCTGTAATAAAATCATCAATTGCTCTACAGCACTCTATTACTCCATCTGAATCTAATTTACACATAAGAATATGTCCCTTCTTCATATATTAGTTATTAATATTAATCTTCTTCTGAGCATTCTATATTAAGCAATTGATAAATTGATGATTTATATTTTTTTCCTGTCCTTCTGCCATTTAAAATAGCTGACAAATAGTTTTCATTAACACCGACTTTTTTTGCTAATTCCCTTTGAGTCATGTTTAATTCAATAAGCCTTTGCTTGACCTGTATTCCCAAAAAAGGTATCCATTTTTTTCGAGTATCCATTTAATCAAGTTCCCTTTCTAAATAATTTATATTTATTTTTATTATTAAACTTATACACCTCCCTCTGTTTAGTATATTTTTTAAATATGTACAAATATTAAGTACATGAATTTATTTAATACTAAATAAGATTTTTTGATTACTTTGTGCTAAAATTAGGATGTAATTTCGTATCATTAAATTAATTATAAAGTCATTTTGACCTTAAGTCAATATTTTTTATGTCATTTTGACCTTAAATTTGCAACTATCTATATTTTAAAAAGTCTTTCTGACATTAATTGAATGGAGAGTGTTTATGGATACTTTAGGAGAAAGAATTGTTTATTTAAGAAAAACAAAGAACCTTAAGCAATATGAATTAGAAGAAATGTTAAACTGTGATAATTTGAGTAAATTTGAAAGAAATATTAGAAAACCAAATTATGAGATATTAAAATCCATAGCTGATATATTTAATGTTTCTGTAGACTGGCTATTAAATGGAGATAATATATCACAAGAATCAAATTTAATTTGCGATTCCTCACCAAACTATCCATTTAATAGCATCAGTTCTAATGAAATAAAACTTTTAAAAAATTTTAGAAAACTAAGTGATTATGATAGAGCAAAAATAGAAGGTATGATTGAATTAAAACTTCATGAATATGAAAAAGAGAAAGATTTTGAAAAAACTGAGTATGATAAAAATAAAGATAAAAAATAGATAAATAATTTTTATGTTGCTTTTGATACGATTTTACATCATTTCTTTGCTCTAATATTTTTATTTCATTTATTTTCTTTTTTATAGTTTTATGATAAAATAATTAGTATATTTTGCTTTACTTGAATGTAATTATTTATACAAAAGTCAAACATAATATAAATGTAGTAAATTTTTAGTTTCAAGTAATCTCTCGTTATTATAACTAAATATTTATTAAAATTAGGAGGATAAAATGGGCTTAAAAGACAAATTCGCGCAATCATTTGCTAGATCAAAAACTATGAGTGGCCCTGAGAAAAAGGCTAATGAAATAATGGGTAAATTACTTCTTAAGAAGGCTATATTACCTATCGTTTTAATGTTCGTGATAATAATCGCTGGAGCTATGCTGAAAATCAATTCTTGGGTTACACTTGGCATAAATTTAGTTATTGCTGTTGGTGCTTTCTTCTACATAAGAAATTCTAGTAAAAAGTATCAAAACTTTAAACCTTATGTTGGCAATTTGATTAGTTTAGAGAAAAAAGGTAAAAAAGAGTATGTTGCTATTATAAAACAAGGTAAACTACCAGTTAAATTACAAATTGCTTATGGTGGTGAAGACCTTGAACATATTAAGAAAAATCAAATGGTTCAAATAAGTTATAATCCAGATGCTAAGATAGCTATTTTAGTTAACAGACAATAATTTTATAGTTTAATTATAAAAAGAGGTAGCATTAAATACTACCTCTTTTATATTTTTTCAATTTTAACATTTACTTCGTTTTATTTAGTTTTCTAATTAAACTAATTTATTCAAATTTATTATCTACTTTCCTTGCACATTTATTTTTGTATACTTCTCTTTCTGTATTTTAGTTGTACTTTTCTAAGTACTTTAGCACAAGTTCAAAAGTTTCTTTTCTATCATGTCCGACAAATTCAATATATTTATCAGAATAATTTTTTATGACTTCTGTAGCTTTTCCACCTATAGAAAAAATATTTTTTGCCATTTTATTTTTATAGTCCTTTATATCAATTAATAAGCTTTTTTCTATATAAAATGACATTATGATTGCAATTGATTTATCAACTTCTCCAGAATATACTATTACATTTTCATAAGATTCCTGTAAGTTATCTTCTTCTTTTATATTTTTATTTAGTATTCCTTCTGCTATTAGTTTTGCAATTGTATGTTTACTTCTAATATAATAGTCAGTATCTGCTTTACTGTCTACAAAACAAGTTTCGATTAGTATTGCTGGCGCTTTAGTGTGATTAAACCAGTATAGGTTTCTTATATCTTCTTTGGCTCCTCTATTTTTAAACACAGTTGAAAGTTTTGAGTTTACTCTTTCCGCATATATTTTTCCGCTGTTTGTTTTATATATTGTTTCTGTTCCTATGGGATTTAGAGTTGTCTTATTTGCATTGAAATGGATTTGTACTGCTAGGTCTACATCTTGCTTGTTGGATATTTGGCATTGTTCTGATAGATATTCATTTGATTTGTCTATTTTACCAGTATATGTTGTTGCTCCTCCTAGTTTTAGCCATTTTACTATTAAGTCTGTTAGGATTCTGTTTTCTTTTCCTTCATCTATATAGCCAACTGCTCCTGTTCCTTTTCCATACAGTGTATGTCCTGGTACTATTGCTACTTTCATATTATACACCTTCTTTTTGTAACATATCTTTTATATCAGTTACATTTTCTTTGATTTCCTCTACATCAGTCTTCATTGTTCCCATCTGTACAAGTATATTTTTATTTATTTCTTGTTGCTGAGTAGATAATTCTATAAAATTTTCTACAGTTTTTTTGTACATATCTCTATCTTCTTTTTTCTCTTGCATAGTGTTTTTAAATAAAAGAGCACATAATATCCCTATTGCTCCTAGACTGCTCAATTCGGTTATTAATTTATCCATTATATCCTCCTATCATCTAATTTTTTTATATTTGTATCTTGAATTTTTATTATATTTTAATATCATATAATACTCTGTTTTTTGACACTGTTATTTGTATATTTAGTATTTTAATTTTTTATAAAATTAATTAAATCTATAAAAAATTAATATAGCAAAAAATAAGTACAAGGTCTTAACTTTAGTGATTAAGACCTTGTACTTTGCATAAAAAAATAACTACTCTATAGTTATTCTAAGTTTACTATTCAACTGGTATTTCTAGTTCTTCACATCTAATTCTGACTTGTTCTCTAATTATTGTTGGTACCTCTTCTATAGTTTTCTTTCCCCTTAAAATTAATGCTACATATACCTCTACCATTCCACTTTCACCTCCAGATTTTGATATATTAAATGTGCTTATACTGTGAACTTCATTGACAGGAATTTGACTTAACAACATCTCATATATTTCTGCATTTGCTATAAAGTTGCTAGTTATATCATCATCTTGTTTTACTTGACCTACACTTATGTCTGAAATATCTTTATATTGCATTTCTACTTTTCTACCTTGTTTGATTTGCTCTATTTTGTTTTTATCAAATTTAAACAATTTTTAACACCTCCATTTTAAGCTTCTGGTTCGTTGTTTTCTGCATCATATCTAAAAATCATAGATGGACGTTTTATAGCTGTCCATTTATCCCCTTTTTCTACTATGATTTTAGGTTGAGCACTTTTTATGTTAGCTTCTTCTAATTCATAGATTTCTTGATAGCTTGAATCTGATTTTTTGATTTCAACTAGCTTCATGTCTTTAAATAAATCAGATTTATTTATTTTTACTTGAACCTTGGTTTTATTTATTAATTGATATATAGGGTCTCCAAGGTTTAAATCTTCTTCAAGCCCTCTATCTAGTGTAATCGTAATGTCTTGTTCATTAGATGTTGTATTGACTATCTTGTACATTCTATTACCTATCATAACATAAGAATCTTTAATTATAGAATTTCCAGTGCTCTCTTTAAAAATAAATAAAGAGGCATATAAATCATCACCTTTACAATAAGCTCTAAATAGTATCTTATTCTCTCCTATTTTAATTTTATCTGATGGCACTTCAAATGATATTTTTTCAGTAGTTAAGTCATTTATAGATTTTACACTTTCTCCATTTATAAGCATTTCTATTCTACTTATATCTTTATTAGGGTCTTGTATTTTTATTTTAATTGATGAAATTGACTTTTCATTAATTTCTATAGCAGCATTTGTTGTTCCTACTTCTGATATAATATATAATGTATTGTCCGTTGCAAGTACATCCTTTACTGTATTTACATCTTCAGAAATAGGTACTATAGTGAATTCTTTTAAAAATTCTACTGGTTGCTCAATTTTATATACATCTCTATTTTTTCCAGTAACCCATACTGAATTATCATTTTTAAGTACTAATATATGGTCACTTCCATAAGATTTTATATCTCTTATGTCTGTCAATGCTTTTGTAAAAAATTTAATTATAGTATTTTCACTATCACTTCCTAATCCTAAAGTACCTTTATCATTATACCCTTGTACAAATAATTCATTGCCTGTAGTTACTACTAAGGTATAGTTTTTACCACAATGTACTTCTTTACAGCTAGATACAGTTGTAATTCTTTGTAATTCAGTAACTGGATTATTATGCCCTATACCTAATTGATACTCTGAGTTTTTACCAATAGACCAAAGACTATCATCAGACTTTATAAAGTAAGTAAAATTATCTCCACATGAAATATGTTTTACATCTGATACATTAATCTGTACAAATTCATCTACTTGATTTATAGATAAGTCTTGTAATAGTTCTCCATGATAGTTTGTACCGCATCCATATATTGTTCCATCATTAAGTAATACAATAATATGAGTTTTAGAAACAGAGACTTCTTTTATATTTTCATATGGAAGTTCAGTATAAAGGTCTCCTTTATATAAGTTTCCTAATACTAAGCCATAGTCTATGTCTTTTGTAGTAGGAACAACTATCTTGTTATTTAAAAGTATAAAATTATGTCTGTTTTTAATAGATGTTAAATCTCCCATTACAAAATTCATATGCTTATAATTAAATATTCTATTATCATTATTTCTACTATCATATCTATTGCCAACACCTAATTGCCCATAATTATTTAATCCACAAATATATATATCATTAGTATCTTTTATTGCTATATTAGCATACTCTAGAGGAAGTATTTTCTTTACTCTTGTATTGGTTTTTATAAATGTATCTCTTTTTGTTACATCGCCAACACCTAATTGCCCATAATCATTAAAACCTGTACCATATAAGTCCCCATTATCACTTACATAATATCCACATCTATAATTCATTCCAATATCTTTTGCTTTTGATGCTATTTTTTTAATCTTCTCTGGAGTCTCACTTCCTGTACCTGAACCATTACTACATTTACCTGCAGTATATACATCCCCTTCACTTGTAAGTAAAAGTACTGCATTATTTCTGTTTGGAGCTACTTTTACCACATTTGAAATTGGAATTTCAGAAAATGCACTTTGATTGCTATTGCTATTTAGTCCTAAGCAATAATCAGTATTTAGGCCTGTACTATATGCAGTATTATAAATTGTTATTATATAAGTATTTATTTCATTTGGTATAACTTCTTTTACATTTTCCATACACTTTATAAAACTATACTGGTCAGTAGTATTTCCCATACCTAATTGTGAATTGTTATTGTATCCACAACAATATGCAATATTTGTGTCTTTTACAATAAAAGTTGTTGTGTCTGAACAGTATACATCTCTTATATTGGTTATATTATTTACAGTAAATGTCAATACATCTGGATGATTACTTTCGCTTCCTAAGCCTAGTTGCCCATGAGTATTTTCTCCACATGAATATAGTGTGTTATCATCTTTGATTGCATGTGAGTGAGTAGTCCCTAAAACGACATCTCTTACATTTTGTATATTTACTTTGGTAAATGTATTTCTATTTACTATATCACCTAAGCCCAATTGTCCTTTGGTATTTAATCCTGTAGAGTATAGTGTTCCATCATTTCTAATTGCAAATGTTGTGTTACCATCTATACTTGTTGATATTTTATTTATGTTATCAAGATTTATCTGAGTAAACTTATTTCTATTTACTGTATCTCCTAAGCCCAATTGTCCAGAACTATTATTTCCTGTGGCATAGACTGTTCCATCATTTTTGACTATAAACATTGTATTTTTTGATGTTGTAATTTCTTTTATGTCATCCATAAATATAAATGAGTTCAATTGTTCAGTTATATTTGTGAATTTTTTTACTGGTTGATTGTTATATTCTCCTATGCCTAGTTTATTAAATTGATTTGCTCCTGTTACATATATATTGTTATTTTTATCTACTACTACTACTGTATTACCTTTTACAATTATATCTTTTATATCTTTTAGTCCTGTATCATATCCACTTACACCATCTAGACTTGTCATATTTCCAAATTCTCCATTATTAGCAATTCCATACCCATATAATTTAGAATTACTAGAATTTATAATAAAAAGACTCCCCAAATTTGAATATTCAGAACTAATAGTAGTATAGCTTTTATATCCAGTAGCAGATAATCCAAATGTTTTTGGGTACCCAGTAACATATGTACTTCCTTTTTTAAAGTATAATATATTATCTGATGTTCCTATTACTTTTTCTATTCCACTAAAAGTATTTACCTGTGTAAAGTAAGTATTATAATGAGAATTTGTAGTTTCAATAAAACTTCCATATCTTGAATAGTCAGTTATACTTGGATTGCTCTTTGATGTATCTGGGTATTTATGATGTCCTGCTAAATAAACATATCCTCTTTCGTCAATTATTGCACAACCATAATTAAAAGGAAAAACATTAGTTATTTTAGGTAAATCACTTAGACCACTAGAACTAGTAGATAATGAAACTGTTCTATACTTAGATACTAGTGTTTTATTTGCATTGCTACCACTAACTATACCTAATTGATAGTAACCATTATATCCAGATACATATAATTTTCCTTCACTATTTATCATATATACAGAATAATCATATACTGCTATCTTTTCAATATTACTTATACTCTGCTTAGCTGGATAATTAGAAACTCCTTCTATATTATTATAAGTACTAGCCCCCCAGCCATATACCTCTTTTGAATGATTTAAAGCTACTACATAATTACTTTCTACACAAAAATCTTTTACATTCTCTATTTCTATTTTTGTAAATATACTTCTATTAATACTATCTTTTAATCCCAATATACCTGAACTATTATATCCACAAGAATATAATGTTCCATTATTCTTAAGTACAAAAGTTGAGTTTCCATTTCCCTTTACATCTAAGACATTATCTATATCCACCTTAGTCATAACTGACCTGTTAGCAGTATCTCCCAATCCTAACTGTCCATGATTATTTAGACCACATGAATATAATGTCCCATCATTCATAACTATAAACATATTGTTATTCGTTAACTCTATCTTCTTATAATCTTGAAAATTATCACTTAACTTTACATTTAGAAATTCACTATTATCTTTAGTAACATACAAATAATCATCATTAACCAATAATCCTGAATAATTATCTAAATTTGAAGATTGTACCTTTGAAAACTCATATAGAAAAGTTGTATGAAAAAATGAACCAAGTTGACCTGATAAATTACATCCAGACACAAATATTTCCTTTGAACCATTTATTAAAAAGTTAAATTGAGAACCACACTTAATATCTTTTATATTTTCTACGTTAACCTTAACAAAAGTATTTCTTGATGCTACATCCTTGTCAGCATTGGCTAATTGACCATAAGTGTTTTGTCCTGTACTAAACAGTGTATTGTCATACTTTAATATCATAGTATGATTATTTCCACAAAAAGCAGATTTAACATTATTTATATTAGAAAGAGTAAATACAATTGAATTATTATTATTTCCTGTACCAAGCTGACCAACACCATTATATCCTGTAGTATACATAGTTCCATCATTCTTAATAAGGATTGTATGACTACTACCACATGCCATCTGCTTTACATTATCCATACCTTCTATTTTATTAAATACACTTTTATTCAAAGTACTATTAATTCCCAACTGCCCACTTGAATTTAACCCACAAGCATGTGCTGTTCCATCCATTTTTATAATGAATACAGATTGATTATAAGTTACTACATCCTTTACACTATCTACATTTACTTTAGTAAAAGTAGCCCTATTGTTAGTATCACCTAATCCAAGTTGACCACTTGAATTTAACCCTGCTGAATATAGAGTTCCATCATTTTTAAGTACAAAAGTAAAGTCATAACCACATACAACAGATTTTACATCATCTATTGGTAACTTAGTAAATTCGTAATACACTGTAGACTCGATTACTCCTAATTGACCTACATTACTTGTTCCTGCTCCATATGCAAATCCATCTTTAGTTACTGCTACACTATGCTTTGAACCACAAGATACATATTTTACATTATCAATTTTTACTTTACTAAACATCCTTCTCTCTGATGAATCTTTTCCAAGTCCTAATTGAAAACCTGTATTATCACCACAAGCATATAAATTCCCATCTGATTTTAAACCAAAGGTACTATTACTTATACCAGTAAAAAATTCTACGAAATCATAATCGTTATATCTTTTATCAAAATCATCAACCAATATGTTCTTATCGTTAAAATAAGCACCACGTTGTAAAAGT
This sequence comes from Clostridioides sp. ES-S-0010-02, assembly GCA_020641055.1. Lineage (NCBI taxonomy): Bacteria > Bacillati > Bacillota > Clostridia > Peptostreptococcales > Peptostreptococcaceae > Clostridioides > Clostridioides sp. ES-S-0010-02. The sequence goes on from CP067345.1 coordinate 2,970,889, forward strand.
TTATTTTGCTTCATTATCAGAACTACCCCCTTTATTTATCTTATTTCATATGAATACTTATTTAGAGTTATATCTTTTTGTTCTTTTAAATAAGTATTACTAGATTTTGTCTCAACAAAATTATTATCCATATCATGTATATATCTAACTCTATTTGCACTAAATGGTAATACCACATCTCTAAAAACCACATTACCAACTTCGCCTGTTATACACTTTCTATTTAAATCTAATTTTAGTCCTTCTATAGCTACTATGTTGTTTCCATTTGCTAATGTATCATACCAGTAACCTGCCTCATCTACAGTTACTTCTGACTCTAATTCTAAGTATATTAATATATCTAATACTTTTTCAGATAATTTGTTATAGCTATTTTTTAAAACTGATATATCAGTTTGTATCTGAGCACTTATAACATCGTCAAAAGATATATTTTCTATTTTTTTAACTACTTCATTTATAGCTCCTGATAAATCTTTAGAATCTGTAGATAAAATTTCTTCTCCAATTTTTACTTTTATTTCTTTTATATTCTTATCAAACTTATCGTCTAAATCTTGAATATCCTTTTGAGTCACAAAAACCAACGTTGGGTCCACTTCCAATGTCACATTTGAAGTATTAGACAATTGTAAAATCATCTTTACAACTAAATCTTTAATACTTCCATCTTCAGCACGTGGCTTATACGTCTCTGGATATTTCCCTATAGCTATTATATTGTTCTCATTATCCAAAACAGCAGCTTCTCTTATCATAAATCCACCAACTGTTCCTGGTAAAATAGTCTCTATAACTATCCAGTTAGGATTCTTCTCATCAATTCTTAGAGAATTTATATTCCCTTCCCAAACTACATTCTTTAAAGCAGTTTGTTCTTCTGTTGGCTCATAATATTCTCCATTACTATCTCCAACTTGAAACTTGGTTAATCCTACAAGTTCCCCTAGTGCAGTCGCATTTGCTATTTTTTCTCTACCAATTTTGGTTAATATTATATAAAATTTTTCTTCCAACTATACCACCTCCGATTTAGGATAAACTACTACTTTTTCTACACCTGTACTATTTGCAATAGCTATATTAATCTTACAATTACTTTCAATATATTTAATACTTAAAGGATAAACCTTTATTTCTTCTCTACTTAGCATTCCAGCTCCACAATTTATAACGGCACTACATTTTATAATTGGTTCAAAATATGGGTGAACTTTTACTTCCTCACTACAGACCATACCTCCACCACAATAGACCATACTTTTATCCAGTATTATAGGCTCTAAATAGTGCAATAAGTGAGCAGGTTTTACTTTTTCAATCATATCACTACAATCTAAAAGAGTTTTATAGTCACAGTTATTTGCTATAAAGCTCAGTATGAACGTAAATTCATCACTATAAATTTTTATGTCTGTTTCTGATTTTGTATAGGCTTCACATATACTTTTTATAACCTCAATAGTACTAGTTCCTCTACTTCTCATTTTAGCTTTTATATTACTACGTCTTGTATTAAAATCAATGTCTTTTTGTTCGATGCAGAGTATATCTTCCCACACATCTAGACCCCACGTTGCAGTATCTACAAATAATTGGGCAAAAGTATCATCAATATCATATTTGAGAATATCTAACTCTGTATCATATGCATTTTGTATCTCTTCTACAATGTAATTTCTATCAAATGATGGCAGTTTATCAATTAGTTTCATTGATTTTCCACCTCGCTAAAATCAACAGATGTTACACTTGGTATTTTGTCCTCAGTAATAGTTATATTATCTGTGCTTCCATTTATAAGTAAATTGCTTAAATCATGTACACCAATGGTGTTTATAAGTATTCCCATAACCTTTGTATAAATTATTTCTCCTCTAATCTCTCTAAAGTATGAATTTATACTTTCTAAGAAAGATTCTTTAACACTATCTAAGGTGTATCCATCTTCTAATTTCATTACTGCACTTATATTTATTTCTATTGGTGCTGGTGTCACAACTGTTATAGTTGGTCCAATAGGTTTTTCTTCATCTAGATGTTGCTGACATCTTTGAATGGTTTCTGTATCAACAGCTTGATTGTTTTTCCCAAATATAAGGACTTTAATCGTACCTGCCCCATCCCACCTTGGATAAACTTTGACATTGTACACTCCATCTACTTCCAAAGCCCATTCTTCATAATGAGCTTTATTTCCACTTGTAGCTTGGTTTCTTTGTATCTTATAGAATCGTTCTTTTAACTCTTCATCTGTCTCTATATCTGTTCCACCTTCAAAACTTCTTGTATTAACAATCTTTGTGATACCAGATATATTGTCAACTAACTTGAATTCACAATTTGTAGATAGATTATATTTCTTACCGACTTCTAGAGCTTGAACTGGACTATTGTCACCTTCTTCACTACCAATAGTTACATCTTTTATTACTACAAATAGTAAATCGCTATATGATATTACTGTTCCATTAGTTATTACAGTTCCTTTTTCTCCAATAAATTCAACTTCTCCATTTGACTCTGTTCCCAACTTTCTATATACACCAAATTCATTAACTCTCTTGTCAAGAAACTGATTATATGTATCTTGTATAAAAGCCATTTTATGTATTTTAGAAAGTTCTATATATATCTTTGCAAGTTCTAGATTATTTCCAGATACCATATTGTTTAGAAAAGAACCCTCACCTTTATAAATATCAAGCTTGATATTTTCAAGAGTTCTATTTTTTATTATTTCATATGTCTGGTCACTATACATTTATTTCCACCTCCCCATAGATAGTGGATACTTTTACATTTGCACTTAATATGTCTCTGTTAAAGTTAGCACTTTTTACATTTACTTCTAATATATATGGATTTATTAAAAGAGCTTCTTTTATAAACCTGCTCGCTTCACTTTCTGTAAGGCCTTTTGTATATTTTTGCCCTATAAGTTCTGAAAGCTCTGTTCCATATTCTAAAGAGTATATCTCATGTTCATATCTATTTGTTTTTATGCACTTGTATATCCAAACTTTTAAAGCTTCTTTTTTTTCAATTATTTTAAAATCACCTTTTTCTAAAATAGGCTCATCTTTTTCAAAATCCCAAGCTACTTCACGAAAGATTGGCAATTCTTCTGTTTTAGGCAAAATATAATCTTCTGGGACACCTATAAAAGGAAATATCGCACTCATTATAAGCTCACCAACTTACTTACAACAGCAAATTTCTCGCCTATTCTAAACATTATTACCATGTCTCCAGATTCAAAATTATCTATAAAAGGATTTTTTACTTCATGTTTATGTTCTTGATTTGTTTCTGTATCAAAGGATTCTACCTGTCTATCAAGTATCCAACTATCTATTAAAATATCTTCTTTTTCTAATATGATGTTGTTTATCTCTATTTTTAAATTTGGTAGTTTACTTTTAATTTTTCCAATAAAAAAAGAAGGTTGATTATGATACTTTCCTTCTTCTCTCATTATTCCTATAAATTCATTAATCGGATTTGCCATTATATCACCATCCTCTAAAAAATCCTTCTAGCTATGTTAAAGTCTTTTCTGCTATTAAAATTACTTACTCTAATTTTTTTACCTTTACCAGGTGCTTCTATAAATTCTCCATTTCCTATATATAATCCAACATGACTTACAGGATTATGGAAAAATACTAAATCTCCTGCTTGTAAATTTTTTTTCTCTACTTTCTTTCCTACTGTGGATTGTTGGCTTGAAGTTCTTGGCAAATTAATACTAACTTTCTTAAAGCAATAAACCATTAACCCAGAACAGTCAAAACTATTTGGTCCATTACCACCCCATTTATAAGGCTTACCTAGATGTTTTTTTGCTTCTGATATTACTGTTTTAGCTTTATCAGATACATTACCAGCGTAACCACCAATAATAATCTTTCCTTTTCTTCTTCCAAATTTACTAGCTTCTTCAACATTTCCAAATAAAATATCTATGTGGTATGTTCCATTCTTTTCTATAGTTATTGCAGATCCTACATCATTTACTTTATACACTCCGTCGCGTCCAGAAACTCCTGTAATTACCTGTATTTCATCTCCATAGTTCAGCAGAGGATGTTTATTTAAAAACTCTTTTGTGTAGTAAGTTTGTTCATATTTACCAACCATAGGAGCAGCACAAGTTTTTTTAGATGGGTCAAGTTTTTTCTCTCTACAGTCTGTATCTCCACCTTCTTCTTTTCTAGGGCAATAAGCTGTAAATTCTGCTGTAAACTCCGTTCCTCCTGTATAACCTTCTCCTCCTAAATTACTTTCTTCTTTAGGTTCATCTTGACCTGCTGACTTTTCATCCATAAGATTTTGAAAGTTTAGTTCAAGTTCAATTTGATACTCTCCATTTTGCCATGTATGTTTATCTGTATCTATATAAAATAACCCTACAAGCTTTGTATAGGAATCCTTAACTTTTACCCCTCTGCCAGTTATACAACTTACATCTCCATAACCTCTGAGAGAACAGCTTTTTTCTATACCTTTAAACTCACTATCCACATCTACATCTTGATTTTCTTGTTGCTGAATTACTTTTTGCATTATTACATTTACTTCTTTAAAAATTTCACTGTCTACTTTTTCACTAATCTTACTTCCATACTGGTCTACTACTATCACCTTATTTTTTACATTTTCCATACTTTCTGAAAAAGTAGTATTTATAATATTAAATCCCTCTTCAAACATAACACTTAGTGTAACAGTTCCTTTTTCAATAACATTAAACTTATCTAAATTGGCTTCTATCATATACTTTTTCTTAGTCTTCTTGCTTGCCTCTGTATATGCACTCATTATAGTATCATATCCATTTACTCCTATAAACATCTTAGTATGCTTAACATTAGTCTTTGCTATTGTTCCAACTGCAAGCTTATTTTCAGCAAAGACTTGCTTTGCTATATCTTCAACTAACTTGTCTTTAAAGTTGTATGACACTTCACTTTGTGTAAGTAGAAATCCCATATCTTTAGATACAAAACTAATTTCATTACTACTTGAATCTTTAGACCTATTAATTATCATTCCTCTAAAAAGCTCTTTCTCATCTACATAAAAACAAATCGTACTAGCTATTGGTATATCTATTTGTTGAAAATTCACATCAAAAGAGGATTGGATTATTGAAAACTCTAGAGTTCTTGATGGAGATTTATAATCACCTGACCAAGAAACTTTATCTACTATATCAGTTATATCATATATACTTCCATTTTTTATGTGTACCCAAATTTTAATAATAAAAAATCACCTGCCTTTTCATTTAACTTTATCAGCAGTTGTTTACAACTTATTATCCATAATAGTTATTTTTTTGGAGTTACCTTTGGTATTTTTATTCTTTTATACTCTTTTAAATCTAATGTAAAATACACATCTCGAGTCCCATCTCTTTCTTCATAGCTAAAACCCTCAATTATGACCTCCATATTTATATTTGTTTCTGTAATTGTAAATCTTAATATAAGCCCTTCATTCATCCATTTTTCAATCTTATTTACACAATCATATGGTGATGGAAAACCTGTATAATCACAAAAAGTATAGTATTTATTTGGAAAAAAACTTGATATTGAAATACTTTTAAGAGCTATACCTCCAAAAGTTGCTATTTCACCTATTTTGAGTATACTAGAAGAGTTTACAGCAGCTTTTCCATTAATACTAAAGGAAGATGGAAATACTGGAAATCTAAATCTATCTTCTGCTTGTCTAAGCCACATTTCCATTATAATACACCTCCTAATTGTGCCATTTTTATACTTGAAACTAATTTTGATGTAATTTTTTCTATATCAGCTTCTTCTCTAATTACTATTGTATCAGCTAACTTGGCTATGCTTATATTTCCACCACTTTTTCCGCTTCTATATTGATTGGCTTCTTGTTTAGTTAGAACCATTTCCCCCTCATGAAGTCTTGTTGGGTAGTCATTATAAGGTACATAGTTTAATCCAAATGCCTTTCCAAACAGTTCACTTATATCAGGATTTGTACCTGAATCATGAGCTAATCCACTGTCCATACCTTCTTCTTCATATTTCTTTCTTCTCTCTGTAATATATTTACCTATTTTAGCAGTTATCGGGCTTTCATTTATAGACTTAACCATCTTCTTCCATGAATCGCAAATTAAATTTATAAAATCAGATAAGTTTTTTAATGCATCAAGAAAAGAATCTAAAAGTGGCTCCAAAAACTTCCATGCTTCTTCTAAAATTGGACCTAATGTTTCCCATACAGTTTTCCATACGTTACCCATAGTTTCAATAAAATAATTTATTTGTGGAGCATGCTCTCCTAAAAAGGTAAAAATTCTTGTAATAATTGGACTAACAGCCTCAACTACAGGCCCAATTAGTTGAAATGCTGTAGTTACTATTGTACCAAATATACTTATTAACCCTTGTGCAATTGGTGATTTATTATTTATACTGTCTAGTAAATTATTTACTAAGTTTACTACTGGTAATAATGAATCCATTAGTGCAGTAAAGTCAATATTTTGTAATAGTGTATTTCCTGTATTAACAATTGCTTTTGGAGCATTCCCTATCATTCTTGCTGCACTATTTTCAAAATTTTCTTGTTTATTTTCAGTCATCATTTTACGCTTTTCAACCTCACTAGAAAGTCGAAATTGGGCAGAATCAGGAAGCCCTTTTTTATTTTTCATACTTCTAAATTGCATTTGTTCATCCTTATTACTAGTAATTCCTCTACCATTCACTACATTACCTATCTTTTCGGCCATTCTTTTAGATATACTAGCTAAATTTGATAACCCACATTCTATAAAAGTTTTTATTTTCTTTATTCCTTGACCTAAAATATCATCGAAAGGTTTAACAATACTCTTCAAACCATTATTAATACTTGTTTGAGCACTTGCTATTATACCTGGTATTGTATTACTCATTTCTTTAGCTAATCCCATCTGCTTTATACTTATACCTTCCAATGCTTCATCAAAAGTTTTATAATTTTCTCCTACCAAAGTATTAAGAGATTCCATATTCCCCTTTGCTGCACTTAAAAAAGCTGCTGATACATCTTGTGTACTACTTGTATCCATATTTAAAGCTCTAACATCTACCATAGCCTGAGTTATATCTTCTTCTTTTTTACCCCCAGTAATATTACTAATCATTTTAGCTTTAGTTCCCATTGCAACAACATCTTCAGGATCAAAAGGTGTATCATTTGCCATATCTACTAAACGATTATAATACTTATCAACATCTTTTTTACTAGTACTCCCAGTATTTCTTTTCATTACACTTTCTAAAACAACTTTCTGATTTTGCTCTTGACCAAGTAAGTCAACACCCTTTTTCACAGCAACACCTATAGTAGCACCATTTGTTAAATCTGATATCTTCCCCTTTATAGAACTAAGTATTCCACTCGCCATATCCTTTACAGCTATTGCACCTGTCCATACCTTCCCTGCAAACAATCTCAACTTAGGAAATACCTTACTTATAATACTACTTGCCATATCTTTAAGATTAACAATTCCTTGCCAGCTATTTTTAATAAAGTATTTCAATTTTTCCAAGAGATTACTTACAACACCCTTAGCTGTATCCTTTATTTTTATTACAACTGGCCATGCTTTGTCACTAATCTTTTTTAACTTTTCAAGTACTTTACCAAGTACCTTTTTTGCACTTGAATTTTCTATCTTTAACCTTATATTAGAAGCAAGGCTTCTTAGGAAACTTATTTTTGAATTAGCTTTTTCAATCTCTTTAGCTTTAAAATCAAATATTATTATAATTTTGGCATTTGAGTTCAATTCATTTTTCTTTTGAATCAGCTTACTGAAATAATCAATAATCATAGCTATAGTTACTGCTAGTCTCATAATACTTCCATTTAAACTTCCAATCGTTCCTGAAGCAGAATTTATACTAGAACTTAATTTTGTCATAGTAGAACTTGTACTACTAGCAGTAGTCTGAACTTTTCTTAAAGAAGAATTCAAACTATTTAATGTACTACTTGCACTTCCAATAGAATTTTTTATACTACTAGCCATTACATTAGTAGAAAGAGAAACAGCCACAGTTGCTCTTCTAAAAGTATCCGTTACTGATATGATTTGATTCATCTTTGGAGTGTAATTATCTGTAAGATACATATTTATACCTTCTTCTCTTACATTACCCACTATATACCACCTCCTGTCAAAGGACAAACTCCGTATCCATGCTTCATTTTTTCAACTTCCTCTTCAATTTCTAAGGCGAAAAAAGCTTCAATAAGCTTTAATTCGCCTTTATCCATTGCATAAAAAAGGGACGGTCTAATACCTTTTGTCTTCCAATAATAATACATTATTGTAGTTTTGGTATCCGTCCCTATTAGTTTTTTACCTCTTCTATTACTGCATTTTTACCATAACCCATTACATCTTGAAGGATTCTGTATAAATTAGTAATTTCACCTGGTAACAATAGCTTTCTTGCCAATTCCTTTGGAGTTGGAGCCTTAAATTTACTCATTAATTCCTTGTTTTTAAATAAAAGCTTTCCATCTAAATCACAAACACCTTCTATAATTGTAAGCATCTGCATCTCTGGTAAGTCTATATCCGTTTTCATATTTTCATCAATTTTAAGACAAGTATTTTGTATCTCCTCATCTTTACTTATTGTTAAAGCTTTGCACATTACTTTAAATTCCTGATCAAATATACTTGATAATCTCTTAAGTTCAACTACAGTACTTGGTCTTTCTAAATTGTCTGTATCTGCATTTAAAAGTAAGTCTACTATATTTATATTTTTTGATAATCCATTTTCACTCATTATTATCTACTCCTTTATCAATCAATTTCTATTAACTAACAGCATTTATTAACTATATATTTACTAACTATCCAGATAAAACTAAATTATATCAAGGAAGTCATACTCAGTAAATGTGAAAGGAGCCTCTATTTCTCCTTTTACTCCAACTTCCCAATCAGCTAAAGTTAAGTCATCAAAAGCTATATTTTTTACTGCTATTCTTTCTGCTCCATAAGAATCTGGGTCATTTAACTTAGATATAGCTACAAATCTAGGTTCAGAACCTCTTTTTATCTTTTCTCCAATTAACTTATGCATTCTTGAACTGACATGATATAAAGTTATTGAACCTTTCCCTTTATATCCCATATACTTCGTATCAGTTCCCATTTGACCTGCTATTATAATATCTTCTTTTGTAAATTCCATCTTTGCTTGAAATTTCTTTACTTCTGCCACTTTATCTCCATCAAGCCAAAGTTCTCCCCAAGTACCACTCATTACATTTCTAGCTTCCATATTTGCCATATTAATAATCCTCCTATATTTCTATTGATAAATCTATATCTTCCATAGCATCTAGTGCTTTTATTGTTGCTTTTAAAAATACTTTAGAACCAGTATTAGCTTCTTTTATTTCTTGTGAAGTCATATAAGATAAATCTATTCCCTTTAATTTCAAATAAGATTTTTGTGCTTCAAAATCTATTTCAACAGTAGAATTGGACTCTATAAGAGCAGATTTTTCTAGTTCTTCTAAATAACCTTTTATCGATACTATTAATAGGCATTTATTATCGTAACTATTAGTAACTTTTCCTATATAGTCATCTATAATTACCTTTCTTATATCACTATGTATAATATCCAAAGTGTCAACTATCTTGATTTTTTGGAACATCTCTCCTTTTTCTTCAGTTAAATCAGTTAAAGAATTTATTCCTCTGGCAATTCTTATAGCTCCAGCTTCTTTAATAAGGATAAGCTCTCCATTATTAACTTTTGACTCTGCATCAGCTTTAGTGCTTTTAGGTATATCAATAACATCACCAAGCTTAGTATAAGTTATTGATTGACTTAAAGGTGTTCCTGCTATAATACCAGCTATTCTACTCGTAAACTCCTCAGCACTATACTTCTTTGTTCCAACTAATGTATCTTCTGTAGTAAAATTAATTATTCCCTCATGATTTCCTGCAACTTTGCCCAATATCGCTTTAACTTTAACCTTATCTGTATCTCTAAGTTTAATTATCCAGCTTTTGATGACATTCTTATCAGCTTCTATTGCTTTAGGCATACATAAATAATTAAATTCTTTAGTTTCTAAAAAGTCTAAGGAACTTTGAACCTCTTCCTCTTCTCCTAACACATAAACTAATACTTTATTTGGTGCATTGACATTTCCCATCAAAGCCATATTTATATAGTCTTTATTTTCAGCAGATAAATCAGCTGGTATATCTTCTTTTTCATGTATTTCATTAAATCCTAGTGCTTTGGTATCTTTAAGCACCATTGCAATTATTCCTCTAGCTGAACGCTCTTTAACAGTTGTAGCTAGCTCCTTAAATGATATATTGATACTTGGTAATCCTATAGCCATACTATCACTCTCCTAAGTTTAAATTTATTTCTTCCATATTTTCATATACTTCTTCTTCTTCATATACACTATCAAGAAAGTTTAATGTAATTGAAAAGTTCAATGTATAAATTGACTCCTCTTTTTTAATGCTTTGTTCAATTTTAGCTATATTTAATTTTCTATCTCTTACATTTACAGTTCTATTAAATAGCTTATCAAGTTCATCTGAAACTTCATACATTCTTATATTATTTGATTGTGGTCTTGGTAAATACTTTATAGACATAACAACATCTTTGTTGTTTGTCTTTAACATTATGGGTGTACAAAGAACTGATACCATACTTACAAAAAAACAAGACCCTTCTGAACCTTGCATACTTTCATCATCAATAAAAATACTTTCATCAAAACTTTTTTTAAGTATATCAATAATTGTTTCTAATATTTCTTTGTTTTTAAGCAAATAATCACCACGCTATCACTAAATATTTTTTTACTTAATGTGGCAAACTTCTTATGAGTAGCATAAGTAATTTTTAAAGATACATCTAATTTCTCTATTGTTATGTTCCCTCTATATTTTTAGGTAATATCATGTTTCTCAATTCCTCACCTCCCTCACTATAGATTTCTTTCACAATAACATTATCTCATGTATTTCAGTGGGTGTTGTTGCTATAGTGTGTATAAAGTGTTGTAAAAGTGTTATGTTTTTTATAATATTTCACTTAATTTACAAATCATCTTTTTCTTTAAGTTGTAGCAAGAAGTTCTATCTAAATGCAATTTCATAGAAATATAGGTCATATTATTTTTAGTCTTACTATTATAAAAGAGATTAAAAAATTCCATCTCCATATCATTTAGACAAGTTAGAGCATTTTCTATTTTTTCCTTTTCTATTTCTATATCATCTTTTTCCATTTTTAATTTTCTTAATCTCTCCTCTTTTTTTATAACTTCATTTTCAACAGAAGAACTTATATTATATGTAGTACTAGTTTTTTCAGTATAAACTACAGCTCCACATCCAAAGTATTCATTTTCACATCTTTTTATATCTAGGTTAATATTCTTTATCTTTACATCCAAATACTTGTAATTATGTAATCTTTCATCTACTTCCTTAAGTAATATATCTTTTTTATTATCCATTGTATTTCTCCTTTTTATATTTTATTGTCTTTAGCCTTAACTTTATAATGATAGTTTCTAATCAATAGCCTTATTGCAAGTTCCACAAACTTTAAAGAACATTTTGTTCTATATATATTCAAAAAATTTTATTCATATTTTGTTCTGAAATAACAGAATTTTTTATGCAAAATGAATCATAACTTTTTATGCCTATTTCTACTCTTGATATATAATTATTTGTAATTCCCGCTTTCTCCAAATTTAGTTTGCGACAACCTTATAGATTCTCTGTAACCTTTTAAATTATTTTTAAACATACTTTTCTCCTCCTAGTATAATTAAGAATATTTTGTTCTTATCTATATTCATTATATAGAATTATTTGTTCTTTATCAATATTTTTTAGAAAAAATCATTCTTTTTTCTTTTATTAGTTTTAATTTTTAGAACAATTTGTTATAATTTATACATAAGGTGGTGTTATAATGTTTGCCAAAAGATTAAGAGAACTTAGAAAGGAATTTGGATTTACTCAAAGAGAACTTGGTGAAAAAGTAGGAGTTTCTCAAAGAGTTTTAGGATACTATGAAACAGAAAACAGATTTCCTGATGAACATATTTTAAATAAATTGGCTGATGTATTTAATGTATCAGTTGATTACCTTCTTGGAAGAACCTTGGTTAAGGAAAATATTGACACTGTTGCGGCACATAGAAAAAATCCACATGAAGACTTACCTGAAGAAGCTCAAGAACAACTTAATGATTATATAGAATTTTTACTAAATAAATATAAAAAAAAATAAACTATATAATGAGCAGATTTATTTCTCTGCTCTTTTAATATAACTTTTCATCAAACATACATTCTATATTAGGGGGATTTTTATGAATAATTTGGATAAACTTTTTGAATTAGCTTCTCAGGAAGAGATAATAATTCATTATACCACTCATATTGCAGGTGACTTAGAAGGATTATATATAAACAGGCATGGTATAAAAGTTATATCATTACTCAGTAACTTAAAACAAAATACCAATAAACTTACATCCATATTAGCAGAGGAACTTGGACATCATTTCACTAGTTTTGGATACTATATATCCTCTTATAATGATTATTACACAAAAATCATTATAGACAAATGTGAAAATAAAGCTTTAAAATGGGCTTGTGAATTTTTAATTACAGAAGAAGATATAATAAATATAATTAATTCTGGTATTACTTGCGTTTATGAAATGGCTGATATACTTAATGTAGATATCAAATTTTTTCAAAAAAGATTGGAATTCTTATCATTAAAAAAACAAACTTTACCACTTGGTAATAATAAATATCTTGTATTAACTAATTTGCCATATTTCTACATATTTGATCCAATTTCATAATAAAATGGTAGTAATTTTAATTGACTTAATAACAAAAATCTATATATTTATTTTAGCAAATTTTGGTTTCTATAAACTCAATATTAATATATAATAATGATAGCACATTATTTTAAATTCTAAAAACAAATACATGCTTTTTTAAGAAAGGTTGTTTGATGAATGTATAAAGAAAAGTTTTTTGATAATTATTTTAAGTTCTTAGCACTATTTTTTTGGCCAATTATGTGGTATAAGTGGATAGTAATTTCAAATGGTACTCTTGAAAATACATTATTTACTGCTTATACAATTGTTGCAATTATTTACATCATTTTATACTCAATATTTATAATAAAATATAAAGACATTACACAAATAGATTTCTTTTACAGGATAAGCACTTTACTTGCATTTATATTTACTCTTTTTAGTTTCTTGATATATCCAAAGAGTTTATTTTTCTTGTATCTAAAGATAGTTTTTACTGGAATATATTTTTATTATTCAATAGTAAAAACACTTAAATTTAAACATGAAGAAGGAATAGTGGGAATTATGGCCTCAATTCTATTGATTGTAATCACCTTGTTCTATTAAATCTAAGTCTATTTGACTTAATATGACTTTAAATGTTAGACATATACATCGTTTTCTGATATTATTTAAGTTGGTAGCTTTATATTAATAATGAAATACACTATAAAAGGAGTTAACTATTATGGAAAATATGGAAAAAAAAGTTTTAGTAACAGTTGGAGAAAAAGAGATAACTAATATTGATATTGAAAATGCATTAAAATCATTAGATCCTTATCAAGCAATGCAATTTAAAACTGAAGAAGGAAAAAAACATTTATTAAATGATTTAGTAAACCAAGAACTATTCTTCTTAGATGCTAAGGACGAAAAATTAGATGAAGAAGAAGTGTTTAAGTTAGAAATGAAAAAAATAGAAGCAAATGTATTAAAGCAATTTGCTATAAATAAAGTTTTATCTAGTGTTGATGTAACAGAAGATGAAAAAGTAAAATTCTTTGAAGCTAATAAGAGTTCTTTTTCTAAACCAGAAAGTGCAACTGCTAAACATATACTAGTAGATAGTGATGAAAAAGCTAAAGAAATACTTGCTCAAATAAAATCAGAAGAAATATCTTTTGAAGATGCTGCTGTTAAACATTCTTCTTGCCCATCTAAAGATATGGGTGGTGATTTAGGAACATTCGGTAGAGGACAAATGGTTCCTGAGTTTGAAGAAGCTGTATTCTCTATGGCTAAAGGTGAAGTAAGTGAACCAGTTAAAACTCAATTTGGATACCATATAATAAAGTTAGAAGACCTTCAAGAAAGTACAGAATCTACATTTGATGAAGTTAAAGATGAAGTTGAAAAAAGTTTATTATACCAAAAACAAAATGAAGTTTATGGAAATAAAATAAATTCTCTTAATGCTAAATATGGAAATCTTGTAAAATACAACGACTAATAATAAAACAACAGATAAAAAAGGCTGTCTTATCTATAATTTTTAGAAAAGACAGCTTTTATATTAAAGTTTAAGAATTTAATTTCATATTATTATTCTTTTATTACAAAGAATAGAAGTAGAAACTTGAAAAGTTTCAAAAAATTTTCTAATTATCATCTGCTAAATTTTTATATCCACGTATTATCTCATAACAATAACCTATTACATCTCTTCTTTTTATTATCCCAATAAATGTATCTTGGTCATCTATAACAGGAATAAAATTTTGATTTAAAGATTTTATTACTAAATCTTCAATATCTGCATTGATGGAAACAGGAGAATTATCCATTTTTCTATTTATATCTGTTACTGGAACATCTTCCAATCCTTTTAGGTCCAGATTTAAGTCGTTTTTTAATGTCCATAAAAAATCACCTTCTGTTATAGTTCCAATATATTTACCCTCTTTGCTTATTATTGGAATTGCAGAGTATTTGTGATATTCCATTTTTTCTAGGGCTTGCCTTATAGTGTAGTCTTCATATATATATGCTACTTCACTTTTTGGTGTTAGAAAGAATAATATGTTCATTACACTACCCACCGTTACCGAAAACTTATAAATATTATCCAATATTTATAATGTTACTTTTTTGCAGTAACTTTCTCCTTTCTCATTTTCTAAGTATTTTTTAGATACTATACGCTGTAACAAGCGTTTTTCTTTTAATAGCTTTAAATGTCTATACTTTATTAATATTTTTATATGGTCTATCAGCGTCACTTATTCTTTTTATAGAAAATTAACTAGAGGTTAATTGACTTAAACTTAGCCATAATAATTTTACTCTACACTATTAATTTTAACATATTTATCTTATTATTAATGCCTTTATTTTAATAATTTTAATTTATTTTGCAATTAATTTAGTTTACAAAAAACTGAAAAAACCGCTAAACGATTAGCGGCTTATCTGTCATATTACTAGAATACTAATATATATGAATTTTTAATTATAATCTAACTACGTTAGCAGCTTGAGGACCTTTAGCTCCATCCACTACTTCGAATTCAACACTTTGTCCTTCTTCTAATGATTTGTATCCATCTCCTGTTATAGCTGAGAAATGTACGAAAACATCTCCTTCACCTTCTACAGATATAAATCCAAATCCTTTTTCATTGTTAAACCATTTAACTACACCAGTTTTCATTAATAAATCCTCCTAAAAAAACACAATTATTTAGCTACTCTTTTCTGTAACCTTATTACTACTTTATCATATATAGCTATGTTTGTCAATTATTATTATTTTTATACATTAACAATCATTTTTTTTAATTTATAATATTAAATCATTGTTATCTTTTATACTTTATTTTTCTTTATAAATTTTTAATAGTTTATTTTTATTATATGGAATCTTATAGATTTATCACTCCAACCTAAATCCCATGGCACAAGCATTCTATCAGTATTATGACAGGTTACCAAAGGATATCCTCTTGAATCCAATCCCGTTACAGTCGAAACATGTGTTATTCTACCTTTTTTTTCATATCCTACAAAATCTCCAGGACGTAGATTATAAGCTTCTTTGTAAACATCTTCGTAAGAACCTTTAGCTATTAATGAACCTCTTCCACTATAGAGAGCATAATTTTTAAAAGCTTGCGCATTTACCCATGCTTTTGTTCCTGCTCTTTCACTATAATTCCAGATTGAATTTTTCTTAAACTTTCCACTTTCAAACATTATCTGTGATGCAAAGTTGGCACAATCTCCACCTTCTGGATTATAATCTCTATAATTTGGATTAAACTTCATACCATGTTCTTCATCTGCTGCTGCTCCACAGTATTTATGTGCATAATCTATAGCCTTCTTTTGCTCTTCTGTAAGCTGTAACTCTACAGCATTTTGTTGACCAATATAGCTTCTTATATCATCAGATTTTATATTTTCTAAATTTAAAGAATCTGCAAAAGGGTCTGTATACCACTCTTTAGTTATTACATATTGATTATCTATGATTTTTACATTTAGATAGTGATATGTACCTATTCTAAATACATTTTCTTTGTCCTTTTGATTTTCATATGAGTACTTATACTCAGTTGATACAGAACATATTATGCCATATAAGTCTTTTTCTTTTTCTTTTATTTTTTTAACTTTGACTCTTGTCTTTATGTCTTTAAACTTTACACCTTGTTTACTAGACCAATTTTCTAAATACTTCATCTTTTTTACTTCATTTTCATAAGCCCAAAGACCAAACTTTTTTTCTGTTTCATAAAGACCTTTTAAAATATTTTCATTTTTCTCTAATATTGCCTTATTTCTGTAGTCAAATAAATTTTCAAGCAATAACTTATACTGGTCTTTTACATCATCACCTTCAACAGTAGCAGATTCTATAACTTTTTCTTTCATATTTTTCATACTTAAATCATTAATTAAAAATACACCTGCTGTAGTAGCTAAAGATAAAAATACAAATGCCATTATACCTTTGATGTACTTATTTTTATTTTTCAGTATTTTCAAAGCTACACCTCCCAAATAGTACACCTTACGAATAAATTCACAAAAAAGCTATTATTATATACAATAATTTTCATATTTAATAATTCTCTATCTTATTATGTCCAATATTAAAAATTAATTGTATTGATACACTGTTTTTTTTACAAATTTTTATTTTATAATCTACTTTTTTCTTTTTTTTATAGTAATATATATGTATATAAATATTTTGATATCATTATGATTAATACATACTAATGGAGGGTTTTTTATGCAAAAAAAAGTCGCAGCAATTAATGACTTATCTGGAATAGGAAAATGTTCATTATCAGTTGCTATACCTATACTTTCAGCATTAAAGGTTCAATGTTGTCCATTTCCAACAGCTATACTTTCAAGTCAAACTGGTTATCCTGAGTTTACATTTTTAGATTGCACTGATGAGATGGTAAAATATTCAACTGTTTGGAAAAATTTAAAAGTCAACTTTGATAGTATATATAGTGGTTTTTTAGGTTCAAAACATCAAATTGAAATAGTGGCAAACTTTATAAATGATTATCCAAATGCTTTTATCGTAGTTGACCCTGTAATGGGCGATAATGGAATTATGTATCCAATCTTTACAGAAGAAATGAGACATGAAATTAAAGAATTAGTTAGACATTCAGATTTAACTACTCCTAATTTAACAGAAGCTTGTTTCTTAACTGGAAATGACTATACAAAAAAGGATTATAATAGAGATGAACTTATAAATATTGCAAAATCTGTATCTTCTTTAGGACCTAGTAAAGTTGTAATCACAGGTATATTAGAAGATGATAATATATTAAATTTAGCTTATGATAGAGATACTGACCATATATTCTTTACTTCTGTTAAATACAATAACTGTTCTTATAGTGGAACTGGAGATATATTTACATCTATACTTTGTGGTATGCTAGTGAATAACCATGACTTAGGAATAGCTGTTAATACTGCAACAGATTTTATATATAAAACGATAAATTATACGTCTCAATTTGACACTGATAGAAATGATGGAGTGATGTTCGAAAACTTTTTATCAGATTTAATTAATATATAAAATTAACCACAAAAATTATCCATTTTACAAATACCTACCAAGTATATAAAATTTAGGTATTTATAAAATGGATATAAGTATTAAATTATTGGTATTTCAATTGTTATCATTGCTCCACTAGTTTTTATAGAATTTTCAACATTTAAATTACCATTATGTTTTTGTATAATAGTATTTGCAATGTATAGACCCATACCATAATGAGATTTAGAGTTCCTACTCGAATCGCCTGTATAAAACTGTTCTGTAGCTTTTGATAAATCTTCCTTAGAAAAACCTCTTCCACAATCTGTAATTACAAATTTTAAATATCTTTGATTTACTAATACATCAAAATATAACTTACTTTGATTTGTTGAATAATCAATAGCATTTGAAATTATATTCATAATAGCTCTAAATAATAATTCTCTATCTATTGTTATATTCTTAGGTAAATCATCTTGCTTATAAAATTCCACATCTAAACTTTTTGTACTGGCCAGTGCTTCTATTTGCACCAAAACATCCTCTATAAATTTATCAATATTAATACTTTCTTTATTAATTGTATAACCTTTATCTGCTTTAGATATGTATATTAGAGTGTTAATATATTTTTCTATCTGAGTAACACCATTTGCTATATATTCCATATATTCTGATAGCTCAGGATTGTCATTTATTTCAATCAATAAGTCCGCATTTCCATGTATAATGGTTAATGGGGTCTTTATATCATGTGCTAATGCAGATATCTGTTCTTTTCGAGTTTCTTCCAGTCTCCACTGCTTTTCTAGAGAATCTTTTAATGCTAGCTTCATTTTTTCTATAGAAAAGAGAACATTATCAATTTCATAAATATCACTAGATTCTATTGTAAAATCTAAATCTTGCTGTTGTATTTTTTCTGTAGCATTTTTCAAAAGGTCCATTTTTGCATTAATTTTTTTACCAAAAGATTTTGATAGTATAACCACTTCAATAAAAAATGCTACAACAAAAATAATTATCCCTAATACTTCTGGCTTTGGCAAATATTTTCTTAAACCTGGAGAATTGAATTCTGATACTATATCATATCTTATTATACATACTTCATTTTGTCTAAAAAGTTTTATATAATTGTCTGACGAATGTCCACTTTTTACTTCAATACCTTTCATTAAATTCCAAGTTTTTTTTGCTTCTTCATTATTAAAAGTTCCCGAAGTCAATTTACCATCTAAAGTGTAGATTCCATAGTCACAAAAATCTGGTATTATATCTTTAGTTACTTTTTCACTTGAAATAATTTCATCTTTATATTTGTAGATTTGCTTTTCTGTATAATTGGATGGCAACACTACTCCTAATGATAATAACACAGAAAACAAAAATACTAAAAGAACTCCCAAAGTAATTGTTGTAACAAAGAATACAGACAAATATCTTACAAAAATAGTTCTTAACTTTACAACTTTTTTATTATTAGAATTTTTTTTCCGAAACATTCGTATCATATCCTCCAAACAGTTTAATTAACACCTAAGCAACTGTATATCTGATTATTTTTATCTCTTTTCTGTTATCAAATTATACTATAATATAATAATACAAATAATCTAAATAAACAATTAATTATTTTATTCTTCAGATTTCTTACCTTCCCATTTAGAAAACCAAATACATAAAATTACAAATGCAAAAATAGTTGCAAAGCCACAAATTAAACCTATTGACTGGAACTCTTGAATTGATTCAATTTCTTTAGAACTTGAAAAAGATGCCCAAACACTTACAAATCTAACACCCCATGCACAAGGAATATACTGCCATATACCATCTCCTAGTCCAGTTAGTAATAGTGCTGAAAGTAAAGTCTCCACTATACCTACCCCAATTGATGCTCCTTTTCCAAATCTCAAACTTAAGAATAAATGTAATATATATTCAAATAGATTACTTCCTGCTAAAATTAAAATTGAAATCATATAAAAACTTAGTGTAAAATGATTATTATTAAAAATAGTATCTATACCAAATTCAAAACCTAACACAGAAACTAATGTTGCTCCAAAACCAAGGCATATTAAAATTACATATTTACTTATAATTGTAAGGTATTTTGGATTAGATGATGTTAGTATATGCTTATAATTTCCTGAGTAATATTCTTGTTCAACGCACATTGAACACATAATACTTGATAATAAAGGAAAAGCTATAGCTATAACTTGTAAATATGCTACTATCTTTGATATACTATCATAACCTGAAATATTGTAATATCCTAAAAATAAGCCTATTCCTACTAATGCAATACAAAAGTGTATTAGTACTATGTAAGTTCTTTTTAGTTTTATCAAGTCAGAATTAAATAGTCTTATTAGTTGTGCCATATTATTTCACCTCTCTATTTTTAAACCAAGCACTTGTAGCTAAAGTAAATAATATAAATAAAGCAATAGATATTAATATACCTGGTAAAATGACATTAGGGCTTAAAAGTTCATTTCCTTCTGGTACAGGAAGTCCATTTGGTAAAATATGCAATATTGCAGCCATTAATCTTGATGGAATTGAATATGGAAATAAGCACCATGAACTTGTAGTTGAAAAAACAGCTACTCCAAATACAGTGAAAAACATATTTATTAAAACTGTAATAAACAAACCAAATTTTGAGGCTAAAAACATACAAAGTGGAATTTGCCACATAAATAGTAAGATAAGTACTATAGTTCCAATAATATTTTGATTTATTAAAATAGTTTTCTTATAAACTACTCCAATAAAAACTATCCCTATCATGAA